>JAHDVQ010000182.1:5425-7094 GCA_023384595.1 Vicinamibacteraceae bacterium | reverse complement strand
CGCCTAGCGCCCAACGCCCAGCGCCTAGCGCCTATTCCACCTGCCAGAGCAGTGCCGTCTCGAGCGCGATGGCCTCGAAGGGCGGGAGCGTCGCTGGGGCGTCGCCGTCGTGCGAGGTCAGCGGCACGAGGCGCTCGCCATCGTGGTGCAGCACTTCGATGCGGCGCGCGAGGGCATCCACGATCCACAAATGTGCCACACGCTCGCGGCTGTAGATGCGCAGTTTCTGCCCACGGTCGATGGCCGCGGTGGACGGCGAGATCACCTCGCAGACCCAGTCGGGGGCCAGCGGGAAATACGCGGTCTCAGGGAGCCGCGGCAGTCGCGACCGGCGCCAGCCGGCGAGGTCGGGCACGAGCACGTCGTTCCCGAGGTGCAATTCGGGCTCGGTGAGAATCCACCAGCGTTCTCCGCCGGATCGGCCGAAATCGTCAACGGGCCCCAGCAGACGCATCAGCGCGGAGTGTGCCTGCGCGTGCCGTGGCGCGGGACGCGGCGAGGTGTAGAGCTCGCCCTCGAGAATCTCGGCGACGAGGTGCTCCGGCACCTCGAGCAGATCCGCATACGACGCGGGCCTCCCCAGCGGCACCACCGGCATGTCCGGCATCATACATCGTCGTCAGAGCAGGACTCGTGCCGGGGGCCGGCGTCCGGCGTCCGGCGTCCGGCATCTGGTCTGGCATCCGGCGTCCGGCATCCGGTCTGGCATCGGGCGGAGGGCTCCAGGCTCCAACCTCCAAGCTCCAAGCTCCAGGCTCCAAGCTCCAGGCTCCAGTCTGGCGAACCTCCCGCCCCCTCGCCTCGTCTGATCTGCCCGTGAGTTCCCTCGAGCCGGCCGTAGACACTCCACTCGCGCCGGCGCTCGTCCGCCGCGTCTGCGAGCGCCTCGGCTGGTCCCCGGCCACGCCGCGCACGCTCGACGGACTCGCCGCGCTCTATCGTGCGTGGGGTCTGCACATCCCCTTCGACAATACGCGCAAGCTCGTGGCCCTCCTCACCAGCGACCCGCGTCCGCTCCCGGGCCTTGACGCGACGGACTTCCTCGAGCACTGGCTCGATCACGGCACGGGCGGCACCTGCTGGCCCTCGGCCAACGCCATGTTCGCGCTGCTCAGCGCATTGGGCTTCCGCGCGCGGCGCGTCGCCGGCTCGATGCGCGATCTCGGCGTCGTCAGCCACGCCAGCACGAAGGCGCGTCTCGATGCGGGCGACTGGCTGCTCGATTCCTCGATCCTTTCCGGCACGCCGCTGCCGCTCGATGGGAGCACGTTCATCGGCGAGGATCCCGTCTGGCCCGTCGAGATCGAACCGGTCGACGGCACGCACCTCGTGTGGTGGCACACGCCGAACCACGTCGAGCACATCCCGCTGCGGCTGCTGGTCGACCCCGCGTCGTACGACACCTACCGTGAACGCTACGAGCGGTCGCGCGAGACGAGTCCGTTCAACCAGCGGCTCTACGCAAGGCGGAATCGGTCCGACGAACTCGTCCTGTTCATCGGCCACACCCGCTACACGCGCACCGCGCGAGGCATCGTCGTGAAGGACCTCTCGGCGCAGGAGCTGCTCCGGGCGCTCACCGACGACATCGGCCTCTCGGACGAGTACGTCGCGCGATGGGCGAACGCCGGCGGACTCGACGCGTCGATGGCGCCGCCGCCCACACCGC
>JAHDVQ010000182.1:4155-5325 GCA_023384595.1 Vicinamibacteraceae bacterium | reverse complement strand
GCCTCCGACACCCGGAGTGCCTCCGACATTCTGGGCGCCTCCGAACCCGCCCGCCGCTTGCCGCCCTCGCAGCGCCGGGCCGCGGCAGCCGCCGCGCCAGGCGGCCAGGGCACCCGACCGCATTCACGCTCGCAGCGCTGAGTCCGTGGTCGCGTTCGGCCCGTGGTCGCGTTCGGCCCGTGGTCGCGCTCGGCCCGTGACCGCGCTCGGCGCGTAGTCGCTTTCAGTCATCATCCAGGCGACGAGACGCATCGGCTAGCATGGTGCGCGTGCCGCATCCTGCTGAAGTCCCGCGTGCGCCCGTTCGGATCGCGCTCGAGCGGTGGCCGATCTGGCTCGCGGCGTCGGTCTGGCTCGTGGCGTCGCTCGGGCTCGTCGCGATCGCGGAACGCACGCGTCCGGTGAGCTGGTTCGTCGTGAACCAGCTGCAGTTCGACTACGAGCACGAGTTCGTGCGGCGCGGCCTCCCCGGCGAGGTGCTGCGCGTCCTGGGTCTCGCACGGATGCCGAAGACCGCGTACTGGCTGGGATGGGCCGTGGCCGCGGCACTCGGCGCCGCCTCGTGGGCGTTCTTCAGGCGTATGGCGGTCACGCCTGTCCAAGCCACGCCTGTCCGGACCAGTCCGATCTCGACATCCACGGCGCCGCTGATGCTGGCGTTCCTGTGCTCGCCCGCCGCGTTCCTCCAGACCGGCTACGATTTCGGCCGCCTCGATGCCGCGCTCGTAGCGCTAACGATGGTGATGCTGCTGACGATGGAGAACGGCTTCGAAGCGATGCTGCTGGATGTCGTGCTGGTCGTGACCGCGACGCTCTCGCACGAGATCTTCGTCGTGACGAGCGCGCCGTTCCTCGTCGCGGCCTTCCTGCTGGTGGCGGCCAGCCGCCCGGAGCTGCGGGCGAGGCTCGTCGCGCGCGCCGTGGTCATCACCGTCGCGTCGGGCGTGGTGGGGCTTGTCGTGATGCGCTTCGGGAACGTGGACACCTTCACCTTCGACCAGTTCAAGACCATGCTTGCCAACCGCGGCCGGCTGGGAGGCGGCGACCCGACCGCCATTGCTGTGGCCTTCCGCACGCTCGAGCAGAGCATGGCCTACGCCGCGTCGCGGTATGTGACGAAGCCCATGGCGCCGATGCTCGGCGCGGCGGCGCTCGCGGCGGTGACGTGGG
>JAHDVQ010000182.1:1749-4055 GCA_023384595.1 Vicinamibacteraceae bacterium | reverse complement strand
TCCTTCTGCTGGTGGCGGCCCTCACGCCTCTCGCCCTGCTTCCCGTCGGGCACGATTACGGCCGCTGGGTCGCCCTCTCGATGGCGAACACGCTCATGGCGGTCGCCGTGGTGTCGCACGCGACAGGGAGACCGCCGCGGCCGGGCGTCGCCTGGCTCGCGTTACTGGCGGTGGCTGGCCCCCTGGGCGCCGACGTCGTCCTGCCCTGGTGGATGTAGCCGGCGTCCGGCATCCGACGTCCGGCCGTGTCTGGGGCAGGCCACCGCCCACCGCCCACCGCCCAACGCCCACCGCCTGATCTGTGTCAATGCCCGCTCGCCTCAGGGGAGGCTAGACTTCCAGGGAGGAGTCCTCTTCCGATGAGCGAGATCATCAACAACCGCGAGCAGCGCATCACGCAGCTCAAGACCATCATCCGCCACCTGCACGAGGGCAAGCCGGCCGACGAGGTCCGCGCCCTGCTGGCCACCATCGTCGGGCAGACCGATCACGCCGAGATTGCCGCGATGGAGCAGCAGCTCATGGCCGAGGGCATGGCCGTCGAGGAGGTGCGATCGATGTGCGACCTCCACGCCGACGTGCTCCGCGACGTGATGACGCCAGTGCAGATCCGGCCGAAGATCGTCCCCGGCCATCCGGTCGACACGTTCCAGCGCGAGAACCGCGCGATTGCCGACGTCACGCGCCGCCTGCGCGAGGAGTTCGCGCGTCTCGCGGCGGTGCCCGACGAGGGAGACGCGACGCCGATCGTGGAGGCGTGCCGCGCCCACGTGAACGCGCTCTTCGACGTCGAGAAGCACTACCAGCGCAAGGAGTTGCTGCTCTTCACCTTCCTCGAGCAGCACGGCATCACGGGGCCCTCGAAGGTGATGTGGGCCAAGGACGACGAGGTGAGGGCGCTGCTGAAGGACCTGGCGGCGGCGCTGCGGACCGACGGCGTGAGCACGGCCGAGTGGAAGCTCGTCGCGCAGACGGTGGGCGAGCAGCTCGTCGAGGCCGTCGACGGGATGATCTACAAGGAGGAGCAGATTCTGCTGCCGCTCGCGCTCGACATGCTGACGCGCGAGGAGTGGGGGCGCATCTGGGCCGACTCGCCGCGCCTCGGGTGGTGCCTCGTCGAGCCGGGCGACGAGTACCGGCCGCCGGCGGCGGTGCAGCCGACCGAGACCGTCGAGGTGCCGCAGGGCCGCGCGATGACGTTCCCGACCGGGCACCTCACGTTCGAGCAGCTGCGCGGCATCTTCGAGTCGCTCCCGGTGGACCTGACGTTCGTCGACGCCGACGACCGCGTGGCGTTCTATTCGGAGGGGCCGCACCGCGTGTTTGCGAGGAGCCGCGCCGTCATCGGGCGCCAGGTCCAGCACTGTCATCCCCCGCGGAGCGTGTCGACGGTTGACCGCATCCTCGACGATTTCCGGGCGGGACGGCAGGACGTGGCCGAGTTCTGGATCGAGTTTCACGGGCGCTTCGTGCACATCCGGTACTTCGCGGTGCGCTCTGACGAGGGGAAGTATCTGGGGTGCCTGGAAGTGACGCAGGATGCGACGGCCCTCCGCGCACTGACGGGCGAGCGCCGCCTCCTCGAGTACGACGTGCCGGTTTCCTGACACGGGGTCGGGAGTATTTTCAGTTTTTGCGTACCCGGGGCCGCGCAGTCGGGCACGTGCCTCGTTCTGCGTCACCCCGGCGACGGAGGCGGACGATGACTGGCGAGCCACGCGGCGGACCACCGCCCGCGATCACTCCGGAGATGAAGGTCGGCGAGCTGCTCGACGCCTATCCCGCGCTCGAGGCGACGCTCATCGGCCTCGCGCCCGAGTTCTCGAAGCTGCGCAATCCGATCCTGCGACGCACGGTGGCCCGCGTCGCGACGCTGCACCAGGCCGCGCGCATCGGCGGCCTCGACGTGCGCGAGCTGGTGCGCACGCTCCGCGCGGCGGCCGGGCAGCCCGTGGACGATGCCGTGGCGACGCCGCCACTCACGGGCGGCGTGGGGGACAGAGCTGGAACCGCGGTGCCCGGCGACGCGGGCCCCGATGCGGGGAGGCGGCCGGACTGGCTCGTCGACGCGGCCATCGACCCGCCCATCGACGCCGACGCGATGCTCGCCGCGGGCACGCACCCACTCGGCGTCGTGCGCCAGCGCCTCGCCGCGATGGCGCCCGGCCGTGTCCTCTGCATTGTCTCGACGTTCCGTCCGGTGCCGCTCATCGACGCGCTGGGCCAGGAGGGATACGCTGTGCACGTCGTGGAGGATGCTCCCGGCCGCTTCTCGACGTACTTCCGGCGGCGCTGAGCTGCGGGAG
>JAHDVQ010000182.1:0-1649 GCA_023384595.1 Vicinamibacteraceae bacterium | reverse complement strand
CTTCGCCTCGGCTGAATCCGGCGCCGCATCGTCTAACCTGAGTGAAAGAGGCGGACGGGCGGCCGGGCCCGCCGCTTCGTGCGCGCGCGCATCCGGATGCAGTCAACCGACGAGGAACTGGTCGCCCGGTCGATCGGCGGCGATCTCGAGAGCTTCAACGAGCTCGTGCGTCGCTGGGAACGGCCCATCTACGCTCTCGCGTACCGCACGCTCGGGCGCGAAGAGGATGCGCGCGACGTGTGCCAGGAAACCTTCCTGCGCGCCTACCGATCGATTGGCGGGTTCAAGGGCCAGGCGAAGTTCTCGTCGTGGCTGTACCGGATCGCGCTGAACCTGTGCCGCGACTGGATGCGGAAGGATCGCCGCACCCCGGTCTACCAGGCGCCCGAGGGGCTCGACGTCATCGAGATGGCGGCCGAGCAGGGCCCGGTCGAAACCATCGAAGACCTCGTGAGCCGGAACGAAATGAGCGAGCGCGTACACCGGGCGATGACGAAGCTCTCGGAGGAGCAGCGCACCGCCATCATCCTCAAGGAATACCAGGGGCTGACCTTCCAGGAGATCGCCGACACGCTCGACTGCCCCCTGAGCACCGTGAAGACCCGTTTGTATCAGGGACTCGTCGTCCTGCGGCGCGAGCTGGAGCGCCAGGGCGTCACCGGCGCCCGCGTGGTCAACTTCGACGCCGCGCGGATCGGCCGTCCCATTCCGGACACGCCATGACGACCACCACCATCTGTCCCGACAAGGACACGCTCGTCGCGTGCCTCTACGACGAGGCGACGCCCGCCGAGCGGGAGCGGTTCGAGACGCACCTGGCCGGCTGCGCCGCGTGCCGTGACGAACTGGATGCCCTCACGCGCGTGAGGGCCGACCTCACGTTCTGGCAGGCCCCGGAGCCGAGCGTCCCGGTACGGCTGGTCGCCGACGTGCCGCCCCCGAGTCCGTGGGCCTGGATCCGCACGCCGGCCTTCGGCCTGGCCGCCGCCGCCATGCTGGTCGTCGGCTTCGCCGCCGGCCTGGCGCGCATCGAAGTGCGCCACGACGCGGCGGGCTGGACCCTGCGCACCGGATGGGGCGCGTCCTCCACGGGCGATGCGGCAGGTCTCGCCGCGCGCGGCCAGACACCCGGCGGCGCGGCCGCCGAACCTGCCTCGACGACAGCCGCGTCCACGCGAGGCGACGCGTCCTTGCCGCTCGACGCCCCATCCTCGGTTGCCGCCCCGGCGGCGCTCGCCGTCTCCGACACAGCCGCCTTCCCGGGCGAGGCCGCGTGGCGCGCCGAGCTGGCGGCCCTCGAGTTGCGCCTGCGCGAGGAACTCGCCACGCGCGATGCGGTGCTGGCGCGCGCCGGCGACACCGGCACCACCACGCGCAGCAGCGGCCCGCTGCTCGTCGCCCTCACGCCCGAGATGCGGCGCCAGATCCAGACGATGATCGACGAGAGCGAGGTGCGGCAACAGCGCAACCTCGCGCTCAGGGTGGCCGAGGTCACGCGTGATTTCGATCTGGCGCGCCGCTCAGATCTCCTGCGAATTCAACAGGGACTCGGACGCGTCGAGGGGCGATCGGAGGCCGAGGCCGCACGCACTCGCGATCTCATGAACTACATCATGCGGGTTTCGCAGCAGGGGCCGGGCCAGTAGGCC
>JAHDVQ010000181.1 GCA_023384595.1 Vicinamibacteraceae bacterium | reverse complement strand
AGGCCCAAGGCCCAAGGCCCAAGGCCCAATTCACCGGTAGATCAAATACTTCCCCCTGATCAGCCGCCAGCGCGCCTCGGCTCCGGTCCACGCCGACGTGATGGCCTCGGGAGCATCGCCCGCACGGGCCCGCACGAGCGCCGCCTTCGAGCCCACGAGCCGATCGGTGCGCCCCAGATCGAGCTGGTCGGGATAGAGGCGCGCGAGCACGCTGATGATCTCGAGCCCCAGACGCGCCGGGCGCAGCGCCTGCCGGTCGGTGACGAGCATGAACACGCCGCCGCACTCCTCGTCCTTGTACTTGCTCGAGGCGGGCGTGAACCGCACGGGATAGAAGCTGACGCCGGGCAGCTTCCTGGCGTTCAGCTCGGCGGCCAGGCGCACGCCGTCGATCCACGGCGCCCCAATCTGCTCGAAGGGCGTCTCGGTGCCGCGGCCCACCGACAGGTTGGCATACTCCACGCTGCCCACCCCGGGATACAGCGTCGCCTGAATCAGGTTCCGCATGTTGGGCGAGGGGTTCACCCAGGGTAGTCCGGTCTGGTCGAACCACTGATCGCGCGTCCAGCCCTGCACGGCCACCACGGTGAGATCCGCGCCGATCTGCTTTTCGGCGTTGAAGAGTTGCGCCAGCTCGCCGAGCGTCATGCCGTGCCGCGTCGGCATGGGGTAGTAGCCGATGAACCCGAGGTACTCCTCGTCGAGCGCCGGGCCCTCGATCTGCCACCCGTTGATCGGGTTGGGCCGATCGAGCACGACGACGGCGATCTTGCGCCTGGCCGCCTCCTCCATCACGTAGGCCATGGTGGCGTGGTAGGTGTAGAAGCGCGTGCCGATGTCCTGCAGGTCGACGACCATCGTGTCGATGCCCTCGAGCATCGCGTCGGTCGGCCGGCGCGTGTCGCCGTAGAGGGAGTGGATGGGCAGGCCCGTGCGCTCGTCGGTCGACGAGGGCACCGACTCGTCGAGGATGCCGCGGATGCCGTGCTCGGGACTGAAGAGCGCGACCAGCGTGACGTCGGGCGCCTTGTGAATGAGATCGATGGTGGGCGTGCCGTCCTTCGCGCGTCCCGTGTGATTGGTGACGAGGCCCACGCGCTTGCCCTTGAGGCGGGCGAAGCCTTCGGCACGCAGGACGTCGATGCCCGTCAGCACCTCGCCGCTCGTGCGCGGACCCTGCCGGCGGCCCCCGGCTGGCGCGTCCTGGAGGGCGGGGACCGTGCCGGCAGGGACCCACTGGTGCCCGCCGAAGTTGGCCGGCGCCGGCCGCCTGGGGACGTCGACGAGCGCGCTGGCCGCCACCGTCGCCACCCTGGCGCGCAGCGCCGCGACGTCGCCCTTCCCGTCAGGGTGCAGGCGGCTCGAGAGGAACACGACGAAGGTGTCGGTCGTCGGGTCGATCCAGAGACCGGTGCCGGTGAACCCCGTGTGGCCGAACGAGCCGGGCGGCAGCAGATCGCCGCGATTGACGGAGTAGCTCGAGTCCATGTCCCATCCGAGACCGCGCTGGTGGCGCTCGGCCGGGGGCGAGGAGGGCGTGGTCATGCGCGCCATGGCGAGCGGACTCAGCACGCGCGGCGCGTCGAGGTGACCGAGCAGGAAGTTGGCGAACCGCGTCAGGTCGGCCGCCGTCGTGAAGAGACCGGCGTGCCCGGCGACGCCGGCCATGCGGCGGGCCGTCGGATCGTGCACCACCCCGCGGAGCATCTCCATGTTCGGGCCTTCGCACGGCCAGCCGTACGGCGTGCAGCGCTCGGTGGGCGCGATGCGCGGGCGAAGCGACGCCGGCGGGTTGAACATCGAGTCCTTCATGCCGAGCGGCACGAAGATCTCCTCGCGCGTGTAGACGTCGAGCGGACGGCCGCTCACGCGGCGCACGACCTCGCCGAGCAGGAAGTAGTTGATGTCGCTGTAGACGAACCGCGTGTCGGGCGGCGCGAGCAGCACCTCCTCGCAGGCCAGCTCGATCGCCCGGTCGTAGCCGACCCAGTCGAACGAGAGATCGAGATCGGGCCTCAGCCCCGAGGTGTGCGTCATCATCTGCCGGATCGTGACGTCGCCCTTCCCGTACTTCGCGAACTCGGGGATGTACACGGCGACCCGATCGGCCAGCCGGACCTTCCCTTCCTCGACCAGCTTCATCAGGGCGCTGGTGGTCGCCACCACCTTGGTGAGCGATGCCGCGTCGAAGATGGTGTCGAGCGTCATCGGCTCCCGCGCCGGCTCGAGCGCCCGGTGCCCGAAGGTCTTCTGGTAGACCACCCGGCCCCGATGCCCGACCACGACGATGGCGCCCGGCATCCGGCCGTCGGCGATGCCTTGCTCGACGAGGGCGTCGATCTGCGCGAGCCGGTCCTGATCGACCAGATCAGCCGTGGCGGCCGTCGCCGGCGGTGCGCCCGGAGCCGCGGTTTGCGCGAGCGCCGGGAGGGTCGTGCACAGCAGGGCCAGCAGCGGGCCCATGACGAAGCGGACGAGGGTCGAAGCGTAAGGCAGGGGTGTGAAGGCCATGATGTCGCGTGGATTATACTGGCCGCGTTCTCCACCCCCGGCAGGAGGGCACATGCGCAGGGTGACTCGAGGGGCGGGCCGGCGGGCCCGCTGGGTGTTCGTGGCCCTGATGGCCGTGCTCGGGACGGCGGAGACCGCCGCGCAGACGGGACGTGTGACCGGCTTCGTGCGCGACGCGGGCGGGCGGCCCATCAAGGGCGCCACCATCGTGGCCGAGAACCCCGAGGCCACGCCGGCGTCGTTCAGCGCCACCACCGACGACAAGGGACGCTTCGGTATGATCGGCCTCACGGCCGGGCTGTGGACGTTTCGCGCCTCGGCGCCCGGGTACGAGCCGGCCACCGGATCGGGCCGCATCCAGACGATCGGCGCGAACTCGCCCATGGAGTTCCGCCTGGTGCGAGCCCAGGTGACCGGTGCGCTGGCGGGCCCGACCACGCGGGCGCTCCAGGCCGAGCTGGCCAGGGCCGACGCGCTCTTCGACGCCGGGAAGTACGACGAGGCCATCGACGCCTACGGCGGGATCCTGAAGATCTCGCCGACGCTCGATGTGATCAACCTGCAGATCGGACGGGCGTACCGCCTGAAGCACGACTACGACCGCGCCATGGCGGCCTTCCGCGAGGTGCTCGCCGCCGATCCCACCAACGAACGGGCCATCGTCGAGATCGGCCTGACGCAGATGGATCGGGGTGAGCTCGATGCCGCCGAGTCCACGCTGACCGCGGCGGCCGAGCAGCATGGCGCCGGCCGGGAGGTGTTCTACGCCCTCGGAGAGGTCAAGTTCGCGAAGGGGCGCGGCGAGGAGGCGACGGCCTGGTACATGCGCGCGTCGGAGGCCGACCCTACCTGGGCGCGTCCACACCTGCGGCTGGGGGTGGTGGCGGTGAACCGCGGCGACTCCGCCACGGCCATCCAGCATTTCGAGCGCGTGCTCGCGCTCGCGCCCGAGACGCCCGACGCCACGCAGGCCAGGGCGTTTCTCGAACGACTCAGGAAATAGGCTCCAGGCTCCAGGCTCCGGGCTCCGGGCTTCGGGCTCCAGGCTCCAGGCTCCGGGCTACTCGCTGTCCCTGTGCACGATGTCGGGCGCGAAAGCCGGCACGCAGACCGCCACGTACTCGGCCCCCTCGGGCTCGGGCGTGCTGTATTGGACCCACTCGTTCTGGTGGGCGATGACGGCCTGCCCCGCATGGACGTCGAGGGTGCCCTCGCGCCACGTCACCCGCAGCATTCCCCGTAGCACCAGGGTGTACTCCTCGAAATCTGGCGTCTGACCTGGCTCGATCCAGCCGCCAGGGCTGGTCATGTGGGCCACCGATACGCCGGGGGTCCTCGAGTTGACTCGCCCGACGTATTCGCGGATGAGCTTTGGCTTATTGCCGGCGGCTTCGATGACGGTGGGATGGGCGATGAGCGTAGGCATGGGCGGATCATAACGGCCCCGGGAGGCAGGGGTCCTGGTCCGGGAACTGGATAGGGCTTGACAGGGCGAGGCGCCGGCGGTAGATCTGAATGAACGGTCATTCAGTTCGTGTCCGGCTCCCGTCGAGATTCGCGGCCATGCCCATTCGCTCGACACCCCGACCCGCTCCCCGTCCAGCGCGGGCCGTGACGCGGCGTCCCCCCGCGGCCGGTATCCGTGAGCCCGAGCGTCGTGCGCCCGCGAGCAGCCGCGGCGACAAGCACGCCCTCATCCTGAGGGCCGCCACCGAAGTCTTCGCCGAACGGGGGTTCTTCAACGCCCAGGTGGCCGATGTCGCCCGCGCGGCTGGTGTCGCCGCAGGCACCGTCTACCTCTACTTCCGCAGCAAGGACGACCTGCTCTTCTCGATCTTCGAGCGCACCATGCGCGAGGCCATCGAACAGGGCCGCGCCGCGCTCGAGGGCGTCGACGACCCGGTCGCGCGCCTTGCCCGCATCGCCGAGCTCCACTTCGAGCGCATGGGCCGCGATCGCGATCTCGCGGTGGTCTTCCAGGTGGAGCTGCGCCAGTCGACCAAGTTCATGCAGCAGTTCTCCTCGACGGCCCTCCGCGAGTACCTCGGCATCATCCGCGACGTCATCGCCGACGGCCAGGTGCGCGGGCTGCTGCGCCGGGAGCTGAACCCCACGGTGGCCGCGAAGGTCTTCTTCGGGGCCCTCGACGAGCTCACCACGAACTGGATCCTCAGCAAGCGCCGCTACCGGCTCACCGAAGAGGCCGCCGCGGTCGTCGACATCTTTCTTCACGGAGTAAAGCGCTAATGCGATCCGTTGCTGTGCTCGGCGCCGGCACGATGGGCGCCCAGATTGCCGCGCACCTGGCCAATGCCGGGGTGCCCGTCCTCCTGCTCGACCTCACGGCGGAGATCGCGCGCGACGGTCTCGCGCGCGCGAAGAAGCTCAAGCCCGACCCGTTCTTCACCGCCGACGCGGTCACGCTCGTCACGACCGACAGCTTCGACAACGGTCTCACCCGGCTGAAAGGCTGCGACTGGATCATCGAAGCCGTCGTCGAGCGGCTCGACATCAAGCGCCAGCTCCTCGAGCGGGTCGACGCGGCGCGCGCGCCCGGATCGATCGTCAGCTCGAACACCTCGGGCATTCCCGTGGCGGCCATCGCCGAGGGCCGATCCGACGACTTCCGCCGCCACTGGCTGGGCACGCACTTCTTCAACCCGCCGCGCTACCTGAAGCTGGTCGAGATCATCCCGACGCCCGAGACGGATCCGGCGGTGGTCGAGCGGCTGTCGTCCTTCGTCGACGTGCACCTCGGCAAGGGCGTGGTCGTCGCGAAGGACACGCCGGGCTTCATCGCGAACCACATCGGCATCTACGGCATCCTGCGCGTCATCGAGGCCGTGGCCTCAGGGGGCTACACGCTCGAGGAAGTCGACGCCATCACCGGGCCGGCGCTCGGCCGGCCGAAGAGCGCCACCTTCCGCACGGCCGACATCGCGGGCCTCGACATCGTGGGGCACGTGGTGAAGGACCTGCACGCGCGGCTCGACGGCGAGCAGGGCACCGCGTTCAGGATGCCGCCGCTGCTCGAGCAGCTCATCGAGCGCGGCACCATCGGCGAGAAGACCGGCGCCGGCTTCTACAAGCGCGTGAAGGGCGCGGGTGGGAAGAGCGACATCCTCGCGCTCGACGCGGCGACGCTCGACTACCGGCCGCAGCAGAAGCCGAAGTTCCCCTCGCTCGAGGCCGGCAAGGCCATCGACGATGTGCGCGAGCGTGTGAAGACGCTCTTCCACGGGAAGGATCGCGTGGGCGAGTTCCTGCGCGCCACGCTCCCCGGCCAGCTCCTCTACGCCGCGCGCGTGGCCGGCGATGTGGCGCACTCGATCGACGACGTCGATCGGGCGATGCGCTGGGGCTTCGGCTGGGAGATCGGGCCCTTCGAGCTGTGGGATGCCATCGGCATCGACGCGGTGCTCGCGGCCGCGCCCGGCGCCGAGGTGCCGCCGCTCGTGCAGCAGCAGCTCGACGCGGGCCGCACCCGGTTCCGCGACGGCGAACTGCCGGCGCAGTCGCCCGAGTTCGTGGTGCTGCAGTCGGCCAGGGCCGCGGGCCGCATCGTGAAGAAGAACGCGGGCGCCAGCCTCGTGGACCTCGGCGACGGCGTGCTCTGCGTCGAGTTCCACTCGAAGATGAACGCCATCGGCGGCGACACGCTGGCCATGTTGAACGCCGGCGTGAAAGAGGCCGAGCAGCACTTCCAGGCGCTGGTGGTCGGCAACACCGCCCCGAACTTCTCGGTGGGGGCCAACATCATGCTCCTGCTGCTCGAGGCGCAGGAGGGCAACTGGGACGAGGTGGACCTCATGATCCGCGCGTTCCAGAACGCGACCATGGGGCTGCGCTACGCGAACGTCCCGGTCGTGGCCGCGCCGGCGGGGCTGGCACTCGGCGGCGGGTGCGAGGTGTGCCTCCACGCCGACCGCGTGCAGGCCGCCGCCGAGACCTACATGGGCCTCGTGGAGGTGGGCGTCGGGCTCATCCCGGCCGGCGCCGGCACCAAGGAGATGACGGCGCGCGCGACAGAGGGCGTGACCTCGCTCACCATCGACTTCGTGCCGCGCATCCAGAAGGCCTTCGAGTACATCGGCTTCGGCAAGGTGTTCACGAGCGCGGCCGACGCGCAGCGGGCGGGCCTGCTGCGTCCCGCCGACCGCATCTCGATGAATCGCGACCGCGTCATCGCCGACGCCAAGGCGCTCGCGCTGTCGCGGGCGCGCGACTACCAGCGGCCCGCGCCGCGGACGGCCATCGCCGTGGGCGGCGAGAGCGTGTTCTCGGCGTTGAGCCTCGGCATTCACATGGCGTGGCGGGGCGGCCACATCAGCGACCACGACAAGCTGATTGGCACCAGGCTGGCCCACATCATGAGCGGCGGCGCGCTGCCGCACCCCGCGTTCGTGACCGAGCAGTACCTGCTGGATCTCGAGCGCGAGGCCTTCCTGAGCCTGTGCGGTGAACGCAAGACGCAGGAGCGTATCCAGCACATGCTCAAGACGGGGAAGCCGCTGAGGAACTGACACAGGAGGCCTTGGGCCTTGGGCCTTGGGCCTTGGGCCTTGGGCCTTGGGCCTTGGGCCT
>JAHDVQ010000483.1 GCA_023384595.1 Vicinamibacteraceae bacterium | reverse complement strand
CGCGCGAGGCGGGCGACGCCCCGAGGAACTCCCGAAGCGCGAGCCTCACGATCTCGGAGCTCTTGCGTTGCATCCGACGGGAGGCGGCCTTGAGGGCCTGGCTCAGGTCCTCGGGCAGCCGCACGGTGAGTTGATCCCGCATGAGCATGCACTCCAGACTGCATCGTAGTGCAACCGCAGTGCATCGTCGGCATTCGGCGCGACAGCATCGCGCGACCCGTCGCCGACAGTCTGGCCCGTCGCCTCCGGTCGGCCGGCCCGCGCCGCCTCACCCGTCGCGCAACCCGGCGAGCAAATTCACACGGCTCGATCGCCACGCGGGTACGAACGTCGCCGCCGCCACCGCCACGATGAGCGTGACGGCCGAGCCGACAAACGCCAGCGGATCCCACGGACCGGTCCCGAAGAGCAGCGACGCCATCAGCCGTGTCGTCGCGAGCGCTGCCGGGACGCCGAGGACGACACCCACGAGCGCGAGCCGCGTGCCTTCGCCAACGACCAGCCGCACCACCGACGCGCGCGGCGCGCCAATGGCGAGCCGGACCGCCATTTCCTTCGCGCGCCTCGTGGTCTGGTAGGCCATCACGCCGTACACGCCGATGACCGTCAGCAACAGCCCAAGGAGGCCGAGTCCTGCCGCGAGCGCTGCCGTCGCGCGGTACCGGCTCGCCGAGTACTCGATGTACTGCCCCATCGTCACCACCTGACGCGGGTCGAGCTGCGTGTCGATGGCCTTCAGCCGGTCGCGCACGGCGGCCGCGAGCGTGGTGGGATCGGGCGGCGCGTCGACGAACAACGTGAACTCGCCGTACTCGCCGCGCCAGAACGGCGTGTACATGTAGGGCTCGGGCGGCTCACCGATGCTGTTGATCACGGCGTTCTGGACGATGCCGACGATGCGATGGTCGGCGCCCGACGGCCCACCCACGCGAACGACCTCGTCGAGCGCGTTGCGGCCGGGGAAGAACCGCGCCGCGAACGCCTCGTTCACCACGACCACCGGCTCGCCGCGCCGCTCCTCGGCATCGTCGAAGACGCGCCCGCGGAGGAGCCGCGTGCCGATCGTGG
>JAHDVQ010000482.1 GCA_023384595.1 Vicinamibacteraceae bacterium | reverse complement strand
CGCGCGAGGCGGGCGACGCCCCGAGGAACTCCCGAAGCGCGAGCCTCACGATCTCCGAGCTCTTGCGTTGCATCCGCCGAGAAGCGGCCTTGAGGGCCCGGCTCAAGTCCTCGGGCAGCCGCACGGTGAGTTGATCCTGCATGAGCATGCACTCCAGGCTGACTGCATTGTAGTGCAAGCGCAGTGCACGTCTACGTTCGGTGAGACGGCATCGCGACCTGTGGCCGACAGTCTGGCCCGTCGCCTCCAGTCGGCCGGCCCGCGCCGCCTCACCCGTCGCGCAACCCGGCGAGCAGGCTCGTGCGGCTCGATCGCCACGCGGGTACGAACGTCGCCGCGGCCACCGCCACGATGAGCGTGACGACCGAGCCGACGAAGGCCAGCGGATCCCACGGACCGGTGCCGAAGAGCAGCGACGCCATCAGCCGCGTCGTCGCGAGCGCTGCCGGGACGCCGAGCGCGACGCCCGCGAGCGCGAGCCGCGTGCCTTCGCCGACGACGAGCCGCACCACCGACGCGCGCGGCGCGCCAATCGCGAGCCGGACCGCCATTTCCTTCGCGCGCCTCGTGGTCTGGTAGGCCATCACGCCGTACACGCCGATGACGGTCAGCACCAGCCCAAGGAGGCCGAGTCCTGCCGCGAGCGCCGCCGTCGCGCGGTACCGGCTCGCCGAGTACTCGATGTACTGCCCCAGCGTCACCACCTGACGCGGGTCGAGCTGCGGGTCGATGGCCTTCAGCCGGTCGCGCACGGCGGCTGCGTGCGCGGCGGGATCGGGTAGCGCGTCGACGAACAACGTGAACTCTCCGTACTCGCCGCGCCAGAACGGCGTGTACATGTAGGGTTCCGGCGGCTCGCCGATGCTGTTGATCACGGCGTTCTGGACGATGCCGACGATGCGATGGTCGGTGCCCGTCGGCCCGCCGATGCGAACGACCTCGTCGAGTGCGTCTCGCCCCGGGAAGAAGCGCGCGGCGAACGCCTCGTTCACGACCATCACCGGCTCACCGCGGCGCTCCTCGGCATCGTCGAAGACGCGCCCGCGGAGGAGCCGCGTGCCGATCGTGG
>JAHDVQ010000481.1 GCA_023384595.1 Vicinamibacteraceae bacterium | reverse complement strand
GACGAAGTCGGCGTAGGCCACCTTCCACGCGCCGCCGTGGTGGCCGTGGTGCCCCGCGCGACGTGGCTTCTTGATGATGACGACCGACGGGTTCTTCACCGCGCTGTCCCTCGTTCAGGCCCGGCGTCGCCTCAGGCGGCCACCGCCGGCTGCCCCGCGTCCTGTTTGCCGACCGCCTTGCAGTACTGCTCGGTCTCGTCAAACGACGGGCGCACCTCGCCGGGCAGCACGCGGCGCGCGAACTCGACGGCGATCGCCGGCGGGAAGCCCTTGTAGACCGCCAGAAGACCCGTCTTGATGCACACGAGGTAGTACGCTTCGTCGTTGACGATGTGCTCGAGGCTCGTCGCGGCGGGACCGACGAATCCATAGCAGGCCAGGATGCCGAGGAACGTCCCCACGAGCGCGGCGGCCACCTTCTGCCCGATCACCTGCGGCGGGCCGTCGATTGCCTGCATCGTCACCACGATGCCGAGGACGGCCGCGACGATGCCGAGGCCGGGCAGGGCGTCGCTCGTCTTGGTCAGCGTCATGGCTGGCTTGATCGCCTCCTCGTGGTGCACGTGGAGGTCTTCGTCCATCAGGGCCTCGAGGTCGTGCGGGGCGATGCCGCCGAGGATGATGACCTTGATTGAGTCCGTCAGGAAGTGCACCGCGTGATGGTTGGCCAGGAACTTGGGGTACTTCGACATGATCGGGCTCTTCGAGGCGTCCTCGACGTGGCTCTCGAGGGCCATCACGCCCGCCTGCTGCGTGACCTTGAACATCTGGTACATCATGCCGAGCAATTCGAGGTAGTCCTCCTTGCCGGACCGCGCCTTGAAGAAGCGCGAGAACTGCCCCCCGAGCGCCTTCAGCACCGGCACCGGCGTCCCGATGACCAGAGCGCCCAGCGCCGCCCCGCCGATGATGACGAGTTCGGCGGGCTGAAGCAGCACGAGCAGCGACCCACCGGCCATCAGATAACCCCCGACGACCGAGATCGTGACGATGATCGATCCGACGATGAGCAGCATGCGCGGCGGTCTCCGGTAGATGGCCCGTCGGGTTTCCCAGACGACCTCGCCCACCG
>JAHDVQ010000180.1:2554-7180 GCA_023384595.1 Vicinamibacteraceae bacterium | reverse complement strand
CCGCCGCCAAACCCCATGGGTCCGACGCCGAGGGTGTTGGCCGTCGTCATGACCTGGGCTTCGAGCTCGGCCAGGCGGGGATCGGGGTTGACGTCGTCCAGCGTGCGGAACAACTGCGCCTTCGCGTGGGCGTAGCCCGAGGTGCGGTCGCCGCCGATGGCGACGCCGAGCGCGCCCGGCGCGCACCCCTTGCCTTGCGCCTGCCACACCGCGTGCAGGATGCACTTGCGCACGCCGTCGAGGTTCCTGTCGGCCCGGCCCAGGTGCGGCAGCTCCATCGGCAGGGCGTACTGGATATTGGTGTTCTCGCAGCCGCCGCCCTTGAGGATGAGGCGCACGTCGATGTCGTCGCGCTCCCACTGATGGAAGTGCAGGATCGGCGTGCCGGGCCCGAGGTTCGTCCCGGAGTTCTTCCCCGTGATCGAGTCCACCGAGTTGGGACGCAGCTTGCCCCGGCGCGTGGCCTCGGCCACCGCCTCGCGGATGCGCTCGGCCATCCACACCTGGTTGGCGCCGATGGGCGTCGTGATCTCGAAGGTCGGCATGCCGGTGTCCTGGCAGATCGCGCCCTCGTCGTCGGCGGCCTGGTCGATGTTCTCCGCGATGATGGCCATGGCCTGACTGGCGCTGGTGCCGGGCGCCTCGAGGCCCGTCGCCTGCTTCATCGCGCGGCGCACGTCGGGAGGCAGCTCCGTGGAGGTTTTCGTGATGAGGTCGAGGATGGAGTCGAAGAAGGCGGGTAACATGCGGAGAGTATAATCCGGCACGTATGAGGCACGGCCCGACTGCGAGGGCGCGCACGATCCTGGGGCCCGCGCGGGGGGGCCCGGCGCGGCTGTCCGCGGCCGCGCTGGCGCTGAGCGTCCTGGCCGCCGCCCTGCCGTGGGCGCCGGCCGCCGCGGGCCAGGAGCGCGTCCACGGCCGCCTCTTCCCTCCCGAGGATCTCGGCCTGCTCGAGGGCCCGGACCGTGACCGCTGGCAGCAGCCCGGCCAGATCATGGACGCGCTGGGCATTGCCGACGGGTCGGTCGTCGCCGACATCGGCGCCGGCGGCGGGTGGTTCACCATCCGCCTGGCGCGGCGCGTCGGCCCGCGCGGCCTCGTCTACGCCGAGGACGTGCAGACGCAGATGATCGAGGCCATCGACCGCCGCGTGCAGCGCGAAGGCCTGCAGAACGTGCGGACCGTGCTCGGCACCGACGCCGACGCGAAGCTGCCGGCCGATGCCGTCGACGCCGTGCTCATCGTCGACGCCTACCACGAGGTGCAGGACCGCGTGGCGCTGCTCGGCAGCATCGCCCGCGCGCTCAAGCCCACGGGACGGCTCGGCATCGTGGACTTCAAGCAGGACGGTGGAGGGCCGGGGCCGCCGCTCGAGGAGCGGATGGAGCCGGGCGAGATCGTGCGCGACGCCGAGCGCGCCGGCCTCGTGCTGCTGTCCCACGAACGCTTCCTGCCCTTCCAGTACCTGCTCATCTTCGGCAAGCGGGCGGGCGCGGACTCGTCGTCTCGATGAGCGCGCGCGAGGCGCCGGTCGTCGCGGCGCGCCGCGCCGGGGCGTGGCCCGTCCGGCTGTGGCGCGCCTTCCGCTCGCTCAGGCCGGAGGAGGCGCTCTTCCTCGTGGGCTTCGTGCCGTCGAGCATCGTCACGGTGTGGGCGAACATGCAGCTGGCCGACGCCGGTATCTCGTCGCGCCGCATCGAGGGCGGACTGCTGCGGCTCGCCCTCGCAGTGCTGCTGGCGGCGACGCTGCCGCTCGCCGAACGCTACCGCCGCCGTTACGGCCTCGAGACGTGGGCCGGCTGGTTCCTGGACTTCTACCGCACGGTGCTGCCGTTCATCCTGTGCATCGCCGTCTACACGAACCTGCACGACACGGTCCGCTTCGTGAACCCGCACGACATCCACGCCGCGCTCGTGGCCGTCGAGGCGTTCATCTTCGGCGGGCAGCCCGTCGTGTGGGCCGAGCAGTTCATCACGCCCCGGCGCACCGAGATCTTCTCGACCTTCTATTCGAGCTTCTTCCTGATTGCGCCCTCGCTCGTCATCCTGCTCTGGCTGCTCGGCCGCTACCGCGCCGCGAAGGAAGTGGCGCTGGGCATCATCCTCTGCTTCTACACCGGCTATCTGCTCTACCTGCTCTTCCCGGCCGCGCCGCCGCGGCTCTACCTCGAGTCGCTCGGGATGTTCACGGTGACGCTCCGCGGCGGGCTCATCATGGACTTCCAGCGGGCGCTCATCGAGATGATGCCGAACCACGCCTCGCGGGCGGCGTTCCCGAGCCTGCACGCCGGGGTGAGCCTCGCCACCATCTACTACGCCTGGCGCCACTGTCGCTGGTACGTCCCGGTGCTCGTCTTCGTCGTCACGGGGCTGCTCGTCTCGACGGTGTACTTGCGGCACCATTACGTCGTGGACCTCCTCGCCGGGGCCGTCCTCGTGCCGTGGGTCGTCTGGGCCACCCCGAGGTTCGACCGCTGGTGGAACGAAGAGCGCGCGCGGCTGCTCGGCTGCGACGCAGGCAGCCTCCGGGTCACGGGAGAGACATCATGACGGCACACTCGCTCATCAGGGCCGCGCTCACCATTGCCGGATCCGACTCGGGTGGCGGAGCGGGCATCCAGGCGGATCTGAAGACGTTCGCGGCCTTCGGCGTCTACGGAACGAGCGCGATTACCGCCATCACGGCCCAGAACACGACGGGGGTCACCGGCGTCGTGGCGCTCGAGGCCGACTTCGTCACCGCCCAGATCGAGGCCGTGGCCTCGGACATCGAGCTCGGCGCCGTGAAGACGGGCATGCTCGCCAATGCCGCCATCGTCGAGGCCGTGGCGGCGGCCATCCTCGCGCTCGACCTCCCGCGCGTCGTCGTCGATCCCGTGATGGTGGCCAAGAGCGGCGACACGCTGCTCGACGAGGACGCGGTGGGCGCCGTGCGCCGCGAACTGCTCCCGCGCGCCCTCGTCGTCACCCCGAACGTGCCCGAGGCCGAGGTGCTCTCGGGACGCCGGGTGACGACGCTCGACGAGGCGCTCGAGGCGGCGCGCGCCATCCTCGATCTCGGTCCCGGCGCGGTGGTGATGAAGGGCGGGCACCTGGCCGGCCCGGAGGTCGTGGACCTGCTCGTCACCTCGCGCGGCGTCGAGCGGTTCAGCGCGCCGCGCATCGCCTCGCGCCACACGCACGGCACGGGCTGCACCTTTGCGTCGGCGGTGGCCGCCGGCCTGGCGCTCGACCAACCGCTCCCCGAGGCCGTGCGTGCCGCCAAAGCCTACGTGCAGGGCGCCATCGAGCACGGCCTCGACATCGGACGCGGCCACGGGCCCGTCGGGCACTTCTGGAGGGGGATCGGGGGCCGCTGATCCGCCGATCCGCCGATCGCCTGATCCGCTAGCCGCGTCGCTGAGCGTGCCAGGCGGCGAGCACCTCGCGTTCCTGCTCTGGCGTGAGGCCTGCCCTGAGCGTCGCCTGCCGCCCGGCGGGCTGGGCGTGGTAGTAGTCGAGCGTCGCCTGTGCCGTATCGGCGAGTGTCCTGAACGTCAAGCCCGCGGCGATGGCCTTGCTGCAGTCCATGCGTGCCCAGCCGGCGCTGTCGCCGCGCGGCGGCATCCACACGGGCAGGTCGCGATAGGGGCGGAGCTTGCGCTCGAGCAGGAAGTCCGCGTCCACCCACGTGTAGCGCGCATCGCTGGTGGTCACGGCCTGAATGCCGTGGAGCATGCCGGCCATGGTGAGGCCGGGCCGCGGCCCCACGCAGTTGTAAACGCCGCTGGCGCCCTGCTCGCAGAGCCGCACCAGGAACTCGGTGAAGTCGCGGGCGTCGATGAAGGCCACAGGGTCGTCGGGCGTGCCCGGCGCGAGCACCTCGCCGCCGCGCTCGATGCGCACGGGCCAGTACGAGAAGCGGTCGGTCAAATCGCCGGGCCCGACGATCAGGCCGGGACGGAGGATGAGGGCACGGTCGCCGAAGGCATCGCGCGCCTCCATCTCGCACCGCACCTTCAGCGGTCCGTACTGGTTGCCCACCGTCGTCGCGTCGGGGTCGCCCGGAGCGTGCAGCGGACCATCCTCGGTCATCCCGATGGCGCGGCGGTTCGCGAAGACCGAGAGCGTCGAGACGAACACGTAGCGATCCGTCGACTCGCGCAGCGCGGCCCCCGCCTCGCGCACCCACCGGGGGAGCTGCGCCGGGTTGTCGATGACGACGTCCCACCGCCGCCCGGCGAGCGCGGCATAGCCGTCGGAGGCATTGCGGTCGCCCTGCAGCTTCTCGACCGACGGGAAGAGCGACGGGTTGGTCTTGCCTCGGTTGAAGAGCGTGACCTGATGGCCGCGCGCGAGTGCGTACTCGACCTGGTGCGGACCGATGAAGCCCGTGCCGCCGAGGATGAGGATGCGCAGGGATGTCGACGGGCGACGCTGCTCGGCCCGGGCCTGCGCGGCCGGAAGCGTGCGCGGCGCCGTCGATGCCGTCTGCGCCGGAGACGAGCCGACGACGTTCTGCCATCCCACGACGCATCCCGCCGCTGCCGATGCCTTGAGAAACGATCGCCTGTCGAGTGCCATGCAAGCTCCTTTGCCGGGTTCAGGCTAGAAGAGCGGACCAGCCAACGCAATAGCCGAGGC
>JAHDVQ010000180.1:0-2454 GCA_023384595.1 Vicinamibacteraceae bacterium | reverse complement strand
GGCGGGGCCAGGCGCGGACGGAGCCGTCGTGCACTTTGTCGGCCTCGTGCGGCGCGACAACGCGGGCCGTCGGGTGGCCTGGCTCGAGTACGAGGCCTACGAACCCCTGGCGCTCGGGGCCTTCGACCGCATCGCGCGCGAAGCCGCCCGGCACTGGCCGGCCGCCCACCTGGCGATTCACCACCGGACGGGCCGTGTCGAGCTCGGCGAACCCAGCGTGGTCATCGCCGCCGCCTCGCCTCACCGGGCCGAGGCGTTCGCGGCGTGCCGTTTTGCCATCGAGCGCATCAAACAGATTGCGCCCATCTGGAAGCACGAGTTCTTCGAGGGCGGCAAGGTGTGGATTGAAGGGGCCACGGCCAACCCCGACGATGAGCGGGCGCTGGCCGAGGCGGTGAGGCGGGCGTGCGAGTAACGGTGCGGTTGTTCGCGCGGCTGCGTGACCTGGCCGGCGCGGCCGAGTTCGCCCGCGAGGTGCCCGACGGGGCGACCATCGAGACCGTCTGGCAGCTGGTCGCGGCCGAGTTCCCGTCGCTCGTCGCCTACACGCGCAGCATCTCGGCGGCACGCAACGCCGAGTACGCGAAGCCGTCGGCCCCCGTCGCCGACGGCGACGAGATTGCGTTCCTGCCTCCGGTGTCCGGGGGCGTCGACGATCATGTCTGAACTGCTGAACAAGCTCGCTTCGGTCGAGGCGCGCTACGACGAGATCATGGCGAGGCTCTCGGACCCCGCGATCCAGGCCGACCCGGTCGAGTACCGGACCCAGGCCAAGGCGGCCTCCGATCTCCAGGAGCTCGTCGAGCGGGCGCGCGAGTACCGGACGGTGCTCGAAGGCCTGGCCGAAGCCCGCGACCTCGCCGCGTCGGGCGATGCGGAGATGCGCGAGCTCGCCAGCGCCGAGATCGCCGATCTCGAGCCGCGCGCCGACACGCTCCTCCAGGACGTCAAGCGGCTGCTCCTCCCCCGGGACCCGAACGACGAGAAGAGCGTCGTCCTCGAGATTCGCGCCGGGACCGGCGGCGACGAGGCGGGCCTGTTTGCCGCGGATCTCTTCCGGATGTACTCGCGGTTCGCCGAGCGGCAGCGCTGGAAGGTCGAGTTGCTCTCCCAGAGCGAGGGCACGATGGGCGGCATCAAGGAGGTCATCGCCTCGATCGAGGGCAAGCGCGTCTACAGCCGCCTCAAGTACGAGAGCGGCGTGCACCGCGTGCAGCGCGTGCCCGCCACCGAGGCGAGCGGCCGCATCCACACGTCGACGGCCACCGTCGCCGTGCTGCCCGAAGCCGAGGAGATCGACATCCAGATCGACCCGAAGGACCTTCGCATCGACCTCTTCTGCTCGAGCGGGCCCGGCGGGCAGAGCGTCAACACCACCTATTCGGCGGTGCGCCTCACGCACATCCCGACCGGGCTGGTCGTCTCGCAGCAGGACGAGAAGTCGCAGATCAAGAACCGCGAGAAGGCGATGAAGGTGCTCCGCTCGCGGCTCTACGAGATGGAACTGCGCAAGCAGCAGGACGCGGTGGCGCGCGACCGCCGGAGCCAGGTGGGCACCGGCGAGCGCTCCGAGAAGATCCGTACCTACAACTTCCCGCAGAGCCGCATCACCGACCACCGCATCAACTACACGACGCACCAGCTTGACGGCGTCCTCGCCGGCGAACTCGACGATCTGATCGATCACGTCGTGGCGCACTTCACCGCCGAGCAGCTCAAACAGGCCACCGCCACCGACCCCGTGGCGTGAGCGCAGGCACGCCCGTGTCCGACGCCAGCCCGACGCTCCACGACCTCGCACGGGCGGCCGCCCGGCGGCTCGAGGAGGCCGGCATCGCCCGCGACGACGCCGCACGCGACGCCGCGCTCCTTGTCCGCCACCTCCTCGACTGGGATGCCGCGCGCTGGCTCGCGGAGCGCCGCGTGCCCGCTCCGGCCGGCCTCGCCGATCGTCTCGACCCGCTGGTCGAGCGACGCACACGGCGCGAGCCGCTCGCTTACGTCCTCGGACGATGCGAATTCTGGGGCCTCGAGTTCGAGGTCACGCCCGACGTCCTCATCCCCCGTCCCGAGACCGAGCTCATCGTCGAAGAGGCGCTGCGGCTGTGCGGCACGGAAGGGCCGGCCCGTCTGGCGGACATCGGGACGGGCAGCGGCTGCCTGGCGGTGGCGCTCGCGCGCGCGTGGCCCTCGGCGCACGTCACGGCGACCGACGTCTCGCCCGGGGCGCTCTCGGTTGCCCGGCGGAACGCCAGCCGGCACGGCGTGGACTCGCGCATCGCGTTTCTCGAGGGCTCGCTCCTGGCTGGCGCGCGCGGCTTCGAGCTGGTCGTGTCGAACCCCCCGTACGTTGACCCGGCCGATCTGCCGGCGCTCGCACCTGAGGTCCGCGACCACGAGCCGCGCGGGGCGCTCGTCGCCGGGGCACGCGGGCTCGCGCTCGTCGAGGCCGTG
>JAHDVQ010000480.1 GCA_023384595.1 Vicinamibacteraceae bacterium | reverse complement strand
GCAGATACCGCCCGTGCACTGTCGCTGGCAGCAGGTGCGTCGTCGTCTGGCGCATTGACGCTCCAGCGTATCGCACCCGTGGCGTCGAGACGAAGCCTGCGCTCATACGCCCACGACGCGCCAGGCGCCGCGGTCTTCGGCATGCTGCTGATGGTCGTCGGCGTCGTGCTCGGGGTGAGAGCCGCGCGCCACCGGCTCCCGATGGGGGTCGCCCGCACCGCCCTCGCCGTCGGCGTCGTCGTCGCCGCGTTCGCGGCATTCCTGATCCATCGGGCCGTTGTGACGGCGCCTCTCTTCCCGCAGCCGCAGGAGGTGCCGTCGGTCGTCGACTCGGCGCCGTCGCCGCAATATGCGGCGGCCGTCGAGCGCGCGCGGGGGCTCGTGCGCGCGGCCATCCTGGACCAGAACCTGCCCGGCGTGTCCGTGGCGGTCGGCATCGGCGTGCCCTCCGGAGCCTGGGCGGAGGAGGACGGCACCCTGGTCTGGGCTGAAGGGTTCGGGTGGCGGGACGTCGTGACGCGGACGCCCGTCTCGCCGGACACACGATTCAACATCGGCACGGCGGCGTCCGCGGTCACGGCCGCGGTCGGGCTGCTCGGGCTGACCCAGCAGGAACTGACGCGACGAACGGCGGCCCGCTTCACGCTGCGTGCTCGAGTTCGCCGCCCGCCAGAACGCCCACCCGGTCGTGGGCTGCTCCACCTGGCTTCAAGGGCTGCCGGTGAGACGTTCCGGGGCGTTGCGCTCCTGAGCGACAGCGTCTGGGTCGAGCACTGAGGGGGCCAACGCCCGCTCCTGGCCCAGTGACACGGCGTCAGGCGGGACCGCGCGCGCGAGCACGGCCGGCCGGTGAAACGGGCATCTCCAACTGCTCCGACCGAGCCGCGGTCACCAGCCGGGTGTCGAACGCCAGCAGGCCGGTGAGCGGCGTCGCCTGTCGCAGCCACAGGGCGCTCGCCAGTTGCACGGCGTCGCCCGCCCGAAGGTCGTGACGGAGAAGCGCTGCGCGTGCCATCGTCGTGATGTCGGCGGTCACCTCGACGATGTGCCACGCGGCGAGGTCGGCGGCGAAC
>JAHDVQ010000179.1 GCA_023384595.1 Vicinamibacteraceae bacterium | reverse complement strand
GGCATGATACGGCAGAAGTGCGGAGTGGCGCAGGGGCCGCGCGGCCCCAAGCCGAGGGCGAGGCCCGAGGCCCAAGGCCCGAGGCCCGAGGCCCGAGGCCCGAGGCCCAAGCAGGGCCCCGAGCCTAGAGCCCGGAGCCTGGAGCCTATTTCCGATAGATCCGATAGATGACGTTCGCCCGATCGTCCGACACGAGCAGGGCGCCGTCGGGCATTACCTCGACATCCACGGGCCGGCCCCACGCCCGCGTCTCGCCCTTGCCGAGCCATCCCTCGGCGAACGGCTCGTAGCTCACGACGTTGTCGCCCTGGAGCTTCACCAGCATGACGCGATAGCCGAGCGGCGTGGAGCGGTTCCACGAGCCGTGCTCCGCGATGAACAACTGCCCGCGATACTCGGCGGGGAACATGGTGCCCGTGTAGAAGCGCAGGCCGAGCGCCGCGACGTGGGGCCCGAGCTTCTGCGCCGGCTTCACGAACTCGTCGCACGCCCGACGGTTGCCGAACTCGGGATCCTTGACGTCGCCGCCGTGACAGTACGGATAACCGAAATCCATGCCCGCGCGAGGGGCGTGGTTCAGCTCGTCGGCCGGGATGTCGTCGCCCATCATGTCGCGGCCGTTGTCGGTGAACCACATGGCCTTCGTCTCGGGGTGCCACGTGAAGCCGACGGTGTTGCGTACCCCGTGGGCGAACACCTCAGGGCCGGTGCCGTCGGGACGCAGGCGCGTGATCGAGGCGTAGCGCTCGTCGCGGCCGCGCTCGTCGCAGACGTTGCAGGGCGCGCCGACCGGCACGTAGAGCAGGCCGTCTGGCCCGAACGCGATGAACTTCCAGCCGTGGTGCGTGTCGGTCGGGTACTTGTCGTACACCACGACCGGCTTGGGCGGATTCGACAGACGATCCTCGATGCCGTCGAAGCGGAGGATGCGATTCACTTCCGCCACGTAGAGCGCCCCGTCGCGGAACGCGACGCCGTTGGGCATGTTGAGCCCCGAGGCGAGCGTGAACACCTCGTCGGCCCTCTGGTCGTTGTCGCGGTCGACGACGGCGTAGACGTTGCCGGTCTGCCGCGTGCCGACGAAGAGCGTGCCCTTCGCGCCGCGCGTCATCGAGCGCGGCTCGCGAAGCCCGCTGGCGTAGATCCCGATCGCGAAGCCCTCGGGCAGCGTGATCCGGTCGAGGGGCAGCGCGGGAGCGTCGGCCCGCGAGGCGGGGCGCGCGGATTGGGCCGCCTGATTCCGCTCCGGCGCCGTGCCGCTCGTCTGGCCCTCGACGTTGGCCTGACCGGCGCAGCCGAGGAGCGCCGTCACCGCCGCCAGAACACCGAGTGTGGACATGTGCATGAATCGATTATCTGCGCCCCGGCCACGCCGCTCAATTCACCACGGTCACGACAGCATCGATAGAAAAAGTCTCACTGTGCTGTCGCAGACCTGACCCCACGCCATGTGCTATCGCAGACCTGACCCCACCTTCTCTGCGACGGCGGCGGCGAAGGCCTGGCACCCGAGGGGCTCGACGCCGGGGGCCGCGAGATCCATCGTCACGCCGCCGCTCTCGATCTGCGCGCCGATGGCGGCCTCCACGGCGTCCGCGGCCTCGTGGTGCCCCAGGGTGTGCCGCAGGAGCATGGCGGCCGACGCCATCGCGCCCACCGGGTTCGCGACGTCGCGGCCGGCCAGCGCCGGCGCCGACCCGTGCACGGGCTCGTAGAGCGCCGGCCCGTCGCCGAGACTGGCCGAGGGCAGCAGCCCGAGCGAGCCCACGAGCGCACCGGCCTCGTCCGAGAGGATGTCGCCGAAGAGATTCTCGGTGAGCAGCACGTCGAAGCGCCTCGGCTCGAGCACGAGCGACATGGCGCACGCGTCCACGAGCATGTGATCGTGCTCCACGTCGGGGAACTCGGCCGCCACATCGTCGACCACGTGCCGCCAGAGCAGCGAGGTCTCGAGCACGTTGGCCTTGTCGACCGACGTGAGGCGGCGACCGCGGCTGCGCGCGAGGCCAAAGGCGACGCGCGCCACGCGCTGTACCTCGTCGCGCGAGTAGCGCAGGGTGTTCACCGCGGTGCCCTCGCCCCAGTCGAAGCTTCGTGGCTCGCCGAAGTAGAGTCCCCCGAGCAGCTCGCGCACGATCAGCAGATCGAGCCCGCGCACGTGGTCGGGTACGAACGGGCCGCGGACGCCGAGCCCGGGCCAGACCTTCGCGGGACGCAGGTTGGCGTACACACCCAGCGACCGCCGGAGCTGCAACAGGCCGGTCTCGGGCCGCTCGCTCCGCGGCGACTTGTCGAACTCGGGCGAGCCGACGGCCCCGAGGAAGACCGCGTCGGAGGCGAGCGCGGCACGCTCGGTCTCGGGAGGCAGCGGCGGAAGCCCCGCACGCAGCGCGGCGGCGCCGACGGGATAGACGTCGAAGGCAAACAGCAGATCGAAGCGCGCCGCCGCCGCGCGCAGCACGGTGAGCGCGGCATCGACCACCTCGGGGCCGATGCCGTCACCCGGGAGCAGAACGATGCGGTGGGTCATGGACACGACGCGATCATACGCCGTGTCCGTACCCCAGTTCGGTGGTGGGCGAGTCCGGCATCGGCGGCACGAACGGCACGCGCGAGGCACGCGCCGCGTCCGCGTCGGCAGCCTCCGCGGTCCTCACGCGGTGCACGATGTCGACCAGGTCGGCATCGGAGACCTTCTTCCGCTCGTCGGCCAGGCGGACCATGCCGCGGTACACGCGATCGAGCTCGAGCCGGCTGAGCGCGAGCCCCAGTTCCTCGCAGCGCTGTTGCACGGCGTGGCGGCCCGAGTGCTTGCCGAGGACGAGCGTCGAACGGGTCACCCCGACGTCCTCGGGCCGCATGATCTCGTAGGTGCGCCGGTCCTTCAGCACGCCGTCCTGATGAATGCCCGCTTCGTGCGCGAACGCGTTCCGCCCGACGATGGCTTTGTTCGCCTGGACGGCCTCGCCGGTGACGGCGACGAGCAGCTGGCTGGTCGCGTAAATGGCCGTCGTGTCGATCGCGGTGACGAAGCCGGCGCGGTCTCCCCGCACCTTCGACACCATCACGATCTCCTCGAGCGAGGCGTTGCCGGCGCGCTCGCCAATCCCGTTCACGGTGCACTCGACCTGCTCGGCCCCGCCCCGGATGGCCGCCAGGCTGTTGGCCACCGCGAGGCCCAGATCGTCGTGACAGTGCGTACTGAAGCGCGCCCGGTCCGCGTTTGGCACCCGCTCCCGGATGTGCCGGAAGAACGCCTCGATCTCGTCCGGCGTCGAGTAGCCCACCGTATCGGGCAGGTTCACCGTGGTCGCGCCGGCGTCGATGACCGCCTCGACGACGCGGCACAGGAAATCCATGTCGCTTCGCGTGGCGTCCTCGGCCGAGAACTGCACGTCGTCGGTGTAGCGGCGCGCGCGCGTCACCGCGTCGATGGAGGCCTGGAGGCAGGCCTCTCGCGTGATGCGCAGCTTGCGTTCGAGGTGCAGGTCCGATGTCGCGATGAAGGTGTGGATGCGCGAGCGGGCCGCGGGACGAAGCGCCTCGCCGGCGCACTCGATGTCCTGACGCTGCGCGCGCGCGAGGCCCGCCACGATGGGCCGCCGGACCTCGACGGCAATGCGGCGGACGGCGGTGGCATCGGTCTCCGACGCGATCGGAAACCCCGCCTCGATCACGTCGACGCCAAGGAGATCGAGCTGGCGGGCGAGTCGAAGCTTCTCGTCGAGCCGCATCGAGAAGCCGGGAGCCTGTTCGCCGTCGCGCAGCGTGGTGTCGAACACCACGACGTTCATCACGTCACCGATCTCCGCCATGAGCTGGGCACTCCTTTGCCGAGAAACGCGCCTTTCCGCAGGGAAAGCGCATTACATCGCGTGGACCAGCCCTCAGTCAAAGTGATAATCTTTAAAACTCCATAAGGAGGCTTGATGGATCTGGCCGAGCTCCAAGTGTTCGTGACCGTCGCGGACGAGCGCAGCTTCTCGAGGGCGGCCGTGCGGCTGCACCGCACGCAGCCCGCCATCAGCCAGTCGGTGAAGCGGCTCGAAGGCGAACTCGGCGAACGCCTGTTCGACAGGTCGGCAAAGGATGGCCGTCTGACCGATGCCGGCCGCGTGCTCTACGACTACGCCCAGCGCCTGATGCGGCTGGCCGAGGAAGCGGAGGGCGCGGTGCGGGAGCTGCGTGACCTGCGCCGAGGCCTCGTGCTCATCGGCGCCAACGAGGCGGCCATCCACGTCCTGCTGCCGCTCGTCGAGCGGTTCCGCGCCTCGCATCCCACCATCCAGGTCGACGTCCGGCGCGTCCCGTCGCGCCAGATCGGCGTCGAGGTGCTGCAGCGGAGCCTCGATTTCGGCGTGCTCAGCTTCCCGCCCAAGGAGCGGGGCCTCGGCACGATCGGCATCGGGCACGATCAGCTCGTGATGCTCGCGCCCCCGCGCCACCCGCTGGCCTCGCGCAAGCAGGTCTCGATGGCCGAGTTCGCCAAGGAAACCGTGATCGCACACAACGAGGCCTCGCCCGCGCGGGAACGCGTCCTTCGCCTGTTCGAGCGCAAGCACGAGGCCCTCAACATCCAGATGGCGCTGCCGAGCCTCGACGCCATCAAGCGGGCTGTGGAGATGGGCATGGGCGTGGCGCTGCTGCCGCGGCGGTGCGCGCTCGCCGAGATCGCCACCGGCCGGCTCGTGGCGCTCAACGTCGCCCAGGTCAGGCTGCCGCGCGAGCTGCGTCTGGTCTACCGCGAGGGAGTGCCGCTCTCGCACGCCGCGGCGTCGTTCCTCGACGTCGCGCGAACCTACAAGGACGAGGGCAACAACTACGCGCAGGCCGGCACCGCGTAGCCCCGGCTCACGCCGAGCCCCAGCGTCCGCCGACGTACGGGAGTGACGCCGCCGTCCTCTCCACGGCGGCGTAGTCGTCGAGCAGCATCCCGGTGGCGTCCCACGTGCCCGAGACGAACGCGTCGCGCGCCGAGGCGGGGAGGTCGATGATCACCTCGCCGTCGAGGCCTTCGGCGCGCACGACCATCGCGTCGAGAACGACGGCGAGCCGCGCGCCGGGGTCGTGGACGACCAGGTCCTGCAGACGTTCCACGTCCGAGGGCGCCGCCTTGACGCACACGAGGCCGATGGCCAGCGCGTTGCCGAAGAAGATCTCCGAGAACGATTCCCCGACCACGGCCTCGATGCCCCAGCGGCGCAGCGCCTGCGGCGCATGCTCGCGCGAGGATCCGCAGCCGAAGTTGCGGTTGACGATCAGGATGCGGGCGCCGCCGAAGCGGGGATCGTCGAAGGGATGCGCAGGGGCCTCCTCGGGGCGGCCCGCGCGATCGTCCTCGAAGACGTGCTGCTCGAGGCCCTCGAAGGTCACGGTCTTCAGGAACCGCGCCGGAAGGATGCGGTCGGTGTCGATGTCGTGCCCGGCAAGAGGTAGCCCCCTGCCCTCGACGCGGGTGATGCGCGACGAGCTCACGCGCGGCCTCCTTCGTCCAGCCTCCCCGTGCCCGAAGGCCCCGAGGACGCCGTCGAGGAGAGATCGTCACGTCCGGCCTCCGCCCAGCGACGCACGTCGACGACCTCGCCGGCAATCGCCGCCGCGGCCACCATGGCAGGGCTCATGAGGAGCGTGCGCCCGGTCGGACTTCCCTGCCGCCCGCGGAAGTTGCGGTTCGACGACGACGCGCTCACCTGGCGGCCGACGAGCTTGTCGGGGTTCATGCCGAGGCACATCGAGCACCCCGCGCCGCGCCACTCGAAGCCGGCGTCGAGAAAGGCCACATCGAGCCCCTCCCGCTCGGCGGCGATCCGCACGGCCCGCGAGCCGGGCACGACCAGGCCCTTCACGTGCGGAGCCAGCCTCCGTCCGCGCACGATGCGCGCCGCCTCGCGCAGATCCGACAGCCGCGAGTTGGTGCACGACCCGATGAACGCGACGTCGATCTTCGTGCCGGCAATGGCCGCGCCCGGCTCGAAGCCCATGAAGGCCAGCGCTTCTTCCACGGCCGCGCGTTCGCCGGCATCCACCTCGGCGGGCATGGGCATGCGGCCGCTCACGCCGACCGACTGTCCGGGATTGGTGCCCCACGTCACGACGGGCTCGAGCGCGCCGGCATCGATTTGCACGACGTCGTCGTAGGGGGCATCGGGATCGCTCGCCTGCGCGCGCCACCAGGTTACGGCCCTATCGAAGTCCGCGGCGGCCGGCGCGAACGGCCGGCCGCGCAGGTACTCGAACGTCGTCTCGTCGGGGTTGACGTATCCGACCCTCGCCCCCCCTTCAATGGACATGTTGCACATCGTCATGCGCTCGTCCATCGACATGCGCGCCACCGTGTCGCCGGCGTACTCGTAGGCGTACTCGACGCCTCCCTTGACGCCGAGGCGCTCGATGAGGGCCAGGATGACGTCCTTCGCGTAGACGCCGGGGGCGAGCTGCCCCGTCACCTCGATGCGGCGCACCTTGAGCGGCTCGAGCGCGAGCGACTGCGACGCCAGCACGTCGCGCACCTGCGTGGTGCCGATGCCGAAGGCCACCGCCCCGAAGGCGCCGTGCGTGGAGGTGTGGCTGTCGCCGCAGGCGATCGTCATGCCGGGCTGCGTGAGCCCCAGCTCGGGCCCGATGACGTGCACGATCCCCTGGCGATCGTCACCGAGATCCCACAGCGGGATGCCGAAGTCGCGGCAGTTGCGCTCGAGCGCCCGCATCATCGCCTCGGCCAGCGGGTCGGCGAACGGACGTGCCGCGCCGTCGGTGGGCGCGATGTGGTCCACGGTGGCAAAGGTCCGCTGCGGGTAGCGCACCCGCCAGCCGCGCGCGCGCAGCGCGTCGAACGCCTGCGGGCTCGTCACCTCGTGCACGAGGTGGAGGCCGATGAAGAGCTGCGTCTGGCCGGTCGAGAGACGTCGCACCGTGTGCGCGTCCCACACTTTCTGGAGAAGCGTCTTGCCCATGAGGTCGGAAGTCTGGAAACCTCCCTAGCCTACATCGGCACGATGCAGCCCACAAAGGCGACACAGCCTACACAGGCTACAAAGCCTGCAAAGCCTACAAAGGGCTGCACAGCCTACACAGGCTACGGGATCCCCCCGTTCCCAAACGTGAAGCACCAGGCCTCGCCGTCGAGGACCACGTCGCCGTCCTGACGTCTCACCTCGACCTTGAGCCGGGTCACCGGCTTGGTCGGATGGAGTTCGAGCACCT
>JAHDVQ010000178.1 GCA_023384595.1 Vicinamibacteraceae bacterium | reverse complement strand
GCCATCGTCAGCGCCGGCATCGAGCGCAGCGAGAAGGGACTCGAGCCCCGATCGGCCGATCCGCTGATCCGCTGACCCCCCGGTACAAACGAACGGCCGCAGCCCCCGAAGGAGCTGCGGCCGTGAGTTCACCCGTCCGCTGCCTAGAAGCGCACCCTGAGCCCGAGCTGCGCCTGCCACCGCGAGCGGAGGTCGTCGCGGGCGTAGCGCTGGGCATTGGGGTCGGTCACGAGCGGCGAGCTGAGCTGGTAACGCCAGATGCCCGACGCGTCGACGTCGCCCCGAGCCACGCCGAGGCCGTTGAACGTGGCGTACTCGACCAGCCCCTTCTTGCTGTCGAAGAGGTTGATGAGGTTCAGCACCGCCAGCTCGATCTCGGTGCGGACGCGGCCGATGGGCACTTCGACCGCAGCCTTGAAGTCGAGCGTGTTGATCCACGGCGAGCGGCAGGTGTTGCGGTCCATGATGCCGCCCGACGGCAGATCGTCGCAGTCGCCGGCGTTCAGGAACGCCATGAGCTGGTCGAACGTGCCGTTGGTGATGATGACGTCGTTCGGCCCCGACGGCACATAGAGCAGGTCGTTGGTCGACCCCTGGTCCACGTTCACGTCGTTGAAGAAGCGGTAGGCGTACGGCCGGCCCGACTGCCCGTTGTAGTACGCCGAGAGCGTCAGCGTCGAACCTCGGTAGATCGGAATCTGGTAGGCGGCCGACACGTTGATGCGGTGAGCGGGATCGAAGTTCGAGATGCCCACCGGCGGGTTGTTGAGGTCGAAGCCGCCGAACCAGTTGTTGATCCAGTTCGAGCGCGCCTGGCTCGATCCGCCGTCGTTGACCGTCTTCGACCGCCCGTACGAATACGAGGCGTTGGCGAACCAGCCGTTGCGGAAGGGCCGATCGAGCTTGAAGGCGACGTTCCAGGAGCTGCCCTCATCCGTGTTGGTGAGGAAGACGACGTCGCTGTAGGCCGAGTTCGCGCGGCGGTAGAAGGGCCGCCCGTCGGGACGCGTGCCGGCCTGCACCAGGTTCAGGTTCTGGTAGTCGATGTCCTTCAGCGTCTTCGAGAACAGGAACTCCGCGCTTGCGACGAGACCCTGCCACCCGAGCGACCGGTCGTAGGCGAGGTTGCCGCGGAGCAGCTGCGGGTAGGTGTAGTCGGGATCGACCAGGTTGATCTCGTTGGTCGCCGCGTTGCCCACGTTCTTGGGCTGGGCGTTCGGGTCGGGCACGAACGGGATCCGGTTGTTGTTGTTGAACCCGGTGCTCACGCGCGTGAACTCGAGGCCCGTATTGGTGTACTGGTTCGAGAGCCACACGTACGGCGTGCGGCCGCCGAAGATGGCCAGGCCGCCCCGCACCTGCTGCCGCGTCGTGTCGGTGCTGAGGTCCCAGTTGAAGCCCGCGCGCGGCGACCAGGTCTGGCTGCTGGGGGCCACGTCGGTGTCCTTCCCGTAGATTGACGAGACCGCCGGGTTCGCCGCCGGCTTGTCCGGGAAGATCGGGAAATCGAGCCTGAGGCCGTAGGTGAGCGTGACGCGGTTCGTCACGCGCCACTGGTCGCCCGCGTAGAACCCGAGCTGGTAGACCCAGAACTCGGCCGACTGCTCGGGATCTGCGGTGTTCGAGAAGCTGTAGTCGTACGACTGCGCGAGACCCTGCTCGAACAGGTCGAGGCTCGCGAACTCGTACGTCCCGTTGTTGTCGCGGATGAACAGGTTCCGGAACTTGAAGAACTCGTTGTGCGTGCCGAAGGTGAACTGGTGCCGGCCGCGCACGAGCGTCAGGTCGTTGTGGATCTCGATGATGTCCTGGTCGAGCTCGTTGGCCGTCGAGAACTGCTCGGTGCCGATGCGGAAATCCTTGCCCGGCAGCACGTTCCGGATGTTGACCTGCGGGAAGTCCGTGTCGGTGTCGCGGAAGTCGCGGATGCGCTGGTATGTCATCCGGAACTCGTTGAACATCGCGTTCCCGAAGGTGCTGTTCAACTGCCCGACGAACGAGTTCTGCTGGCTGTTGAAGTGGTAGAAGTTGTCGGGGAAGATGAATCGAGTCGGGTTCGGGAAGCCGACGTCGTTGATGGCATCGATGAAGTTGTTGCGCAGCGTCAGCTGGTGCTTCCCGAGGTTGACGTCGCCGCGGATGAAGAACTTGTCGTTGTTCGTCACGCGCGTCGCCTCACCGATCCCGCCCGGGTTGTAGCCGTACTTGGTCTGCAGGATCGACAGGAACCGCTGAGCCTCGGCCTCGGCGCCGAAGCTCTGGCCGGAGCTGCCGTCGATCGAGAACCCGGTGGGCGTGTCCTTCCGGCCGCCGTCGTAGTTGGCGAAGAAGAACGCCTTGTTCCTGAGAATCGGGCCGCCGACGCTCACGCCGAACTGCTTGTCCTTGAAGGTGGCAATGGGCCGGTCGTCGACCCCGTCGCCCACCCAGTCCTGGTCGCGGAAGAAGTAGTAGCCGCTGCCGCGCAGGCTGTTGGTGCCGCCCTTGGTGATGGCGTTCACGCCACCGCCCGAGAACCCGCCCTGGCGCACGTCGTAGGGCGAGACGACGATCTGGATCTCCTGGATGGCGTCGAGGCTCACGGGCTCGGTGCTGGCCTGGCCGCCCGGCGTCGCCGTGTCGGCGAGGCCGAAGAGGTCGTTGTTGACCGCGCCGTCGATTTGCACGTTGTTGTAGCGGCCGCTGCGGCCCGCGATGCTCAGCGCCGAGGGGTTGTTGTTGGTCGCCGTCTGCACGACGAACGGGTTCAGGCGCGCGAAGTCCTGCAGGCTGCGCGCGATGGTCGGCATGCTCTGGATGACTTCGTTGCCGACGCTCGCCGACGTGCCGGTTTTCGACCCCGAGAACACCGGGTTCGACTCGGCCGTCACCGTGACTTCCTCGGTCACCGTCTCGAGCTGCAGCTTGAACTCGAGCGGCGTCTCCTCGCCGAGCAGCACGGTCACGTTCTCCTGTGTCTGCTCGCGGAAGCCCGCGATCTTCACCGTCACGCTGTACGGACCGCCCACGCGGACGTTCAGGAAGTAGAACTTGCCGTCACCCTGGGTGACGGCCGTGTAGGTCGTGCCGGTGGGCACGTGGACGGCCGTGACGTCGACACCGGGGAGCACCCCTCCCTGATCGTCGATGACGACGCCCGACAGCGTGCCGGTGGTCACGTTCTGGGCCGCTGCCGGCGCGACCGTCACGACCAGCGCCACCAGCGCCGCCGTCAGCCACATCGAGGCCCGGGAAAACACATGCATGCCAGATTCTCCTCGTTGCTCAAAGAACGATGTTCGCGCCTGTGACCGGTGTGACGGCCCTGATCTCGCCAGGGCGCGGGTGGACATGACGGCAATCGGCCTTCGCGGGCCACGCGTCCCGCGTGAAGACCAGGATGAAACGCGAGTGTCGCCGAGGGCGACCATGACGAAACTCGACCTTGAAGGGGACCACCACCGGAGCCAAGCTGGAAAAGTGTAGCAGGGAACTGTTTCGCTCCGGTTAACTCTTTGGGCCCCCCCAGAAGCGAACCCGCGGAATCCAAAAACACGAAGGGCCGGACCCCGAAGCGGGCCCGGCCCCTTGACTTTTCCGAGGCAGTGCTGATCGGGACTACTCGCCCGTGCCCGCCGTCTTCTGCTTCCGCAGCTCGATGGCCCTCGACTGGAGCGCCTTCGCCTCGTCGATGAGCGCCGTCTGCCGCGCGGCGTTCTTCTCGAGCGCCGCCTGCACGCGCAGCAGGAGCCCCTTGTAGACGATCGCGTCCACGTACTCGGGATTCAGCTTGAGCGCGTTGTCGGCGGCCTCGAGCCCCTTCTGCGCGTACTCGCGCTTCTGCGCTTCCTTGATCGTCTGGTCGCGGAAGGCCTTGTCCCAGTAGAAGGTCGCGATGGTGTAGAAGGCCTCGGGGTTGTTCGGCTCCTGCGCCGCCCGCTGGTAGAGCGCGTCCATCGTCTTGTCGAACTCGCCCTGCCGGTTGTAGTAGCCCGCCATCTGCATGTAGACCGCGGGATCGCTCGGCTTGACGTCGCGGGCCTTGATGAGCGTCGCCTCGGCCTGCTCGTAGTCGCCGGAGTCCTCGTACAGCTTGGCCAGCGCGAAGTAGTTGGTCGGGTCGCTCGGATCCATCTCGATCATCTTCTGGACCAGCGGTCCCTGCTTCTCGGGCTCGTTCTTCTTGTCGACCCCGTAAGCCGCCACGAGGTACTCGATGGCCAGCTTCCGCATCTTCGGATCGGTTTCCTTCTCGGCCGCCAGCTGGTAGTTCTGAATGGCCTTGTCGAGGAGCACGTCGTTCTCGGGTTCGCCGATGCGCGCCGGCTTCCACTGGTTGTCGTACGAGTTCCCCAGATAGAAATAGGCCGTCGTGAGCGACGGGTCGTTCTTGAGGGCCTCTTCGTACTCCGCGGCGGCGCGCTTGTACTCCTGCTGCGAGTACATCGCGTTGGCGTCCTTGAAGTGCTTCTTGGCCTTCAGCTCCTGGTATTGACCGCAGGCCGCGGCGACCACAGCGAGACCGAACACCACGGCGAGGCGGCCGGTCAATTGAAGCCTGGACATCTCTTCCCCCTTACACACGCTGCGAACAGAAGCGCCACGTCCGGGTGAGGCAGCGAATCATGAGGACGACCGCGGGGGGCGCCGGCGCGGCCGCGCCCGGGCGCTCGCGGTACGGTTCGCCCGCAGGCGAAACCGGGTCAGTATAGTGAACCCGTCAAAAAGGCGTCAAGGAAGCGGCCGTTCCGCCGCCGGCCACGGCCCGGCGATCCTCCCGCCCGTACCCGGCGGTCCACGGGTACAGTCTAATATTGGACGGGTCCCGCCGCCGCCTGGCCGGCTGCCGGGCCCGCGGACCCCCCATGATCCGGTTCGAAGACCTCGTCGAGAAGGTCCGGGCGGCCAGCCCCGAGGCCGATACCGAGCTGCTCCGACGCGCCTACGTGTTCTCGGCGCTCGAGCACAAGGGACAGGTCCGCCACTCGGGCGAGCCCTACCTCGTCCATCCTCTCGAGGTCGCCGACATCCTGGCCGACATGCGGCTCGACGTGGTCGCCATCGCCGCCGGCCTGCTCCACGACGTCGTCGAGGACACGCTCACCACCATCGAGCGCATCCAGGAGCTGTTCGGCCCCGAGGTGGCGCACGTCGTCGAGGGGGTGACCAAGCTCGGCGCCATCCCGTTCTCGTCGAGCGAGGAGCGCCAGGCCGAGAACTTCCGGAAGATGCTGCTCGCCATGGTCGACGACATCCGCGTCATCATGGTGAAGCTCGCCGACCGCCTCCACAACATGCGCACGCTGCACCACCTCCCGGAGGAGAAGCGGCTGAAGATCGCGCAGGAGACGCAGGACATCTACGCGCCCATCGCCAATCGGCTGGGCATGAGCAAGGTGAAGAACGAGCTCGAGGAGCTGGCCTTCCGCACGCTCGAGCCCGAGGCGTACCAGTCGATCAAGACCCGCGTCGAGCAGAAGCGGCGCACCTCGGAAGGCACCATCGAGGAGCTCCGCCGCGTCATCACGCACAAGCTCGAAGAGGCGCAGGTTCCGTTCGTCAGCATCGACGGGCGCATCAAGCGCCTCTATTCGGTCCACCAGAAGCTGAAGCGCCAGAAGATCGACCTCGAGCGCGTCTACGACCTGGTGGCCCTGCGCATCGTCACGCCGACGGTGAAGGACTGCTACGGCGCGCTCGGCATCATCCACCAGACCTGGTCGCCCGTTCCGGGCCGCATCAAGGACTTCATCGCGATGCCGCGCCCGAACGGCTACCAGTCGCTCCACACCTCGGTCGTGAGCGACAAGGGCTTCCCCTTCGAGGTGCAGATCCGCACCGAGGAAATGCACCGCATCGCGGAGGAGGGCATCGCGGCGCACTGGAAGTACAAGGAGGGCCGCACCGGCGCCCAGCGCGACGAGCAGTACTTCCGGTGGCTTCGCCAGCTGCTCGAGTGGCAGCAGGAGGTCCGCGACCCCCACGAGTTCATCCAGAACCTCAAGATCGACCTCTACCCGGAGGAGGTCTACACCTTCACCCCGCGCGGCGAGGTGAAGTCGCTGCCGCGCGGCGCGACGCCCATCGACTTCGCCTACGCGATCCACACCGACGTGGGCCACAAGTGCGTCGGCGCGCGCGTCAACGGCCGGATGGTGCCCCTGCGCCACCGCCTGAAGAACGGCGACATCGTCGAGATCATCACCGCGGCCGCGCACAAGCCGAGCCGCGACTGGCTGAACTTCGTCGTCACGTCGCGGGCGCGGAACAAGATCAAGCACTTCCTGCAGAGCGAGGAGAAGGACCGCGCGGTCGACCTCGGACGGAAGCTCCTCGAGCGCGAGGCCCGCCGCTTCGACGTCAACATCAAGACGCTCTTCGACGAGGCGAAGCTCGACGAGATTGCCCGCCAGTCGGGCCTCAAGAAGGCCGACGACCTGCTCGCCGTCGTGGGCTACGGCAAGCTCGCGCCGCGGCAGGTCATCACGAAGCTCGTCCCGCAGGAGCAACTGAAGGAGCGGCCGCCCGACGGCGCCATCACGTCAGTGGTCCGCCGCGTGCTGGGGACGGGCGAGGAGAAGATCAAGGTCCGCGGGGCCGACGACGTGCTGGTGTTCCGGGCGCGGTGCTGCAATCCGATCAAGGGCGAGAAGATCGTCGGCTACATCACCCGCGGCAAGGGCGTCTCGGTGCACTCGGCCAATTGTCCCAACGTCCTCAACCTGCTCTACGACCCCGAGCGGCGCATCGACGTGGAGTGGGACAGCGACCGCACGACGGCGCCGGCCTACACGGTGCGGCTCACCGTGGAGGTCGAGGACCGGAAGGGCATCCTCGCCGACGTGAGCGCCAGGGTGGCCGGCATCAACACGAACATCAAGACGCTCGAGGCCACGACGGACGAACGCGAGGGCCGCATTGAAATGACGGTCGAAATCAACGACCTGAAGCACCTCGAGAAGGTCATCCGCTCGCTGCGCGGCGTCGACGGGGTCATCAACGTGGAGCGGGCGGCGAGGTAGGTCAGTTATCAGTCATCAGTTATCAGTTATCAGTCGGGCTTCAGGCAGGCTGCCGCCCCGGCTCCGGGGCAATGCCTTGCCTCAGGCGATCTCCGCAGGCCTGGGCCGGACAAGCACTGATGACTGAAAACTGATAACTGTCTTACTTACTCTGCGAACGCGATGGCGTCGATCTCCACGCGGGCGTCGCGCGGGAGGCGCGCCACCT
>JAHDVQ010000479.1 GCA_023384595.1 Vicinamibacteraceae bacterium | reverse complement strand
CGCCTGCCCACGTGACGAGGTGCCGATGCGTCGCTGTCGTCCACACCAATTCGCTCGACGGGTGGTGGCCGTCGTCGCCCTTGCCGGCCTCGCCGCCGCCGGCTCCGGCGCGCAGTCGCCGCCGGCGCAGCCCGCGCCCGTGTTCAGGGTCGACACCGATCTCGTCGTGGTCGACCTCGTGCCGACCGACAAGACAGGGCGGTTCGTCGCCGACCTGCGGCCCGACGAAATCCAGATTACCGAGGCGGGCGCGCCACGACCCGTACAGTTCCTCCAGCACGTGCGGGCCGGACGGCCCTCGGAGCGGACGCCAGGCCCCGCCGCGGCCGGCGCCGCGAACGTGACGCCCACGGGTGAGGCCGCGGGAGCGGCAGGGCGGCCGGATGCCACTCCGGGCGCAGCCGCCCTCGTCGATGCGGGAGCGCTCGCCATCGTCATCGACCTGCAGAGCACGCCGCAGGAGGCCATGCCGCGCACGATTGACGCCATCAGCTCGATGGTGAGCGAGCAGATTCCCGACGGCACGCAGTTGATGCTGGCCACCGTGTGGCGGGGGCTCGAGGTCAGGCAGGCCTTCACGACCAACCGTCAGCGCTTCTTCGCGGCGCTCGACACGGTCAAGACGGCCACAGGGTACGAGTCGCGCATGCTGCAGCTCGTCGATCAGCTCGACGACATCGCGCAGTTCACCGACAGCGATGCCAGCAAGGCCATCAACCTCGCGACCACCATGGGGCGCAACGTCATCATGGAGACGCATCGCGAGCTGGCCGACCTCTCGCAGAGCCTTGCCGCGCTCGCCCGCATGGTGTCGCCGCTGCCGGGGCGCAAGCACGTGGTGGTCTACTCGATGGGCTACTCGGTTCGGCCCGTGCAGAGCGTCATCGACCTCATCACCGACGCCTTCATGCCCGCCTCGCGGCCCGACGAGCTGCGCACGCGCCTGGCCTCCACGCTGAGCGCCCTCGAAACCAACGACTCGGTCCGCGAGGTCGAGCGTCTGGTCGACCAGGCCAATCGCGCCCAGGTGTCCTTCTACACCATCGATCCGATGGGGCTGCAGCCCGACTCGCTCGACGC
>JAHDVQ010000478.1 GCA_023384595.1 Vicinamibacteraceae bacterium | reverse complement strand
ACTCGCCGGTGAAGACGGCGCCGACGAGGGTCAGCGCGGCGGGTGCGGCCGCCGACGCCGCGGCGACGTCGGCGGCGCGCACGGCGTAACCGTCCATCGCGGCGCGCGGGAAGGGCGGCACGTCGAGGGCGCTCGTGACACGCCCGGCGACGACGCGGCCGCTGGCGCCGGCGAGGGCGACCTGCTCGGTACGGGTGATGGGTGCGGCCGCGTCAGCGAGGCGTCGCAACGCCTCGTCGAAGGTGATGGTGCTGGTGAAAGGGCGCATGGTCGGGAACCTGACACGGGGTCGGGAGTATTTTCAGTTTTTGCGTACGGCGGAAAATCGGGGTCGGGAGTTACTTTCGTCCCTCTCCACACGAAAATGACTCCCGACCCCGATTTTCCGCCCCGGCTCTCCCCGCCCGATTTCCGCCCTCAATGTACGCAAAAACTGAAAATACTCCCGACCCCTATTTCTGCAGCTCCCGCACGATGTGCGGAAGCTCCGGCACGAGCAGGCGCGTCATCGCCAGCCGCACGGCGCCTTCGGCGCCGGGCAGGCACGCGATGAACGTGCGGCCGCGGCTCCCGGCCACGGCGCGGCTCAGCATCGCCGCCGGGCCAATCTCCTCGTAGCTCAGCGAGCGGAACAGCTCGCCGAACCCGTCGAGCCTCTTGTCGAGCAGCGCGACGACGGCCTCGTAGGTCGTGTCGCGGACGCTCAGCCCTGTGCCGCCCGTCGTGATGACCACGTCGATGTCGGGACGGCCGGCCCACTCGCGCACGATCGCGGCGACGTCGGCCGGTTCGTCGCGCACGATGCGCCGCGCCGACACGCGGTGCCCCTCCGCCTCGAGCAGCCTCACCGCCAGCGCGCCGCCCGTGTCGGTCGCCTCGGTTCGCGTGTCGCTCACCGTCAGGACCGCGCAGCGCACCACCACCGGCGCGTCAGCCTTGTGCTCGGACACGGACATGGGTGGATCTTACCCGGCATTCGGCGTCCGGCATCCGCCTACCGGCCAGCCTCTGGCTCCAGGCTCCAGACTCCAGGCTCCAGACTCCGGGCTGAGAGGATCACCCCTGCCTCGCCGCCAGCGCC
>JAHDVQ010000477.1 GCA_023384595.1 Vicinamibacteraceae bacterium | reverse complement strand
CCGCCCATGCGCGTCCGCCTGGCCGACGCCGCGAGCGGGTCGCTGCGCGCGCCGTTCTTCCATCCGCTCCGCATGACGGACCAACTCGCGCGACGCTACGACGAGCAGCGAGCACACGCGACGCCGCTCGCCTGGTTCCACGATGGCCGGCTCGTCACCTCGTCCGACGCGTCGCGGCCGTGGTTCCCCCTCGGCACGGACGCCCTCGGGCGCGACATCGCATCGCGGCTCCTCACCGGCGCGCGGGTCTCGCTTGGCGTCGCGGCCCTCGCCGCCCTCGGCGCACTCGCGATCGGCACCCTCGTCGGCGCCCTCGCGGGCGCCGCCGGCGGGCGCCTCGACGACCTCCTCATGCGCGCCGCGGAGCTCGTGATGGTGCTGCCCGTCATCTACCTGGCCCTCGCGGTCCGCGCGGCACTGCCCCTCGTCCTCTCGCCCGCGGCCACCTTCGCGCTGCTCGCCGGCGCGCTCGCGCTCGCCGGCTGGCCCACCGTCGCCCGCGGCGTCCGCGGCATCATCGCCGTCGAGCGCACGCGCGAGTACGCCGAGGCCGCCCGCGCGGTCGGCGCCTCGCCCTTCCGGGTGCTCTGGCGGCACCTCGTGCCCGCGGCGTTCCCGTTCCTCGCGACGCAGTTCCTGCTGCTCGTGCCGGCCTTCATCCTCGCCGAGGCCACGCTCTCGTTCGTGGGCCTGGGGTTCTCACCACCGACGGCTTCCTGGGGCGCTATGCTGCAGGAAGCGGCCAACGTGCGCGCGCTCGTCGACGCTCCGTGGGTGCTCGCCCCGGCCGGGGCCATCGTCGTCGTGGTGCTGGGGATGAATCTGGTGATCAGCGGATCAGGGGATCAGCGGATCAGGGGACAGCGGATCGGCGGATCAGGGGATCAGCGGACCGGCGGATCGGGGATCAAGGCAGGGTGAGGCAGGGTAAGCGTAGGGCAGGACAAGGCAGGGTCAGGCAGGAGAGGGCGGGAGAGGGCGCGAGAGGGCAGGAGAGGACAGGACCGAGCAGGGCAGCGCCGCGGTTTGAGGGAACGACCCGGTGACGGAGCGCGGCGTCTTAACCGTCGGAGCGAGTGAGAGAGGG
>JAHDVQ010000177.1 GCA_023384595.1 Vicinamibacteraceae bacterium | reverse complement strand
CCGTCCCAGCCCCGGCCCCAGTAAATCGCGCGCTCGGCGATGAAGTCCTGGTTGTTCGTGCTCTCGATGAACACCGAGAACCGCCGGTTGCTGAACGGCAGCAGCGTGTCGAGCCTCGGCGTCCGCGCGTTGCGGAAGTCGGTCGGGTTCAGCGTGAACCGCCGCTCGCCGGGGACCGTCACCGGGAGCTGCAGCCCCCGGCCGTCCTCGTCGTAGAAGGTGAACACGACGTCGAGCGGCGTCGGATGCGGGTTCGAGACCAGGAAATACGACGTGAAGGGCAGGGCCGCCGTCCGGCCCGCGCGGTCGTCCTTGCCGTCGACGCCCTCGGCAAACGCCCACGTGAGCGCGCGCGCGCCGAGACCGGGAGCGTTGTGTCCCTCGCGCCAGCGCGTGTAGCGGCCAGCCGGCGTCCCCGGTCCCCAGTACATGGCGCGTTCGGCCAGGATCGGGAGTGCCGCCGGCACCGCGGGCGGCGCGGCGATGCTCTCGACGACGATGCCGAACGACCGGCCGGCGAGCGCGAACGTGGAACCGGGGGGCGGCACGCCGCCGGTTGGAAGCACCCGGCACTGCCCGCCGTCCAGCACGACCTCGGTGTTCAGCCACGGGCTGATGCGCGTGTTGGCCGGCACGTCGGCTTCGCAGACGAGCGGAGCGCTGCCCTCGAGGAGGAACGTGAGCCGGACGCGCGCGTCCTGCGCGTTGGGATTCCCCATCAGCAGGAACGCGTCGAAGACGCCGCCCGGATTGTTGAGCGTCGAGCCCTCGGCGAACTCCCATCGCAACTTCGGATCGGTGAGGCCCAGGCTCGCGTGCCCGCCGCGCCACTGCCCGCGCGGCGTGTTGCACACGTCGTACATCGCGCGCTCGACCACCAGCTCGCTGCCCGGCGTGCCGCGCACGGCGACCGAGAAGGACGTGCGCGGAAAGGCCGGCGCCGACCAGCCGCCCGGGTCCTGCCAGAGCGAGGTGCCGCCGCTCGCGAAGACGAGCGTGCGGCGCTTGCCCGCCTCGAGCGGAAACGGCTGGAGCGGCACGCGCGTCCTGTCGCGCGTCAGCACGTCCACCTCCACCGTCGTCGCCGAGGCACCGACGTTGGCGATGAGCACGAAGGTCTCGAAGATCTCCGTGGAGCCCTCCGCGAGGTACCACGTGTCGGCCGCCGACTGCAGCCCGGTGGCGTTGTGGCCCGAGAGCTTCTGGAGCGGCACGGGCGTGAGGTCGCCGCACACCGAGCTGCGATAGAGCCCCGTCCAGTACATGGAGCGCTCGACCACGATGGGCGCCGGCGTGCAGCCCGGGCTGCCTTCCGGACAGACGCTGTCGATGCGTGCCGAGAGGCCGACGATGCCCATCAATTCGGGAAGGTCTAGCGGGGCGTCGCCAAGGCGGAGGCTCGTGCGCGACGTCGGCGCGAGCGTGAAGTAGTAGGGTCCCTTCGGCGTGCCGCCGTCGGGCAGGAACGTCACCGCGATGCGGGCCGTGCCGGCCGACGGGTTCGCAACCAGGATGTCTTCCGTGAAGATGCTCTGCGTGGCGCCCTCGGCCAGATACCAGGACGTGTAGGCGCCGGCCGGCTGGGCGAGCGCCGCCGCCGCGCCGAGCAGCCACGTCACGACGGCCGCGGCGAGCACGCGCCGCGCGGCGGCCGGCAGCAGCGCCGCCAGACTCAGAACGAGGGAAGGCGCGTGGGGGCACCGCACGGGAAGCTGGGTGTCGGGCATGGCTCGGAAGCGCGTTCGCACGGCGCTCGAACCTCACATGCTACCACCGATGGCCCCTGCCTCAGCTATACTCGAAGCAGCCGACGGTCTTCCCGTGGCGAACGTCACCACCTCGCCTCTGTATTGGCGGCGCGCCGCCCTGCTGGCGCTCGCCTATATGGTGGCGGGACTCATCGGGCTGCGTTTCGCCACGGTCCACGAAGTCGTCTCGCCCGTCTGGCCCGCCGCCGGCGTCGCCATCGCGGCGCTCCTGCGCTTCGGCACCTCCCTGGCCCCGGCCGTTGCCGTGGGCGGCTTCTTCACCAACTTCCTGAGCGGCGCGTCGGCCCCGGTGGCGCTGTCCAACGGGTTCGCCAACATGCTCGAGACCCTGGCCGTGGTGTGGCTGGTGCGCCGATGGGTGGGGCCGAGCCTGACAGGACGCCGCCTGCGCGAGATCCCGGGTCTCGTGGCCGCCGTGGGCACCGGCTGCACCGTAGCGGCGGTCGTGGGCGCCACGACGCTCTGGATAGCCGGGTCGGCGCCCGCCGGGCAGTGGCCCGCCCTCTGGTTCACGTGGTGGGTCGGCGACGTGGTGGGCGCGCTCGTGGTGCTGCCCGCGCTCGTGCACTGGTGGGACGGGGCCGGCGTCCGGTCGCCGTCGCGGGCGACGGAAATGGTGGCGCTCAACGTCGTGCTCCTCGGCGTGGCGCTCGCCGTCTTCCTGACGCCGCCCTCGTCGATGCCGGTCTCGATTCCCTACGTGTTGTTCCCTCCCGTCACCTGGGCCGCCTGGCGGTTCGGGCCGCGCGGCGCCGCGCACACCTCGGCGCTGGTCGTCGCCATCGCGACGGTCGCCACGGCCAGCGATCTCGGTCCGTTCGCGGCCGGTGAGTGGTCGGTGAACGTCCTGGCCCTGCAGCTCTTCGTCTTCGTGCTGACGACCACCGCGCTCGTCGTCGGGGCGGCCACGGCGGAGCAGGAGGACGCGGCACGCGCGCTCGCCACGAGCGACGCGCGGCAGGCGGCGCTGTTGCGCGCGCTCCCCGACATGACGTTCAGGGTCGCGCCCGATGGGCGAATCCTCGACGGCGCCGGGCAGGTCGGCCGCTGGGCGGCCGAGCGGTGGATCGGGCGCCGCGTGCACGACCTGCTGCCGCCCGATGTGGCCGGCCGCGTCATGGCCCGCATTGCGATCAGCCTGGCCGATCGCTCGCTGCAAGCCATCGACTACGAGGCGCCCCTCGAGGGCGAGCGTCGTTTCTACGAGGCCCGCATCGTGCCCGGCGCCGAGGGCGAGGCCGTCGCCATCGTCCGCGACGTCACCGATCGCACCCGCGCCGACGCCGAGCGCCGGCAGCTGGAACGGCAGGTGCTCGAGGGCCAGAAGCTCGAGAGCCTCGGGATTCTCGCCGGGGGCGTCGCGCACGATTTCAACAACCTCCTGACGGGCATCCTCGGGCACGCGTGCCTCGCGCGTGAGACCCTCGAGCCGGACGCGCCGCCGGCGCAGGCGCTCGATCAGATCGAGCAGAGCGCCCGGCACGCGGCCGACCTGTGCCGGCAGCTCCTGGCCTACGCCGGCAAGGGCCGCCTTGTCGTCGAGCCGGCCGACCTCTCGACGCTCGTGAACGACCTGGTCGAGCTGCTGCTGCTGTCGGTGAGGCGCAGTGCGAGGCTCCGCCTCGATCTCGCCGATGGCCTGCCCCTCGCCGCGGTGGACCCGACGCAGATTCGCCAGGTGTTGATCAACCTCGTGATGAACGCCTCCGAGGCGCTGCCCCTGGACGGCGGTGACATCGTGGTGCGGACGGGGCTGCGGCGCTGGCCGGAGCGCGGGAGCGGCGGCGAGCGCGTCGTGGTGGTGCCGGCGGTGCCCGGGCCAGGCGACTACGTGTGTCTGGAAGTCGCCGACACGGGGAGCGGCATCGCCCCGGAGACGCTCCCGCGGATCTTCGAGCCGTTCTACACGACGAAGTTCACCGGCCGGGGTCTGGGGCTGGCCGCGGTGGCCGGCATCGCCGGACGGCACGGCGGCGCGCTCGTCGCGCGCAGCCAGCCGGGGCAGGGGACCGTCTTCACGCTGCTGCTGCCCGTGGCCGCGGCGACGGCCTCGGTGCCCCAGGCTGCGACGCGCGAGTCCGACGAGGCCTGGCGCGGTCAGGGCGTCGTGCTCGTCGCCGACGACGACAACACGGTGCGCACCGTGGTCGCCCGGATGCTCAGGCAGCTGGGCTTCGAGACCATCGAAGCCGGAGACGGCGACGAGGCCATCGAGGTGGTGAAGCGCGCACCGCACCTCGTGGCCGTCTGCCTCGACCTCGTGATGCCGCGCATGCCGGGGCTCGAAGCGGTGGCGGAGCTGCGCCGCCTGAACCCCGGGGTGCCCGTGGTGCTGATGAGCGGCTACGCCGAGCGCGACCGGTTCGACCTCGGCGAGGCCGTCGACTTTCCCTTCCTGGCCAAGCCGTTCGACCTGGCCGCGCTGCGCGCGACGATGCGGGTGGCGGTGTCATCGACATAGCCATTCATCCCATCTCTGTCACAAAGTGGCGGGCGGCGCCTGTCACCTCTTATAATCCGTCGCATCATCAGTGGCGCCGCCGCGCTCCCAGGTCTCAGCGGTGGTGTCCTCAAACGCGGACGCTTGGCCCAGGGCCGGGCCGAGGAGGAAACCCACATGTTGCGCAAAGCCTCATGGCTCTGTGCTGCCTTGCTCGTCGTGTGTACGGCAACGGTCGCGGCGCAGGGCAACCCGACAGGCACCATCACCGGACAGGTGACCGACCCCGACGGCCTCGTGCTGCCCGGCGTGACGGTCACCGCCGAGTCGCCGGCGCTCCAGGGGACGCGCAGCGCGGTAACCTCTGAGAACGGCGACTACATCATTCCCTTCCTTCCGTCAGGGTCGTACACGGTCACCTTCGAACTGGCCGGGTTTCAGACTCAACGGCTGCAGACGACGGTGGGGCTCGACGAGCGCGTGACGCTGAGCCTCAGGATGTCCATTGCCGCGCTCGCCGAGACCGTGACCGTCACGAGCTCGCTCGCCGCCGATTTCGCGGCGACGGCCCCGGTGGCGTCCACCTATCGCGCCGACCAGCTCGAACGGCTCCCCGTCGGACGCACCCTGAACTCGGCGGTGCTGCTCGCCCCGGGCGTCAACAACAACGGCCCGGGAGGCAACATCACGATTTCGGGGTCGATGTCGTTCGAGAACCTCTTCCTCATCAACGGCGTCGTGGTCAACGAGAACCTGCGGGGCCAGGCGCTGTCGCTCTTCATCGAGGACTCGATCCAGGAGACCAAGGTCACGACGGGCTCGGTGTCGGCCGAGTACGGCCGGTTCGCGGGCGGCGTGATCAACATGGTGACCAAGTCGGGCGGCAACAACTTCAGCGGCTCGTTCCGGACGACGTTCACCAACGACTCGTGGCGGGCGCTCACGCCGTACCCGGCCGACCAGACGATCGACAAGACGGTGCCGCAGTACGAGGCGACGCTCGGCGGGCCGGTGTTCCGCGATCGGCTGTGGTTCTTCGGGGCGATGCGCTTCGAGGACCGCGAGGAGAACCGGACGCTGCGCTACACGAACCTGAACTACACCTACGGCGAGAAGGAAGCGCGGTACGAAGGCAAGCTGACCTACCAGCTCGCGCAGAAGCACACCTTCCGCGGGGCGTACACGAAGATCAACTTCGACATCACCAACCGGAGCTTCGGCACGGTGATGGATCGTGCGAGCTTCTACGACCGGTCCGACCCCCAGGAACTGCTGTCGTTGAACTACACTGGCGTGCTGACCCCGAAGCTCTTCGTTGAGGGGCAGTACTCGAACCGGCAGTTCACGTTCCTGGGGTCGGGGTCGCGGTTCCAGGACCTGATCCAGGGCACGCCCATCTGGGATCGCTCGCGCTCGGACGCGCGCTACAACTCGCCGACCTTCTGCGCCGTGTGCGGGAGCGGCAAGGAGGAGCGCGACAACTGGAACGCGTTCGCGAAGGTCACCTACTTCCTGTCGACCGAGAAGACGGGCTCGCACAACCTCGTGGCGGGCTTCGACACCTTCAAGGAGAAGCGGCAGAACAACAACTACCAGTCGGGGAGCAGCTTCCGCATCCGCGGGACGAGCGCCATCATCGACGGGGAGACCATCTACCCCGTCTGGCGGAACGACCGCACGACGTGGATCTACTACATGCCGCTCGTCGGCGATTCGACGGGGAACGATCTGCGGACCTACTCGGCGTTCGTCAACGACGTGTGGCGCTTCAACGACCGGTGGTCGTTCAACGTCGGCCTGCGTTACGACCGGAACGTCGACAAGGACCAGGCGGGCCTGAAGGTGACCGACGACGACAACTGGAGCCCGCGGCTGGCGGCCACGTGGGACGTGCTCGGCACGGGCGATCTGGTCGTCAACACCGGGTACGCGCGCTACGTGACGTCGGTGAACACGAACATTGCCGACTCCTCGTCGGCGGGCGGCCGCACGGCGACCTACATCTACGATTACCTCGGGCCGGCCATCAACACCGGGTCGGGGCCGTACCTGACGTCGGCCCAGGCGCTCGACATCCTGTTCAACTGGTTCAACGCCAACGGTGGCACCGATCGCAGCACCCGGAGCGCGCCGAGCATTCCCGGCGTGACGAGCCGCATCGACGACAAGCTCATCTCACCGAACGTGAACGAGTACACCATCGGGGTCTCGAAGAACCTCGGCAACCGCGGCGCCGTGCGGGCCGACTTCGTCTACCGCAACTCGGACGACTTCTACAGCACGCGACGCGATCTCTCGACGGGCCGCGTGAGCGACCAGTTCGGGCGGCAGTTCGACCTGGCGGTCATCAGCAACACGAACGTGATCGACCGCACCTACAAGGGGTTGAACTTCCAGGCCAACGGCACGCTCACGAGCCGCCTGCGCGTGGGCGGCAACTACACGCTGTCGTGGGCGAAGGGCAACTTCACGGGCGAGACCGAGAGCAGCGGGCCCGACACGGCGAACGTCGACGACTACCCCGAGTACCGGCAGGAGAGCTGGAACTACCCGACCGGGTGGCTCTCGATCGACCAGCGCCACAAGGCGCGGCTCTGGGCCGACTACATGCTCCCGGTTCCGGAGCAGTTCGGTCAGTTGCAGTTCGGCGTCCTGCAGCGCATCGACTCGGGGACGCCGTACAGCGCGGACGGCTCGGTCGATCCGCGGCCGTACATCACGAACCCGGGCTACCTGACGCCGCCCTCGTCGATCACCTATTACTTCGGCGAGCGCGGGGAGTTCCGCAACGAGACCATCACGCGGACCGACCTCGTGGTGAACTGGTCGAAGCGTCTGAACCTGTTCGGGCGCTCGGAGGTGTTCTTCCGGGGGCAGGTCCTGAACCTCTTCAACCAGGCCGACCTCGTGACGGTGAACAACCAGGTGTTCACGCGCGTCGACAGCTCGGCCTACCAGGCGTTCAACCCGTTCACGACCCAGCCCGAGAAGGGCGTGCACTGGGACTACGGCCCGAACTGGGGCACGGCGACCGGCGTCGGCAACTACCAGTCGCCGCGCGAGTTCAGCTTCTCGGTCGGGTTCCGGTTCTAGG
>JAHDVQ010000176.1:4500-7316 GCA_023384595.1 Vicinamibacteraceae bacterium | reverse complement strand
CCTGAAGGTGCTCGTAGCCTGCCAGCGTCATGAACTCCGTGAACTCGTGGTCGAGCGCGATGTGGCCGATCAGGCTGCGGGCGAGGTCGTAGTGTCCCGCCCGGAACGCATGGTCGCCGAGCGTCGCGCGCAGCCTCTCGGCCTCGTCCTCGAGCAGCGCCGTGAAGAGCGCCGGCGTCACGCGCCGACCGTCGTCGAGGCGCGCGTTCGCATGGTGGGTCCACTGCCACAGCTGTGAACGGGAGATCTCCGCCGTCGCAGCGTCCTCCATCAGGTGGTAGATCGGGACGCAGCCGTTGCCGCCGAGCCACGCGGCCATGTACTGGATGCCGACGTCGATGTTGTGGCGAACGCCGCGCTCGGTGATGGGGCCTTCGGGTACCCGCAGCAGGTCGGCCGCCGAGACCTCGACGTCGTCGCGCGCACGGGCGATCTGGTTGGGCGCGGGCATGACGCGGTCGAAGATCTCGAGCGCAATCGGGACGAGGCCCGGGTGCGCGACCCACGTGCCGTCGTGCCCGTCGCCGGCTTCGCGTTCCTTGTCCGCGCGGACCTTGCCGAGCGCCGCCTCGTTGGCGGCCGGGTCGTCCTTGATGGGGATCTGCGCGGCCATCCCGCCGATGGCGGGGGCGCCACGCCGGTGGCAGGTCTTGATGGCGAGCAGCGAATAGGCCCGCATCATGGGCGCCGTCATCGTCACCAGCGCGCGATCGGGCATCGTGAAGGCCTCGTGGCCGCGGAACTTCTTGATGATCGAGAAGATGTAGTCCCAGCGGCCGCAATTGAGGCCCGCCGAGTGCTCGCGCAGCTCGAAGAGGATTTCCTCCATCTCGAAGGCCGCGAGGATGGTCTCGATGAGGACCGTGGCGCGGATGGTGCCGCGCGGCAGGCCGAGCAGCTCCTGCGCCCTGACGAAGACGTCGTTCCAGAGGCGGGCTTCGAGGTGGCTCTCGAGCTTCGGCAGGTAGAAGTACGGGCCGGTGCCGCGCGTCACCAGTTCGTGCGCGTTGTGGAACAGGAACAACCCGAAGTCGAAGAGCGCGCCCGACACGGGTTGCCCGTCGACGCGCACGTGACGCTCCGGCAGGTGCCAACCCCGCGGACGCACCATCAGCACGGCCGTCTGCTCGTTCAGGCGATACGCCTTCCCCTCGGGCGAGGTGTAGGTGATGGTGCGCCGCACGGCGTCGACGAGGTTCACCTGCCCCTGCACCAGGTTGCTCCAGGTGGGCGAGGTCGAGTCCTCGAAGTCGGCCATGAAGACGCGCGCGCCCGAGTTGAGGGCGTTGATGATCATCTTGCGGTCGACGGGCCCGGTGATCTCGACGCGCCGATCGTGCAGGTCGGCCGGCAGCGGCGCGATGCGCCAGTCGGCGGCGCGGACGGCGGCCGTCTCGGGCAGGAAGTCGGGGAGCGTCCCCGCGTCGAGCGTCCGCTGGCGCTCGACGCGCGCGGCGAGCAGAGCCTGCCGTCGCGGCTCGAACTCGCGCACGAGGGTCCCGACAAACCCCAGGGCCTCGGGACTCAGGATGGTATCGAAGCCGGGTTCAACCGCGCCCAGCACCTCGAGGCCGGGCGAGGCAGAGGGCACGAGGGTCACGATGACCTCCTCTGTCGGGCGGGTTGACGTCGGCGGCGGATTGCCGCACTGCGGCAAGATTATGTCGTAATGCCGCGAGGCGTCAAGAGAAGCCCTCGTAGCCCCCGTAACCTCTGTAGCCTCTGTAGGCTCTGTAGCCTATTCCTGCCCCAGACTCACATTCACCGTCTCGGTGGCGCCGGCGGCAATCGTCACGTCGGCGGCAAACGTCCTGTGCCCGGGCTTGCGCACCTCGACGCGATGCGGGCCGGCGGCCAGCCGCACCGTGACCTCGTCGAGACCCTCGGGTGCGCGCCAGCGCTCGCCGTCGATGTAGATCTCCGCATCGGCCGGCTGCACGCGCACGACGACCGTGCCGAAGCCCTCCGCCACGACGAGCCCCGTCGCCGGTGCCTCGGGGGCGCGGCGCCCGGCCTCGGCCGGCGGCCCGGCCTCGTCAGGCTCCGGGGGCTCGACAGCGACCGGCGCCCCTTCGGGCACGGGACGCTCACGCACGCGGGGCGGCGCGGGATAGCCGAATCCGGGATATGGCGGGCGTACACGCCGGCCGGTGTCGGGGAGACGCGTCGGGACCGGCCGCGCCTCGGCCGGTTCACCCGGCGCCAGCGGTTCCATCACCTCGCGAATCTTGTACTCGTCACCCGGGCTCAGATAGAGCTGATGCCGGATGCTGCGATACCCCTCGAGGTAGATGACGATGTCGTGCGCGCCCGGCTCGATCCGGAGCCGCTGGAAGATCCCGTCGTAGTCGTCGACGAGTCCAGCGCGGAAGCCGTCGACGTAGACCTCGGCGACCTTGGGCGTGACCTGGATGCGGACGCTGCTCGCGTAGTCGTACCCGCCGTACCCGTAGTAGGGCGGATACCACGGATAGCCCGGGTACCCGTAAATGGGCCACCACGCGTAGTACCCGAACCCCGAGTAGTACGGGTAGCGGCCGTAATAGGCGTAGTACGGCGAGATGTAATACCGCGAACCGCCATAGACGCGAACGGGACGGTAGCCCCAGGGCCGCGCGACCGCCCGTCGGGCGACGACGGGACGGCCGGCCACCGGCCTGGCGGCCGCGGCCGGGCGGCCCAGCCTGGAGCCGCCCCTGCCGCCACGAGCCTGGTCGGCCTCGGCGGTGGCAGGCGTGAGCAGGAGCAGGGGGAGTGACAACGAGGCGAACAGAACGAGGTGCGTGGCACGCATGACGGCCTCCGGCAGGCAGTTC
>JAHDVQ010000176.1:0-4400 GCA_023384595.1 Vicinamibacteraceae bacterium | reverse complement strand
CTCCCGCTCCTTCTTTGCCTCCTTCTTGCCGTCGCGGCGCCGCTCGATGCCCGGCCGGCGGATGCAGCGCCGGGCCAGCCGCCGGGGACAGCCTCTCCCGCTCAACGCCCGGAGGAGGGGACCGTCCGCGGTCGGGTCCTCGACGAGAGCGGGGGCGTCATCATCGGCGCCGAGGTGCGGCTCGAACCGGCGGCCGGCGGCTCGCCTCGGAGCACCGTGACCGACGACCGCGGCGAGTTCCGCTTCGACGACGTGGCGCCTGGCAGCTACCTGGTCGTCGCGGCCCGGCCGGGGTTCGCCCCGCGAGAGCAGGGGCTTGATGTCGTCGAGGGGCAGACGACGGCCGTGGACGCGATGCTCGCCTCGGCCGGCGTCACGCAGGAGGTCACCGTGACCGCCATGCGCCTGGCGACGCCCGTGTCGTCGATTCCCAACACCGTGACGCTCCTCGGGCGCGACGTGCTCGAGCGCCGCACGGCCGGCAGCGACGATCTCGCCAGCCTGCTCGAGGCCAACGTCCCCGCGTTCGGACCCAGCATGAAGAAGCTCACGGGCCGCGCGGAGAGCTTCAGGGGCCGCAATCCGCTCTACACGGTCAACGGGGTTCCACAGCACACGCCGCTGCGCGACGGCGAGCGCGACGGACACACCATCGAGCTCGACTTCGTGGATCGCATCGAGGTCGTCCACGGGGCCAACGCCATCCAGGGCATGGGCGCGACGGGGGGCATCGTGAACCTCGTGACCCGCTCGCCGCGCTCCGACGGGGAGTGGTCGCAAGACGTCAAGCTCTCGCTTGGCAACCACGATGGTCTTTCGCGCGACGGGTGGTCCTCGAAGCTCTCGTATCTGGTGGGGAAGCGGTTCGGCCGCGTCGACGTGATGGCCGGGGCCTCGATGCACAAGCGCGGCCTCTTCTACGACGCCAACGGCAATCCCGTCGGCCTCTACCCGACACAGGGCGACATCATGGACTCGTTCTCGCGCGGGTTCTACGTGAAGGCCGGCGTCGACTTCTCGCCGACACGCCGTCTGGAAGTCGCGGTGAACGACTTCCGCCTCGAACGCGACGGCGACTTCCGGGCCGTCGCCGGCAACCGCGCCGAGGGCCGCCTGTCGTCCACGGTCGCCGGCGATGCCCGCCCCCAGGTGGGCGATCCCGCCGAGAACGACGTGACCACGGTGTCGCTCGACTATCGCGACCGGAGGCTGTTTGGCGGCGAGCTGGCCGTCCAGGGCTACCTGCAGGACTACTGGGCGCTCTTCGAGGGGGGAATCTTCCCGACCTTCGCCCTGTCGGTCGGCGGGCCCGCCTTCCTCGACCAGTCGGCGATCACCACGGACAAGCTCGGCGCGAAGGTCACCTACTCGGTCCCGCGGGCGCGGCTCTGGGGCGTGCTCCCCGCGGTCGGTGTCGACGTCTCGCGTGACGCGAGCGCGCAGGTGCTGGCACGGACCAACCGTGTCTGGGTGCCCGAGACGGTCCTCGAGGAGGTGGCGCCGTTTGTCCAGCTCCAGCGGCTCCTGTTCGATCGGCTGCTCGTGAGCGGCGGTCTCCGCTTCGAGCTGGCCCGGCTGAAGGTCGACGACTTCACGACGCTGCCCTCGTCGCGTTCGACCTTCGTCAGGGGCGGCCGCCCCTCGTTCGCCGAGACCCTGCCGAATCTCGGCGCGGTCCTTCACCTGCGCCAGGATCTCTCGGTCTACGCGTCGATGTCCGACGGCTTCACGATGCCCGACGTCGGGCGGGTCCTGCGCGCCGTGACGACGCCCGGCCTCGACGTCGAGTCGCTGGTCGACATCGAACCGGTCGTGGCCCGCAACTACGAGACCGGCGTCGACTATCGTCTGGGCCCGGGCCGCTTCCACGCCGCGTACTACCGCTCGGTGTCCGATCGCGGCTCGCTGCTCGAACGCACGGCCGACAACGTGTTCCGCGTGCGGCGCGAGGCGACGACCATCGACGGCGTCGATCTCGTCGCCGACGTCGACCTCGCGTCCGGGTGGCTCGTGGGCGGGAACTACGCGTGGATCCGCGGGCGCTTCGACTCGAATCGCGACGGGCGCCGCGACACGGATCTCGACGGGCTGAACGTCGCCCCGAACCGCCTCAACCTCTACATGCAGGGCGCGGCAGGGGCGCGCGTCAGCGGCCGCCTGCAGGTGTCGACCCTCTTCGACCGATCGTTCGACGGGCTGGCCGCCCCGGTGGGACGCGATTTCAGCGGGTACACCACGGCCGACCTGTCGGTCGCCGTGCAGACCGGAGCGGGGGTGGTGCGCGTGGGACTCGAGAACCTGCTCGATCGCCAATACGTGATCTACTTCTCGCAGACCGAGCCGCTCGGCAGCAACGACACGTACTTTGCCGGGCCGGGACGCAGCTTCGTGCTCTCGCTGGAACGGCGGTTCTGAGGGTGTGCGTCCGCCCCAGCCGGACTGCGCCACCGTGCCCGTCGGAGGACGCACCGTGCGCATCCTGAGCGTCGTGCACAGGTGGCTCGGCCTCGCGCTGGCCGCCGTCGTCATGGTGGTCTCGGCGTCGGGCGCCCTGCTCTTGCTGCGCGATCCGTACCTGCGCTGGCGCTATCCGGCGCTGGCGGCGCCCGGTGGGCGCTTCGACCCGGACGCGCTCGGTCCGGCCCTCGAACGCGCCGCGCGGCGCCTCGAGCCGGCACGCGTGCGCACGGTGAAATGGCCGCGCGACGGCATCCATGGGCTGCACCTGTGGCTGACGGACGGCTCTCAGGCCCTGGCCGACCCGGTCAGCGGGGACGTCATCGCGCGCTGGCACACCTTCGACGACCCGGCCGCCTTCCTGTTCGACCTCCACGCACACCTGCTGGCGGGCGAGAAGGGCGAGGTCGTGAACGGCATCGGCGCCCTGGCCGCGACCTTCCTCGTGCTGAGCGGCGTGCTGCTCTGGGCCCGTCGCCGGCGCACCGCTTATCGGCTGCGGCGGGCGTGGCCGCGGTCCCTCACCTCCGCGGAGCTGGTGCGATCGCACGCCGCGTCGGGCGCGCTGCTCGCCATTCCCATCCTCGCCTTCACGACCACCGGCGCGGCGCTGGTCTTCTACGAGCCGGTCGCCGCGGGGCTGGCCCGCGCCTTCGACCGGACGCCCGCCGAGCAGCCGGACGCCGTGGTGGCGCCACGGCCGTTGCCACCGCTGCCGTGGGACCGGCTGCTCGTGGCGGCGTCGGCGACGCTGCCAGAGGGGCGGCTCAGCATGTGCTATCCGGGCGGAGCGACCAACCCCGTGCTCGTCTGCCGCAAGCGGATGCCCGGCGAGTGGCATCCCAACGGCCGATCCTACGTGTTGATCGATCCGTACACCGCGACGCTCGTCCAGGCGATCGACGCGACACGGCAGGGCACGGGCACGCGACTCGCGCACGCCATCTACCCGGTGCACGCCGCGACGGTGGGTGGGTGGCCGTGGGTGGCGGTCGCGGCGGCCGCGGGCGTGGGGCTCACCTGGCTCGCCGCGGGCGGAACGCTCGCGTGGCTTCGCCGCCGGAGTCCTCGCCGGGTGCCGTCAGCCGCGGCCGTGCGAACGATCGCGCCCGACGTGGGCTAGATCTTCGGCCGACGCGCCTCGGCCTCGACCTTCTCCTCGACGCTTCGAATCTTGTCGGCCATGGTCTGGTCGCGGTCCGTGCGCGTGCCCACGCGCAGCGTCGTCGAGATGCGCGGGGCGCCCATCTCGTGCACCACCTCGTGGCAGCGCTTGACGGCGTCGAAGACGACGTCCCAGTCGCCCTCGACGTTGGTGCCGTAGGCATGCAGCATCGGCTTCAGGCCGGCTCCCTTCAGCACCGTTTCGCACGCCGCGACGTACTTGGACACCGATACGCCCACGCCGATGGGCACCACGCACAGATCGACGATGACTTTCATGCTGAGCCGTCTCCAGGGCAGGCGCGGTCCCCCCGGCGGGCCGCGCACCTCGATTATCGCACCGCGATCGTGGCGTCCGCGCGGTATCCTAGGCGGACCATGGCGACGCATCTCACACTGGCAGACCTGCGCACGACGACCAACCTCGACCTGCCGCCGACCGGGTGGCTCCAGGTGAGCCAGGACCGCGTCAACGCGTTCGGCGCCGCGACCAACGACGAGCAGTGGATTCACGTCGATCCCGAGCGCGCCCGCACCGGTCCCTTCGGCGGCACCATCGTGCACGGCTACCTCACGCTGTCGCTACTGCCGCACTTCGTCCAGCAGAGCATCGTCATCGACGATGCGGGGCTGCTGGTGAACTACGGCATCGACAAGCTGCGTTTCCCGGCGCCGGTGCCGGTCGGATCGAACCTGCGACTGAAGATCCGATTGCTCGAGGCTCAGGAGAAGCTCGGGGGGATGCTCTTCCGCCTCGCGACCGAGATGGAGGTCGAGGG
>JAHDVQ010000175.1:3977-7322 GCA_023384595.1 Vicinamibacteraceae bacterium | reverse complement strand
CACCTTTCGCCTGTTGATCGTACGCCGCGCCGCTGGTACCATCTGACCGCACCATGTCCCAGCATGCCGACGACCGCGTGCTGACGCTGCGCCTCCCTGGACCCGACAAGGAACGAGCGCTCTCCGACGTCCTCGGACGCCTGGTCCCGCGTACGCTCTTCGATCCCGGCGACGTGCCGTCGGCGCCCCGCACGCACACGACCGACGAGACCGACGCCCACGTCACGGCGGTGCACCACCTGCCGGCGCAGGCGCCCGTCTACGCGCCGTTTCCGCCGGGGATCGACCCGCGGCTGGTCCAGGTCTACGCCGCGCGCGGCGTGGAGCAGCTCTACTCGCACCAGGCCGAGGCCGCCGCGCACGCCCTCGCCGGCCGCCACGTGGTCGTCGTGACACCGACGGCCTCAGGCAAGACGCTCTGCTACAACCTGCCCGTCCTGAACACGGTGATCGACGACCCGTCGGCGCGGGCGTTGTATCTGTTCCCGACCAAGGCGCTCGCGCAGGACCAGCTTGCGGAGCTGCACGCGCTCGCGGGCGCGCTCGAGGAACGGGGAAGCCTGCCGGTCGGCGTCTTCACCTACGACGGCGACACGCCGCAGGACGCGCGCCGCGCCATCCGCCAGCAGGCGCACGTGGTGCTGAGCAATCCCGACATGCTGCACGCGGGCGTGCTGCCACACCACCCGCGCTGGGCGAAGCTCTTCGAGAACCTGCGCTACGTCGTCATCGACGAGCTGCACGCGTATCGCGGCGTCTTCGGCAGCCACCTCGCGAACATCCTGCGCCGGCTGCAGCGCGTGTGCCGCCACTACGGCTCGTCGCCGGTCTTCATCTGCAGCTCGGCGACCATCGCCAACCCGCGCGCGCTGGCGGAGCGGCTCACGGGCGAGCGCTTCGAGCTGGTCGATCGCAACGGCGCCCCACGCGGCGAGAAGTTCTTCCTCTTCGTCAACCCGCCGGTCGTCAACCCGCAGCTCGGGATTCGCCGTTCGTACCTGGGCGAGACGCGGCGCGTGGCGCGCGAGTTCATTGCGCGCGGCCTGCAGGCCATCGTGTTCGCGCAGAGCCGCCTGGCGACCGAGATCCTCACGACGTACCTGAAGGACGACTTCGCGGGCGCGCCCGGCAGCGCCGACGCGATTCGCGGCTACCGCGGCGGTTACCTGCCGCTCAGGCGGCGCGAGATCGAGCGCGGGCTGCGCGAGGGCAGCGTGCGCGCGGTGGTCTCGACCAACGCGCTCGAACTCGGCATCGACATCGGCGCGCTCGACGTCGCGGTGCTCGCCGGCTACCCGGGCACGATTGCGGCCACGTGGCAGCGCGCGGGCCGCGCGGGCCGGCGTTCGGGACGCTCGGTCGCCGTGCTCGTCGCTTCGTCCGCCCCGCTCGATCAGTACGTCGTGCGCCACCCCGAGTACTTCTTCGAGGCCTCGCCCGAGCACGCGCTCATCAACCCCGACAACCTCGAGCTGCTCTTCTCGCACCTGAAGTGCGCGACCTTCGAGCTGCCGTTCAGCGACGATGAGCGGTTTGGCGGACTGGAGGTGAAGGACTACCTGGGGCTGATGTCCGAGGAGGGGCTGCTGCACCACGCCGGCGACCAGTGGAACTGGACGAGCGAGTCGTACCCGGCCAACGCCGTGAGCCTGCGGTCGATCTCGTCGGACAACTTCGTGGTGATCGACCAGACCGAGGCGCCGCGCATCATCGCGGAAACCGACTACACGAGCGCCTTCTCCATGCTCCACGAGAAGGCCATCTACATCGTCGAGGGTCAGCTGTACCAGGTGGAGCGCCTGGACGTCGAGGGACGCAAGGCGTACGTGCGCGAGGTGGACTGCGACTACTACACCGACGCCATCCAGCACTCGCGCGTCACCGTGCTCGACGAGTTCGCGCGCAGCGGCGACGGCGAGGCGTGGGCCGCGTGGAGCGGCACGCCGCTGCCGGTGGTCGAGGATGCCGACGGCGTGCGGCGCACCCCGCAGGGGCCCGAGGGCCGGCGCGAGCTGCCCGCGCCGCTCGGCGACCGCGCCATCCGCTCGCACGGCGAGGTGTTGGCCGTCGCGCGCGTCGTGGGCTTCAAGAAGATCAAGTTCTACACGAACGAGAACGTGGGATCTGGGGAGCTGGATCTGCCCGAGCGCCCCATGCACACGACGTCGTACTGGCTCACCATCCCCCGCGCGCTCCTCGACGCGATGCCGTTCTCGTCCGACGACAAGCGCGACGGGGTGAGCGGGCTCGCGCACGCCATGCGCTCCATCGCGCAGCTCCTCCTGATGTGCGATCAGCAGGACCTGGGCCTCTCGGTGGACACGGGCGACGAGCCCGAGACGAGCGTGCCGGTGCGACGCGGGATGCGGCGCACGGGGGCGCCGCTCTCCGCCGACGCGCGCCTCTTCCTCTACGACAACTACCCGGGCGGCATCGGCCTGAGCGGTCCGCTGTTCGAGATGCACGGCGCGCTCCTCGCGCGCACGCGGCAGCTCATCGAAGAATGTCCGTGCGAGGTCGGCTGCCCGTCGTGCGTCGGGCCGATCGGCGACGTCGGTCCGCACGCGAAGGCGGTGGCCTCGGCGCTCCTCACGCGGCTGCTCGATCGGCCTCCCGCGGCCGCGGAATCCGGCACGCCATGAGCCTCGATCGCTTCCGCGACATCGTCCGGCGCCACAGGCCTGCGGCGGATCCCGCTCGCTCCGCTGACGGCGACGGCGCCGGGCTTCGCGAGCTCACCTACGAGCCGGTGGACGACGCGGGGCAGCCGCTGCCCTCGGCGAGCCTCGAAGACCTTCCCGGCGCGCGCGTCGCGACGACCCCGCACGGCGATGTCGTCATCGTCGAACACCGGTTCCACGTGACGGAGGCGTACGGCCGGCATCGCATCGGCGACATGGAGCACGCCGATGCCGAGGCGCTGCGAGTGCTCACCGGGCGCCCCGTCTCGTGGCCGGCGTCGGCCCGCGGCACGGTGTTCCTCGACCTCGAGACCACGGGCCTGAGCAGCGGCGCGGGCACGGTGCCGTTCCTGGTCGGGTGCGCGCTCTTCGAAGGCGAGCACCTCGTGGTGCGGCAGTACGTGCTGCCGTCCTTCGCGGCCGAGCGCGGGATGCTCGCGCTCGTGGCGGGGGAGTTCGACGCGGCGAGCGGCATGGTCACCTACAACGGGCGCGGGTTCGACGTGCCCGTCATGGAATCGCGCTGGGGCTTCCATCGCCAGCCGTGCCCGCTCGACGACGTGCCGCACGTGGACATGCTGCCGCCGGCGCGGCGGCTGTGGCGCGCGGCGGCCGAGGCCTCGGAACTCGGATGCCGCCTGGTGCACCTCGAGGAGATCGTGCT
>JAHDVQ010000175.1:0-3877 GCA_023384595.1 Vicinamibacteraceae bacterium | reverse complement strand
GCCGTCACCGCGCACGCGCAGCGGCTCGTGAAGGAAGGGCCCGACGTGGCGGCCGTGGCGTCGGAGTGCGTCGCCCTCGGCCGGCTGTACATGCGGGAAGGCGACCTGGTGAAGGCCGAGGCCGCCTTCAAGGCGGCGTGCGAGTGGGGCGGATGCGAGCGCCAAACGCGCGAGGCGGCGTACCACGGCCTCGCGATCCTGTGCCGCCGCGAGCGGCGGTATGCGGAGGCGGCGGAGGCGTGGCGCTCGCTCATCGCGCTCGGGCACGGCCGCACGACGCGCGCGCGCGAGGCCATCGAGGCGCTCGCCATCCACAACGAGCACCGCGCGCGCGACCTCGCCACGGCGCGCGCCCTGGCGCTGCGCGCGCTGCAGGAGGAACGCGATCCGTCGCGGCGCGCCGCCGTGCGCCACCGGCTGGCGCGCATCGAACGGAAGATGACCGCGTCGCGGACGCCGGCCGCCGCTAACCCTTCGCCGCTCTGGGACGGGAGCTGACGCCGGCCCTTAGGCGCCTTACTCGCCTCTGCTCACGCCGGGCCGATCCGGGCCGATTGCCTGGGGGTGCGGCCCGGATCCCCTTCCTTCGAGGCGATGCTCGACGCCACGCTGACGTCCACATCGGCAGCGGGGGCCACGCGGCCGGCCATGCCGCTCCGTTGGCTACCCGATCCCGGGCTCGCGCTGCTCGTCGCAAGCGGGGGCCGCTTGGCAGGGGAGCCGCGCTCGATTGTGTCGATGGGGCCCGGGCGCGTCTCGGATAACGGCGCGCTCCGGACTCCGCACCCGCGCCGCGCACGGCCGCGGCCGGCACGCATCCTGACGGTGTCCGAGCGGGACGCCCTTGGCAGGCTTCGCGCCGCCGGCGCCTCGTGGCTGCGCGACGACTTCACGGCACCCGAGCTGCGGCGCGCCTGGCGTCAGCTCGCACGCCTGTGGCACCCCGACGTCGCGGCGCCCGAGGTGAGTGCGGACGCGGCGAACAGGATGTTCGCCACGCTCTCCGCGTCGTATCGTCTGCTCCGGCGCGCAGGCTTGTAGCCTTGTAGCAGCCTTGTAGCCTTGTAGGGGCCGGCTTTAGCCGGCCCACCGCAGCCTTAGGGCCGGCTGAAGCCGGCCCCTACGTCCTACGTCCTGAAGCCGGCCCCTACGTCCGCCGGCCCCTACGCCTCCCGGCCCGCCGCCCCACACGCCACCACCGTCCGCCGTAGAATGCTCCGGTGACGTCGAAACGCCTTCACTGGGGCCTTCTCAGCACGGCCCGCATCAACCGCGCCATCATCCCGCGCCTGCAGGACGGCGACCGCCACGAGCTCGTGGCCATCGGCAGCCGCTCCGGCGAGGCGGCATGCGCGTACGCGCGCGAGTGGAACATCCCGCACGCGTGTGCCACCTACGACACGCTCCTCGAGCGCGACGACGTCGACGCGGTCTACATCGGGCTGCCCAACGCGCTGCACGCCGAGTGGATCGTGCGCGCGGTCGAGGCCGGTAAGCACGTCCTCTGCGAGAAGCCGCTCGTGGTTTCGATCGACGAGTGGGAGCGCGTTCGAGACGCGGCCGCGCGCCACGGCCGCATCGTGGCCGAAGCGTTCATGTACCGCCACCATCCCGTCGTCGACTTCGTGACGCGTCTCGTCGACGAGCGGCGCATCGGCGGCTTGCGGTCGGCGCACGGCACGTTCGCGTTCTGGCTGTCGCGCGACCCCGACGTGCGCCTCGACCCCGGGCTGGCCGGCGGGTCGCTCTGGGACGTTGGCTGCTACCCGGTGAGCTACCTGGTGCACGTCGCCGGCGCCGCGCCCGCGCGCGTCGTGGCCTGGCAGGAGATGGGGCGGACGGGCGTCGATGTGAGCACGCACGCCCTGCTGGAGTTCGATCGCGGCTTCGTCGCGCACGTCGAGAGCGGGTTCAGGACGCCGCTGCGGACCTCCATCGAACTGGTCGGCGACGAGGCGGTGCTGCGCGTGCCGCAGCCCTTCCGGCCTCAGCCCCGCGCGAGCGTGGCGCTGGTGCACGACGAGACGCCGCAGACCTTCGAGGTCGACGGCCCCGAGCCCTTTCAGGGCGAGGTGGACGACCTCGCCGGCACGGTGCTCGACGGCCTGCCGCAGAGGCTGACGCTCGAGGAGAGCGGCGCGTACCTGGCCACGCTCGTCGCCATCCAGCGGTCGGCGCGTGAGGGCCGCGCGGTGGAGGTCGCCTGCGCCGGCACCGCCGCGTCGTGGCGGCGGCACGGAGGCGATCGTGCCTGAGTGGCCCGGGCTCGGCCCCCTGGTCGACGGCCACGCCATCGTCGAGATCGACGCCACGAGCGACGGCCGTTTCACGCGCGGCACCGACGGCGTCGTCGCGGTGGCGGCGACGCGCGATCGCAAGGTGGAGTTCGTCGCCTTCGCCGGTCACACGCTGGCGCACGTGCGGTCCGCGCTCGGCTATCCCGCGTACTACCCGGTGCATCCGGTGTCGGTCGAAGCGCCGGTCGAGGCCGTGCTGATGGACCTCGACGGCACGAGCGTCCACAGCGAGCACTTCTGGGTCTGGATCATCGAGCAGACGACGGCCACGCTCGTCGGGAATCCGCGATTCGCGCTCGAGGAGGCGGACCTGCCGTTCGTGGCGGGCCACAGCGTCTCGGAGCACCTCGAGCACTGCCTGCGGAAGTACTGTCCCGGCCGCACGCTCGAGGAGGCGCGCCGCATTTACTTCGAGCACACGCACCGTGAGATGCGCGAGATTCTCGAGGGCCGGGGCCGCGCCGATGCCTTCGAGCCGGCGCCCGGGCTGAAGCCGTTCCTGCTGGCGCTCAAGGCGCGCGGCATCCGCATCGCGCTCGTCACCTCCGGGCTCCACGAGAAAGCCTATCCCGAGATCGTCGCGGCGTTCCGCCAGCTCGGGCTGGGCGATCCCGCCGCGTTCTACGACGCCATCGTCACGGCGGGCTTTCCGCTGCGCGCGGGCGAGGTGGGCACGCTCGGCGAGCTGTCGCCCAAGCCGCACCCGTGGCTCTATGCCGAGGCCTCGCGCGTGGGGCTGGGCGTGCCGTTCGAGCGGCGGGGGCACGTGGTGGGGATCGAGGACAGCGCGGCGGGCGTCTGCGCCGTGCGGCTGGCCGGGTTCGCGGCGCTCGGTATCGACGGCGGGAACATCGAAGCGGGTGGGGCCGGGCCCCTCTGCTGGGGCCGCTACGCGTCGCTCGAGGACGCGCTGCCGGTCATTCTGGGAGAGTGGTAGCCGGGAGCCCGGAGCCGGGAGCCTGGAGAAAGAAAAAGGCGGCCCTCGCGGACCGCCTTTTCAATGAGGCGAGAACCTGTCTGGCTAGGCCGGCGCGTCGGTGGCGGCGGGGGCGGCCTTCTTCTTCCGCTGCGCCACGGTCTGCGCGCCGAACTTCTTGGTGAACCGCTCCACGCGGCCCTCGGCATCGACGATCTTCTGGCGGCCGGTGTAGAACGGGTGGCAGCTCGAGCAGATGTCGACGTGCAGGTCCTGCTTGGTCGAGCGGGTCTTCCACGTCGCGCCGCAGGCGCAGCGCACCTCTACCTCGTGGTATGTCGGATGAATCCCTGGCTTCACGTCGCGCTCCTTTTGCGCTCAGCGCAAACGAAAATTCTAGCACGCCCGGGCACTCTCCGGCAAGCCGCGGGAGCCTCCGGGGCCACGACCAACCCCGGCCTTTGTCGCCCCAGCCTTCGTAGCCTTTGTAGGCTTTGTAGCCTCTGTAGCCTCTGTAGCCTCTGTAGGCTCTGTAGGCTCTGTAGGCTTTGTAGGCTCCGTAGGCTCTGTAGGCTCTGTAGGCTCTGTAGGCTCCGTAGCCTTTGTGACGCTACGAGATCGTATAGGTCCTGTCCCAGCGGTGCCCCTTGAGCGCTTGGTAGAG
>JAHDVQ010000174.1 GCA_023384595.1 Vicinamibacteraceae bacterium | reverse complement strand
GCGGCGGCCGCGTGCACGGCGACCCGCACGGCGTTGGCCTCGCCGCGCGCGAGGTCGTCGGGCGACACGTGCTCGCCGCGCGTCCGATTGACGATGACGCCGGCCACGGCGCCGCCGCGCAGCCCCATCGACGCGGTCATGGTGAGCAGCGTGGCCGCTTCCATCTCGTAGTTGAGGACGTGCAGGCGCCGCCACTCCTCGGTGATGCCCTGGAACCGGCGCGGCACGTACTGCGAGTACGAATCGAGGCGCTCCTGACCCGGATAGAACGTGTCGGTCGAGCAGGTGACGCCGGCCCGCGCGGCAATGCCCAGCGCGCGCGCGGCCTCCATGAGCGCGAAGACGACGTCGGGATGCGCGACCGCGGGAAACTCGATCGGGGCATAGTGCGTCGAGGCGCCGTCGAGCCGCACGGCGCCCGTCGTGACGACGACATCGCCGATGTCCACGTGCTCCTGGATGGCGCCGGTCGTCCCGACGCGCAGGAACGTGCGGATGCCGAGCTGCGCCAGCTCGTCGATGGCAATCGACGCCGACGGTCCGCCGATGCCCGTTGAGGTGACGAGCACGGGCACCTCACCCGCAAACGCCAGCCACGAACGGTATTCGCGCTTGCTCGCCAGCTCGTGGCCGCCGGTGAACGGGGCGGTCGTCGCGAGCGCGTCCACCCGGCCGGGATCGCCCGGGAGCAGCGCGACCGTCGCGCCACGCAGCTGCGGCGTCGAAAGGGCCAGGTGATAGACCGATCGCACGCCGGATGACGAGGCGGAGGGCCGCGGTTCAAAACGCTCGTTCATGAGGCTAATCCCGCGAAGGAGGACCGAGCGGGTATCATAGCCTGCACGCGATGACCGCCACACCCGGCCGCGCCGCCGCAAGCGGTGCGACGCTCCGCAAGGCCACGTCCGACGACGTCGACGCCATTCTCGACATCATCACGGCGCACGCCGAGCAGTTGCTCCCGCGCCACGCGCACGACATCGTCGCGTTGCTCGACACCTTCTGGGTGGTCGAAGAGCACGGCCGCCTGGTGGGCTGCTGCTGCCTCGAGGTCTACAGCCCGAAGATCGCCGAGGTACGATCGCTCGCCGTGCGCGAGGACGCCCGCGGGCGCGGCTACGGGGCCATGCTCGTCGAGGCCGCCGTGCAGGAGGCACGCCGGCGCCACATCCCGCAGATTCTCGTCGTGACCTCGAACGTCGAGTTCTTCAGCCGCCTGAACTTCCAGACCTGCCTGAACGAGAAGTACGCGCTGTTCTGGGAGGACCCGGCGGTCCAGCGCGAGCGCGCGCTCGTCCGCCTCGATCCGCAGGGCGGCAGCTGAACCCTCAGCAGTTCAGCGCACCTCGTCCGGCTTCAGCCCCGGCGTGTCGGGAGCCGCGAAGCTCTGGGTGGCCACCTGCCCGTCGCTGCCGAGCGGCGCGGCCCGTTCGCCGTTGACGCTCACCAACACGGCACCCGCATCGCCCGCACGAACGCTGACGAGCGTCGTCGCGCTGAACGTGAGCACGTCGCCGGCGGCCACCAGACGTTCGAGCGATCGCCGCCCGTCGACCACCACGCGAATCCAGGCCTCGCGCGTCGTGCGCAGTTCGACCCGCAACGCCGCGGCATCGGAGCCTGCCGCGCCCGCCACACCTGACGCGGCGTCCGCAGAAGACCGCGGCACACCCGGCGTGGGCTGTGCCGGCCCTCCCGGAGACGCGGCGCCGTCACCCTCGGCGGGCCTCGCGGACTCGCCCGATACGACCGGGGGAGGCGCCTGCGGAAACGACAGCCAGTAGAGGACGCCGCCGGCCACGAACGCGAGCGCGAACAGGAGGAGGAGCCACGGCCACCGGCGCCGCGCCGGGACGACGTCGAAGAGCGGCGGGGGCGGCGCGTCCTCTACGACCGCCGTGTCGGGCGCGTCGGTCCGGCTGAAGCCGGACCCTACGGCGTGGGCTACGGTATTGGCTACTACGGTATTGGTTACGGCGTGGGCCTGAAGCCGGGGCGCGTCGTCGCCCGCCGCCTGCAGGGCCGCAGGCGCGGGGGGCATGGGTGTTTCCGCGTCGCGCCGCCAAGAAGACGCCGTGGCCGGCGGGGTCTCGGACGCCCTGCGCGACTCGCGGGCCGGCTTGACCAGGTCCCGGAAGTCGGCCACGGCCTGCTCGCGGCCGGCACGCGCGCGCGCAATCGACTGCCGCAGCCGTTCGAGCCGCGCGAGCACGTCCTCTTCCGATGGCGGCGCCGCCGCTGGGCCGTCGCCGGGGCGGCGCGTCGCGCCGATCTCGCCGGCCTCGGCCGTCATCACGCCGGGCTCGGCGGTCCTCACCTCCGGCCGCGCCGGCGCGTCATCACCCTGCGCGTTCGACGCGTCCGTGAGCGGGTCGTTCAACGACTGGCGCAGTCGCTGCACCTCGTGACGCAGCCGCTCGATCTCGGCAAGGGCCTCGTCCATGGCCGTGTCGGGCGTCCCGGCCGCGCCGGCGGGCGGCTGCTGCGCGTCCTGGCTGAAGGGGCGATGGCTCACGCACGCATGATACCGCTCCCGGCCCCACTCGTGACCGCCTCGTGATCTGCGCCACGGCGTCGCGCGCCCAGCGGCTAGAATACCGGGTGCCCGTGGCCTGCCTCGCCCGTCTCGCGCCCGCTCACCTCACTTCGACTCGTCGCGCCGGTCTTGCCGCCGCTGTGGTTCTCGCGCTCGCCGCCCCCTCGCACGCGGGCGCCCAGGATCCGGCGCGCGGCGGCGGTCCGCAGCAGGCCCCGCCGTCGGTCGAGATTCCGCGCCTCGAGGCGACCGTCATCGTCGACGGCGTGCTCGACGAGCCGGCGTGGACGCAGGCGGCGCGTTTGACAGGGTTCTGGCAGTATCGCCCGGCCGACGGGCGCCCCGCCGAGGAGCGCACCGAGGTGGCCGTGTGGTTCTCGCCGACGCACCTGCACCTCGGCATCGAAGCGTTCGACAGCCAGCCGTCGGCGATTCGGGCGACCATCGCCGACCGCGACGCGCTCGATCGCGAGGACACGGTCACCGTCTTCCTCGACACCTTCAACGATCGGCGGCGAGCCTTCTTCTTCGGGGTGAACCCGCTCGGCTCACAGGAAGACGGCGTGCAGACAGAGGGCGCCTTCAACCCGGGCACGCTCTTCGGTGGCGCCGTCGACAAGAACCCCGATTACCAGTTCGACTCGAAGGGCCGGCTCACGCCCGGGGGCTACGTCGTCGAGGTTCGCATTCCCTTCAAGAGCCTGCGCTACCCATCGACCCACCCCATGACATGGGGCCTGAACATCGTACGCAAGGTGCAGCGGACCGGGCACGAGTACACCTGGACCGATACGCGGAGGGTGGCGAGCTTCCTCGCGCAGGCCGGCACGGTCAGGGGCTTGGGCGGCATCCGCCGCGGGGTGGTGACGGAAATCCAGCCGTTCGTGACCGCGTCGGTCGACGGCGTGCGCGACTCGAGCCGGTTCCGGCGCGGCCAGCCGGATCCCGATGCCGGGGTGAACCTGCGCTTCGGGTTCACCAACGTGTCGATTGACGCCACCGTGAATCCCGACTTCAGCCAGGTGGAGTCCGACGCCGGGCTCGTGACGATCAATGAACGCTTCGCCCTGTTCGTGCCCGAGAAGCGGCCCTTCTTCCTCGAGGGCATCGAGCTGTTCTCGACGCCGAACCGCCTGGTCTACACGCGCCGCATCGAGGATCCGCTGCTCGGCGGCAAGGTGACCGGGAAGTTCGGGCGCCTTGGCGTGGCCTGGCTCACCGCGCTCGACGAGCAGCCCGGCGACCACGTGCTGTTCAACGTGGCGCGGCTGCGCACCGACGTCGGCCGCGATTCCCTGTTCGGTCTCACGTATACCGATCGCGCCGTCGAGGGATCGACCAATCGCGTGCTCGCCGCCGACACGCGCCTGGTGTTCCGCCGCTTCTACTACGTGCAGGCCCAGGCGGGCGCCTCGTGGTCGGAGCGCGACGGCGGCATGGAAGGCGCCCCCCTGTGGAGCCTCGAGTACGACCGCACGGCGCCGCGATGGGGCTTCAACTACAAGCTCGATGCGGTCGCCCCGGAGTTCGAGGCGGGCGCGGGCTTCGTGCCGCGCACTGATCTGGCCTCGGCCTCGGCCTTCAACCGCCTGACGTGGTACGGGGCGCAGGGCCGGCGTCTCGAGAGCCTGACGACGTTCTTCGGCGGAAACCTCCTGTGGCGCTACGACGACTTCCTGCGCGAGGACCCCATCGAGGGCGAGCTGTCGGCCAACTTCTCGAGCCAGTGGCGCGGAGGCTGGAATGCCTCGGCGCGGGTGAGCACGGAGTTCGTGGACTTCGTGACCGACGACTACGCCGGCTACGCCCGAATCGGACCCGGTCCGGCGAGTACTCCGTTCGTCGTGCCCTCACGGCTGACAGGACTGCACGCGGTGTCGACGACGCTGACCACGCCCACCTGGCAATGGGCGAATGCGAGGCTGGAGGTGGCCCGCGGCCGGACGGCGATCTTCCAGGAAGCCGGCGAGGGCCGCGAGTTTCGCGTGACGACCACGCTCGGCATCCGGCCGACGACGATGCTGCGGCTCGATCTGACGCACGCGTTCGTCTCCATCACGCGCGTGCGCGACGGCAGCGAGTTCGCGCGGACGTTCCTGCCGCGGCTTCGTCTCGAGTACCAGCCCCTGCGCTCGCTGTTCTTCCGCATGGTCGGAGAGTATCGGGCCGAACGGCGGGCGGCGCTCCTCGACCCGCGCGACGGCGTGCCGCTGGCCATCGGCGGAGTGCCCGCCACGAGCGGGCAGGTGAACGACCTGCGCCTCGACTGGCTCGTGTCGTTCAGGCCGACCCCGGGCACGATTGCCTTCTTCGGCTACGGCACGCGCTACAACGGCCTCGATCGCCGGGGCTGGGATGCGCTCGAACGCCAGGCCGACGGGTTCTTCCTGAAGCTGGCGTATCAGATCCGGCGGTAGGCGCGACTACCGGCTGGGGCGCGGCCGGAGCGACCCCGCCTTGATGAGGGCGCCGGAGAAGTCGAACTGGTGCCGCGCCGAGCGGATGCCGCCGCCGTCGAACTCGTATTCGGCCGCCCCGCGCATTTCGACCCGGGCCCCGTCAATCGCCTCCCCGAAGAACGGCCCGCGGACCGTTCCCGTGAAACGCCAGAAGAGCGCGGCGCGCGCGCCGTCGATGAGCGGGGGATCCCATTCGAAGCGCATGTCGGGAAACGCGGTGAACCAGTACCGGTAGACACCCTCGATCCCGACCCGGCCCGACACCAGCCCGTGCGCGGGGCTCTCGAACGTGCCGTCGGCCAGGTGGTCGCCGGCGAGCGCCTCCGGATCGCGGAGCCGGAAGTGCTCGAGGTGCCGCTCGAGCAATGCTTCGATGTCGCTGCGCTCCATCACGTCCCTCCCCCGCTCCCAGCCTGTGCCGGCATGTCGCGAGATACCAGTGGTCCCGACCCGGGCGCTCAAAGCACGGCCGTCTCGTGCAGCACGGCCCCGCGTGCGAAACGGTCGGCGGCCATTGGCTGCCAGTCTACGGTCTCCGAACGGCCGTCGACGATGAGCTCGGCCACGATGCGGCCGCTGGCGGGTGAGTGCATCACGCCATGGCCGCTGAACCCGTTGGCGTGGAACAGACCCGTCACCCCGTGCGCGGGCCCCAGAATGCCATGGTGATCGGGGCTCATCTCGTAGAGGCCGGCCCAGGCCCGCCGCGGATTCACCTCGAGGTCGGCGAACGCCGGCACCCGCTCGACGGCTCGCGTCAGGATCTGCTCGATGAATCCCGGCCGCACACCGGTGTGAACGCCTGGCTGCTCGGCCGGATCGTTCCAGGCGAGCAGCAGGCCTCGCGCCTCGGGCCTGAAATGGAATCCGGTCGACATGTCGATGACCATCGGCAGGCGTTCGGGAAGGCCCGGGAATGGTTCGGTGGGCACGAGCATGCGGCGCAGCGGCGTCACGGGGAGATCCGCACCGGCCGTCTCGGCGAGCGCCGCAGCCCAGGGCCCCGCCGCGGTGACGACCACCGGCGCGCTGACGTGTCCCCGCGTCGTGTCGACCCCGGTCACGCGGCCACCCTCGGTGGTGATGCGCTCGACGGTCACGCCCTTCCAGAGCGTCGCGCCGCCCGCGAGGGCCCCCTGGGTGAAGCCGGTCATCACCAGGTGCGGATCGACGAAGCCGTCCGTCGGACAGAACGTGCCGCCCCGCACGTCGTCGACCCGCACGAACGGCACCGCGCGCGCGATGTCGCCGGCTGTCAGCCACTCGACGTTGGTGAGCCCAAGCTCCCGCTGGCGTGCCATGTTGCGGCGCAGATACGCCACGTGCTGGTCGCTCGTCGCCATGAACAGATAGCCATGGGCCTGGTAGCCCGACGGGTGGCCCACTTCCTCCTCGAAACGCGCGAAGAACGGGATCGAGTAGAGCGACATGCGGATGTTGACGTCGGTGGCAAACTGCGCGCGCACGCCGCCCATGCTCTTTCCCGTCGAGCCGAGACCCTGGTGCATCTCGCGTTCGACAAGGAGGACCTCGCGGCACCCACGCCGGGTGAGGTGCCAGGCGATGCTCGCGCCGACGATGCCGGCGCCGACCACGACGACTTCTGCGGTCTGGGGCAACGATTGACCTCGGTGGCGTAAGTGTTTCCCTGCAGGCCGGACGTGTCAAGGACGCGCGCCGAACCGTGTGCGGATACAGCACGCGGCGCAGACGCCGCCGTGCGCTGCCGGCACGCAGTGGGCCGGGCCGCCACATGCCTCGCTAAGCTGCCCCGACCGTTCAAGTTACGGGTCTCCAGGCCGATTCGTCGCTTGTGTTCACGGACGGCGCCCCGTGTCGCTGCCGGCCGACGGCACAGGTGCACCATGCGATGGCGTGATCGCCGGAAACGGCTCATCGTCGAGGGGTTCCAACTCCAGTTCGTGATCGTCAGCCTGCTGTGGCTGGCCGTGACGCTCCTGCTGTTCCTCGCCGTGCTCTTCGGTCCCGCCGCCGTCCTCGTCGTCTGGCCGGACACGACCGACGCGCAGCGCGCCGACGCGGCCAGCCGCCTCATCGCCCTCCACGAGCACGCCTGGCCCGCCGTGGTGCTTGCGCTCGCGAGCGGGGGGTTGTTCCTCGTTCGTCACTCACACAGGCTGGCCGGGCCGATCTACCGATTCCGGGTCACCTTCTCGCGCGTGGCGGCTGGCGACCTGACGCCCCGGGTGCGACTGCGCAAGGGCGACTATCTCGTAGATGAAGCGGCCGAGCTCGACGCGATGATTCGCAGCCTCGCGCGGGCGATTGACGACATTCGCGCCGCCGCCGACGTGGCCGCCGAGGCGGCGGACAGCCTGCCGCCGGGCGGGCGCGAGGGGGAGGCCGCCAGCGT
>JAHDVQ010000476.1 GCA_023384595.1 Vicinamibacteraceae bacterium | reverse complement strand
GCGGAGCCGGTTGAGAATCTCGCGCGAGGCGTGGCGCACTTCGCGCGCCCAGTGGACGTCGGCCGCTTCCACCACCAGCCCCGTGCCCTCGAGCCGCACGACGCGCACCGCACGAGCGACCGCGGTCCCCACGACGACCTGCCAACACACGGCGAGCTTCCCGTCGGAGAGCGGCTGTCGTGCCAGAAGGGCGGCGACCGCTGGCAGCAGAAGAGACGACGCCGACTGCACGGGGGGATGGTATCAGGTACTCAGGTACTCAGGTACTTCAGGTACTCAGGTGCTTTGGGGGGGCGATTGGGGAGCAGCCTCGGGGCGCCTGGCAGGCAACGCGCGACGGTTCCGCGACCGTCTCACCCACCAGGTCGTGAGGAGGAGCGGCAGGAGCACCGCAATCTCGCGCGCGACCGCCGTCAGGTTGTGACTCCAGAAGTTGTCGAGCCAGTAGCGGCGAGAGATGGCCATGAAGACGTAGAACTCTGACTGATAGAAGTCGGTCGTGAACGGCCAGAGGGCCATGATGCCGATGGGCGGTGTGGTGTCGTTCCCCATCCAATCGAGCAGGATGTGCGACCCGTAGGCCACGGCCGCCGCCAGGGCCCAGCGCAGGCGATCGCGCCGCACGACCGCAATGGCCGCCAGCGCGACCACCGCGACGGCGCCAACGCTGTGCGAGTACGTGCTGTGGGTGCCGAACAGGAAGTCCGCGTCGGCGAGCGCGCCGAGCACCGCAAAGGCAAGCGTCGCGATCCAGAGGCGCCGGTCGGCTGGCGACCCGCCGGAGAGACGCGCGAAGCCCGCCCACCGTCCGCGGCCAGCGCCCGCAGCGCTGCCTGTAGCAGGCCTCGACGGAGCCCCGGCCACGAGCCATCCCGCGATGACCCCGCCCAGCATGTGTCCCACGGGACTTGGCATCTCTCGACGGTAGCACGACCGGTATCCGTCCGGCGTCCGGCATCCGGCGTCCGGCATAGGTCCGGCATCCGGCGTCCGGCATCCGGGCGGTCAGCGGAGCCCTCCCGATCTGCCGACCGCCCGATCCGCCGATCGCCCGAAGTGCAGAAACGCGCATCCCCGTGAACCCGCAGGGTGGCGTT
>JAHDVQ010000475.1 GCA_023384595.1 Vicinamibacteraceae bacterium | reverse complement strand
GCCGAGCCGCTGCGCACCCGGCAGGCGTCCTCGCGGAACGTCACGTCGCGGACGTGGAACAGGCTGTTCTCGATGGCCCAATGCTCGCGGGAGAGCTGCAGCAGCCGTGCCGGATCGAGCTTGTCGGCGGCCAGGTCAGGTGAATTGCGTAGATCACCTCGCGCGAGCAGCGGTCCTTCAACTCGCGGATGCGCTCGATGCGGCAGATGGCGGTGATGCCTGGCCAATCCTGGTCGAGGCGAAGGGGCAGCTTGGTGCGCACCCGAATGCGCCGCGTCTCGATGCGGCCATGGCCTTTCTCGACGGTCTCGGCGCGCCTCAGGTCTGGCGGATCACGCCGCTCGACCGCTCGACCGGGGATGGCGGCGATCACGTCCCGAGGGGGGAACGTCGCCGAAGGCGAGCGCGATCTCGGCCTGCAGCGTGGGCTGGTTGGCTTTGACGAACAGGAAGTAGTCGCCACCGCGTTGTCGGATGGCCTCCACGATCGGCTTGAAGGTGAAGGCGGCATCGCCGGTGACCACCGCGCCTTCGAGCGGCAGGCTCGCGATCAGCTCGATGGCCTCGATCATCTCCGCACTGTCGGGCGGCACGACGAGCGTGCCGACGGCGGCCTTGAGCCGCGTCGAGAACGCCTGCGAGCCAAGTGGATGCCGGGGCTGGTCTCGTGCTGGCTGCCCCTGAGGCGCTTGCCGTCGATGGCGACGTGGCCGAGGTCCCCCTCGGCCTTCACCAGCGTGCCGAGCGCCTTGACCAGATCGTCCGCCGCGATCGACTGAAACACGTAGTGGAAAGTGGCGTGGCACGGGGCTTTCTTGCGCTTCTTGTCGATGCCGAGCGCGGCCAGCGCCTTCGGCGAGAGCCGCCGTCCCCAGCGGAAAATCGCCCGCAGATCGTTGGCGCCCGAGAGCATCGCGCACAGTGCTATGGCGATGATCGCCGGCAACGGGAAACGTCGCCCCTTCCGGGTCCGGCGATCCTCGATCCCCTCCAAAGCCGTCCACAGCGTGCCCTTCACCATCCCCAGCCCCCGTTGTGACGGGAACCTTCAGAATCCTGTTCGAGCCGTTAGGCTATGCGGTGAATTGAATCACCCTGC
>JAHDVQ010000474.1 GCA_023384595.1 Vicinamibacteraceae bacterium | reverse complement strand
GCTGGGCGTGGAGCCCGAGGCGGCGGCGAAGATCTTCGGGGGGAACTTCGCGCGGATCTTCGGGAGGGCCGGCTGATCGGCGGATCGGCGGATCGGGGCTTGTCCGGCGCGCCGAGGCGCTACGGGTGCGCCGGGCCTTTCCTGGTCCGACCCAGAATGCTCGCGAACGCATCGCCCAGGTCGCTCTGTCCGAGCGCCTGTTCGAGTTCGCGTAGCGTGCCCTGGATGTAGCCGACATCGAGAGATCCCGCCCGGTTGGTCGCGATGGCGAAGACATCGTCGAGATCTTTCGGCCGGCCTGCCAGGACCTTCATGACAACGAGATCTTCGGCGGACGCCAGCGGGATACGGACGCCCTCGATTTCGTGCATCGCGGCCCGGCGGAGGAACTGCTCTTCGAGGCCAGGACCGGCGAGTACGATGTCGACTGGCAGCGTTGTTGCCGAATGCACGAAGGGAGCGACCCGCGTGCGCTCCATGAACTGCGGATCGCTGAAGCGACGCACGAACCCGTGCCGCTCGAGCACTCCGGCGAGCATCTCGGTGGGTTGACTGGCCTGTAGGCGCACCGTGACGTCGACGTCCGCCGTGAGCCGAGCCACGCCGTAGAGCGCAGCGGCCTGGGCCCCGAAGAGGTACCACTCGACGCCGGCCTCATCGAGGGCCTCGGCGAGGTCGGCCAGAAGTTCACCGAATGGCGAACGCATGGGCGGCGCGATCGAGGAGGGCGCGGAGTCTGAGGTGATGCTGGAGGTCCGCTTCGCGGTCCCGCGGAGTGGGGAAGTCTGGCCGATGCCGGCGCAACTGCGCGAGCAAGGCCGCAGAGGCCTCCCAGGCTGGGCGCGAGCCCTCCAGCCTGTAGCGCAACGCCCAATAGTGAGCCTTCGAGGCGGCGGCGGCGTCCCAATCGCGGCGTGCGAACTCGCGGAGAGCCTCGGGATCCATGTGCGTATCTTACGGCGAGTGCGGGGTGTATGGTCGTTGTGCCGCCGCCGCCGACTCGGGTGCTGCCCTGCGCGTCGCCGGCGTGCCTGCGTCTGCTATACTCCCAAGGTTGTCCCGCCTCGTCCCCATCGTCTAGAGGCCCAGGACACCGCCCTTTCA
>JAHDVQ010000173.1:4472-7447 GCA_023384595.1 Vicinamibacteraceae bacterium | reverse complement strand
GCGGTCGGCTCTTAGAGACGGAAATTGCCGGGCCCGGGTTCGCAGGTGGGACGAGTGGGAGGGTTCGGGGGGTGAAGGCTGGGCCCAACGCCTGACGTGTCACTTCCACCGCTTCGCCCCGAACTGGCGGATCCGCCCGTTGACCACACGCACGCCCTCGGCCGCGAGCAGGTAGGCCTTCACGTCCTCGCGGCCGCCGTAGCCGCCAAGGCGGCCGGCGGCCGCGACGACGCGATGGCAGGGGATGGCGGGGTCGTCGCAGGTGCGCATGAGCGTGCCGACCGCGCGCCAGGCGCGCGGCCGGCCCGCCGCCTCGGCCACATCGCCGTACGTGGCGACGCGGCCGGGCGGGATGTCCCGCACGGCCGCGTAGACGCGCGCCGCGAACTCGCGTGACGAGGCCGGCGCGGGGGGCGCGTGCCGCCCCCGCGCCGCCGATCCCGCAGCCGCCGGAGGGGTCCCTGGCGCTATCGCCCGATCGTCACGCGGCCCACGATCACGAACCCACCCAGGTCGGTCTCGCCGAACTCCTTCGAGACGCCGTTCTCCCCGAGACCGTCGGGCACCCATCGATACTTCGCCTCCACTCCGACGCCCAGCCACCGCATGAGCGCGACGTCCACGCCGCCCATCACGTGGTAGCTCGTGAACGACTCGTCCACGTCGTCGCCTGCCTCGGCGAACTCCGCGGTCTCCTTGTACCCGAAGCGGCCGAACCCGCCCCCGACAAACGGGAAGACGGTCTGGCGCGGCGCCCGCGCAGGGGCGGCGGCGCGCGCGGGCGGCGTGGCGGGCTGCGCGGGCTTGACGGGCTTGACGGCGCCGGGAGGTGGCGGTGTCCGGCCGGGCCGGGGCTGCGCCGGCGGGGTCCGGGCCGGCTTCGGGCGCCGGATGTAGCGATACCCGAAGCTCACGTCGATGGGCGTCGCCGTGACCTCGACGGGGATGCCGAGCTTGAACACCTCGTCGTTGAAGATGAAGACCCGTTCGCCGTCGGCCGTGAACCGCGAGACGGCGACCTGCCCGAAGATGCCGCTCCGGTGCCCGATGCGCACGCCTCCGCCGAAGATGGGCCCGCCCGTCTTGCCGAGGACCGCGTCGAAGCTGTCCTTGGCGGCAAAGGTCTGGTAACCGAAATCGATGAGACCGTGAATCGAGATCACGGGCTCGGAGGGGGGCGGCGCAGGCTTCCGGGCCGGCGGCTTCGCCTGTTCTCCAGTGGCGGGCTTGGCCGGTGTGGCGGGCTTGGCCGGTGTGGCCGGCTTGGCAGGTGGCTTGGCCGGCGCCGTGGCCGGTTTCTGTTTCTCCTGGCCGTCGCCGGCAAAGGTCACGGCGGGCGACAGCCCGAGGCACACCCCGAGGGCAGCCGCAACGATGCGGCGCTGCCAGATGTGAAGGCTCCCCATGGCTTACCTCGCGATCCCGAGACCGCGAAGCGTCGTCCGCGGGTTGATCGAGCCGAATCCGTACTGGTCGTCGCGGCCGGCGGCGCCGCGATCGATCGCCCACTTCTTCATCGCCGCCTCGATGGCGGCGGGGTTCGCGATGCCCTGCGAGTAGAGCAGGGCCGCGAAGCCCGCGACGTGCGGGGTGGCCATCGACGTGCCCTGGTAGCCCATCGTGGCGAACACGTCGAAGCGGGGGGCCCGATATCCCGAGAGCGGGCCGAGGAAGTACTCCGTGAAGTCGGGATCGTAGGTCTGCTGGTAGATCCACGCCGGCTGACGCGCGTTCCCGCCCGGCGCGGCAATCTCCACGTAATCGCGCACGCCCGAGTAGTAGGCCCGGGTCGAGTCGTTTCCGGTCGCCGCGACGACCATGGCTCCGTCGATCGGACCGGCCTGCTCGGCGAGCCGCTCGATGGGGTTCCCACGCTCGTAGTCGTTGCCCGCGGCCACCGCGACGAAGACCCCCCTCGACACTGCGTAGCGCATGGCGTCGCCCACGGCGGTGGCGGGCCCGCCCTCGGTGCGCCCCAGGCTCATGTTGATGACCTTCGCGCCGTTGTCGGCGGCATACCGGATGGCACGAGCAACGATGTCGTCGGTGCCGACGAACGGCGAGTTGAAGACGTCGTCCCAGTCGCTGGTGATGGCCTTCAGCGGCATGATGCGGACGTTGTAGGCCATGCCGGCCACGCCGACGCCGTTGTTGGTGAGCTGCCCGATGGTCCCCGACACGTGCGTCCCGTGTCCGTCGGTGTCGAACGGCGCGTCGTCGTCCCAGATGAAGTCGCGCGGGGCGACGAAGCGATCGGCGGCCCCGAGTTCCGGCGCGGCGGCGTAGGGCACCGTCACCCGGCCGAGCGAGGGATACAACGTCCCGCTCTCGTTCCGGTACGGAATCGTGTCGTACTCGACGATGGCCGAGCGGAACGCGACGCCGGTGTCGATGACGGCCACGACGACGTCGCGCGTGGCGCCGGGGTTGATGTCCCAGGCCTTGTCCATCTGCAGCTGGATCAGGTTCCACTGCAGCGAGTAGAGCGGGTCGTTCGGACGGGCGTACGCGTGGTAGCGGTACACGGCCTGGGCGTACTCGACCTCGTCGCGCCCGGCGAGGCTCGCGGCCGCGGCCTCGGGGTCCATGGCGGGGTCGATCTCGACGAGGTCGAAGTCGGCGTAGGTCGGGCGCGTGATGGTGCGCGCACCGAGCGCGCGGGCGACGGCGGTGCGCGCCGAGGCCGACGAGGCGCCGGACACGCCCGGCGCGCCGCTGGCGCCGTCACGGAACTTCACGATGATCTTGCCGGGGACGGCGCCGGAGACGGGGACCTCGCGCTCACCGGCCGCGTTCAGTCCCGGCCCGCGTCCTGCCCGGACCACGCCGGTATCGATGCCGTCGGGCGCCACCTCGGACGCGATGATCCGGTACCCCTCCGGCGGGGCCGACCCCGCACGCGGCACGAGCAGGCCGACGGCTGCCCCGAGCACGAGCGCGGGCCCTCCCCACTTCAGTAATCTGCGCATGAGTCC
>JAHDVQ010000173.1:0-4372 GCA_023384595.1 Vicinamibacteraceae bacterium | reverse complement strand
CTGCCCCGAGCACGAGCGCGGGCCCTCCCCACTTCAGTAATCTGCGCATGAGTCCTCCACCGGGCGTCAGGCGACGCGGGCGAGTCATTGTAGATCGGGGAACCAGCGCCCAACGCCCAGCGCCCAGCGCCCAACGCCCGATCCGCGACCGCGGGCCGGATGCCGAGTGCCGAGTGCCCAGTGCCGAGTGCCCAGTGCCGAGTGCCCAGTGCCCAGTGCCGGCAGAATCAGCGGTTCAGGGCCCTACTCCGGATACGTGTGTCGTGACGATTCGCGGGTCGTGGCGGGGCCGCGGGCCTCGGCGCCGGTAAACGCGCGCGCGCGCACCTCGCCGTCGGGGCGGGGCAGCGTGACGCCGACACGCCAGGCGAGGGTCACGGCGAGGTCGGCGGGTGTGCTGGGGTCCGTGTAGCGGCCCGGCCTCACGCCCGCGCCGAAGAAGACGAGGGGCACGCGGCTGTCGTACCGGTAGAGCGTGCCGTGCGTCGCGATGGCGGCCGACGTGATCCAGTACGGACGGGGAATGATGAGGACGTCACCGCTGCGCTCGCGGTCGTAGGAGAGTGCCGCCGCCTTGACCAGCGGATCGAGCACCGCCTCGGCGACGAGATCCTCGCGCCGCACCGCCCTGTAGATGCCCGGCGTCGACTCTATGGCCTGGCGCAGCACCGGCCACGCCTCGCGTGAGGCGGCGATCTTCTCGGGCACGCCCGGCAACAGATAGAGATCGGTGTAGTGCATCGCCGCGACGTAGGTGCCCTCGCCGAGCACCTTCGCGAGGGCGGCGTTCACCTTCGCGGCCATCGCGCGCGTGTTCACGCGGCCCGCGTCGAGGCCCTCGGCGATGGCCTGTTCAGGGATCGGCGACACGCCGTGGTCGCCGGTGAGCGCGAGCAGGTACTGGTCGCGGCCGACGCGAGCGTCGAGCGCGTCGAGCAGCACGGCGAGTGACTGGTCGAGCCGCGCCAGCGTGTCCTGCACCTCGTGGCTGCGCGGGCCGTACATGTGGCCGACGGCGTCGAGCATCGAGAAGCTCACCGCGAGCAGGTCCGTCGCGTCCTCGCGGGCGCCGAGCTGGAGGCGTTCGAGCGCCGCGACGGCGAGCCGGGCCAGGTAGGCATCGGCGTGCGGGCTCGTCGCCCACCGCGCGTAGAAGTCGGCATCGGGCTGGCCCGACGGCGAGTCCATGGCCTTCGGAAACGTCTTCGGCCAGATCGCCTCCCCCTCGCCCACGCCCTCGTCGGTGAACAGGTACTTGTCGGCGGCCAGCAGCTTCGTCCACGGCTTGCCGTAGTCGGCCGTGATGGGGTTGGCCTTCAGGTAGTCGAGCACGGGCGCCATCGACGCGGCGCCGTACGCCGTGGAGGTGACGAACCCGCGCACGCCGCCCGACCAGAGCACCAGGTCCGCGCGCCGGCCGCCGAGGGTAATCGCCGCCCGCGCCTTGTTCGAGAGCGCGACCACACGCGGGGCCACGCCCGACTGCGCGCGCAGCTCGTCGGCGAAGGCCGGCATCCGCATGCGCAGCGCGCTGTCGCCGGGCAGGCCCGTGTCGCCGTTGACGTCCACCAGGGTCGTCGCGGGATCGAACGTGCAGGTCACCTGCTGGCCCGTCGCGCGATCCCACCAGGCGTTGAGCACCATGCCGTGCGAGGCCGGGAAGTTGCCGGTCGACATCGTGGCGTGCCCGGCACACGTGATGGTGTTCTGATACGGGAACGACGCCTCGGTGAAGAACGCCCCCTGGTCGATGACGCGGCGCAGGCCCCCGGTCCACTGATGTCCGTAGCGGAACACGTAATCGGCGCGCATCTGGTCGATGCTGATGATGACGAGCAGGCGGGGCCGCGTCTGGGCGTGGACGGTCGAAGCCGGGAGCGTCGAGAGCACGAGACCGGCCGCCACGAGGGCGCGACACGACGAGAGGATCATTCCGGGACTCCAGCGAAGGGGGCGGCCCTGGCCGCCGCGAGGCGGGCGCCTTCTGTCGGACGCCAGGCACCGTGCGGACGTTTCGCGCACGAGCCCCGGTCAGGCAGGCGCACATGGACGCCAGGACGTTCCGGCTTCAGCGGCGGTCGCGTCCAAGCAGCGGCAGGTAGCATAGCGCCCCGATGACGACGTTGTGTATCGCGCAGCCGATGACGTACCAGCTGGCGACGCCCCCGTGCGGCAGCCATCCCGGCCGGTGCGCGAGGTCGAGGACCACGTGCGCGAGGAACCCGAGCGCGAGGAGCGCGAGCGCCTGGGGCGGCTCCTGCTGCGACGCGGTGAAGGCCAGCACCAGGAAGCCGACGGCGAGGACGGCGTCGAAGCTCGCGCCCGGCGCGCCGGCCTGCGCGGCGGCGACGCCGACGTAGCTCGCCGCCACGAACACGAGCACGAGCGAGGCCGCCTGCACCAGGCGCCACTCCGCCACCAGGTAGAGCGCGTCGTCGCGACGGGCGCGGATGGCGGCCAGGCTCAGCCACCCCACCATGCCCGCCAGGGCCAGGGCCACCGCGCCGATGGCGAGCGCCGTGTCGGGAACGGCCATCCGGCTACCGCTCGTACACCACGTCGCCGCCGACGATGGTGCGCACGACGCTCGTGGAGAGAATCGCGCGCGGCTCGATGGTCATCACGTCGGCGTCCAGCATGACGAGATCGGCCAGCTTGCCCGGCTCGATCGACCCGAGCAGGGTGTCGAGGTGCCCCGCGTAGGCGGCGCCGAGCGTGAAGGCGTGCAGCACCTCGCCGCGCGTCAGGCGCTGGTCCGGCATCCAGCCGTCCGGCGGGTGTCCCTCGCGATCCTGTCGCGTGATGCCGGCATGGAAGCCGAGCATCGGGTTGGGCTCCTCGACAGGGAAGTCGGAGCCGTTGGCGATCCGCGCGCCCGCGTCGAGGAGTTTCCGCCACACGTAGGCGCCCTCGCGCGTGCGCGCCTCACCGATGCGCGTGGGCACCCACGGCATGTCGGAGGTGGCGTGCGTGGTCTGCATCGAGGCCACGACGCCGAGCGCCTTGAACCTCGGGATTTCCGCCTCGTCCAGGATCTGCGCGTGCTCGTTGCGCAGCCTGAGCGCCCGCGCGTCCGGCACCTCGCGCTCGACGCGCTCGAAGATGTCCATCACCGTGCGGTTGCCCCGGTCGCCGATGGCGTGAATGCACGTCTGGAAGCCGGCCTTCGCCGCCGCGTGCGTCATCCGGTAGGCCGCCTCGGGCGGGGTCACGAAGAGCCCCGTCGTCCCCGGCTCGTCGCTGTAGGGTTCGAGCATCGCCGCCCCGCGCGAGCCGAGCGCGCCGTCGATGCTGATCTTGATCGCGCGGACCACCACACGCGGATTGTCGCCGCCGGTGTCCGGTCCCTTGTCGAAGAAGGGCTGCATCCGCTCGAGCGGCATGCGCAGCATCACGTACAGGCGGGTGCGGAGCTTGCCAGCCGCCGACAGCCGGCGGTAGGCCGCGACGGTGCGCGTGTCGGCCCCGGCATCGTGCACCATCGTGAGGCCCAGGCGGCGCGTCTCGGCGTCGGCGAGCAGGATCTGCGCGTCGAGCTGCGCCTCGGAGACCGGCGGCATCTTCGCGCTCACCAGTCCCATGGCGCGGTCGATCAGCACGCCCGTCGCCTCGCCGGCCTCGCCGCGGATGATCCGCCCGCCGTCGGGGTCCGGCGTGTCCTTCGTGATGCCGCCGAGTTCGAGCGCGCGCGTGTTGGCGAGCGCCGCGTGCCCGTCGACCCGCGTCAGATACACCGGGTGGGCGGGTGCCGCCTTGTCGAGCGCCTCGCGGGTGGGCCACGCCTTCTCGGGCCAGTCGTTCTGATCCCAGCTCCGTCCGACGATCCACTGGCCGGCGGGCGTCGAGGCGGCCCTCGCGCGCACGAGGTCGACGATCTGCGCGTAGCTGGCCGTGCCGCGCAGGTCGAGCACCTGGAGGCTCGCGCCGAGGCCCGTGAAGTGGCCGTGCGCGTCGTGCAGTCCCGGCAGCACGGTGGCGCCGCCCGCGTCGATGACGCGCGTCTGCTCCCCCCGCGTGGCGAGGGCCGACTGGTCGTCGCCGACGACGAGGAAGCGCCCGTCGCGGATGGCGACGGCGTCGGCGCGCGGGGCGGCGGCGTTCACCGTGTAGATGCGCGCGTTGTGGATGATGAGGTCGGCCGTCGCGGAGGGCGTCTGCCGCCCGTCCGCCCTCAGCGCCATCGTCAGGGCCGCGACCGTGGCCAGTCCCGCTGCCATGCGTAGTGCCCGACGCCGTGCCACGTGCATGAAGGTCCTCCTGTCGGCGACAGTATATGGGAAGGCTCCAGGCTCCAGGCTCCAGGCTCCAGGCTCCAGGCTCCCAACCCTTGTCCCATATACTTCCCCGGATGCGTCCCGTCGAGGCCATTCGC
>JAHDVQ010000473.1 GCA_023384595.1 Vicinamibacteraceae bacterium | reverse complement strand
GGCTCGTGCAGATGATGGTCGACGCCGATCTCGAACGGGTCGCCGCGACGGCCCGGACGCACGTCGCCACGCGCTGACACCGCCCATGAGTTTCGACGGAGCCCGTGTGCTCGTCACCGGCGGGAGCGGCTCCCTCGGCCAGGCCATCGTCGGGCGGCTACTGGCTGGGGCTCACGGCACGCCCGAGCGCGTCGTCGTCTTCTCGCGGGACGAGGCCAAGCAGCACGAACTGCGACTCGCCTATCTGCACCGCCGGGCGGCCACTGACGAGATCATCTTCCGCAACTTCGAGCAGCGGCTCCAGTTCCAGATCGGTGACGTGCGCGACTATCAGGCGGTGGTGCGTGCGGTCGACCGGGCCGACGTCGTCGTGCACGCGGCCGCGCTGAAGCAGGTGCCCACCTGCGAGTACTTCCCGTACGAGGCCGTGCTCACCAACCTGCAGGGCACGCAGAACCTCGTCCGTGCCATCCGCGAGCGATCGACGCCCGTCAGGAAGCTCGTCGCGATCTCCAGCGACAAAGCCTGCAAGCCGATCAGCGTCATGGGCATGACGAAGGGGATCATGGAACGCATGCTCGTCGAGGCGAATCTCGGCGGCGCGCAGACGACGTTCCTCTGCGCGCGGTTCGGGAACGTGGCGGTCTCGCGCGGGTCGGTCGTGCCCCTCTTCCTCGATCAGATCACGCACGGGGGGCCCGTCACGGTCACCCACGAGCGGATGACGCGCTTCCTGCTGTCGACAGACGAAGCGGTCGACATCGTCGTCGCCGCCCTCGATAGCGGGCGGCCCGGCGAGACTTACGTGCCCCGCGCGCAGGCTGTCCGTGTGGCCGATCTGGCGCGTCTGCTCGTCGACGGCCGCGACATTCCCATCGTCTTCACGGGCGTCCGGCCGGGCGAGAAGATGCACGAGGTGCTCGTGTCCGATGAAGAGGCCGCGAGGACCATCGAGCGCGACGGCTGCTTCGTGATCCTGCCCATGCTGCCCGAGCTCGCGACGGCGGCGGTCGCGACGCGCGCGCTCGACGGCGAGTACTCCTCGGAGCGCGTCACCGCCGACGAGGCAGCCATGCGGCGGCTGCTCGGCATGCCCCGGGCGCGTCC
>JAHDVQ010000472.1 GCA_023384595.1 Vicinamibacteraceae bacterium | reverse complement strand
CGAACGCATCGGCGTCCACTGCATCGTGAAGCTCAATCCGATGCTGCTCGGGCCTTGCGACACGCGCGAGCTGCTCAGCGACCGGCTCGGCTACCACGACGTGCGCGTGCCAGACGATGCGTTCGCGAATGACACGACGTGGCCGCAGATGGTGGAGTTCGTCGGCCGGCTCGGCGAGCGGGCGCGTGCGTGCGGGCTCGGCTTTGGCGTGAAGTTCACCAACACGCTCGTCGTCGAGAACCACCGGCGCTTCTTCCCGGAGTCGGAATCGCGGATGTACCTGTCGGGCCCGCCCCTGCACGTGCTGGCGATGACGCTCGTGGGCCGGTTCCGACGGGAGTTCGGCGACCGCTATCCGATCTCGTTCTCGGCCGGCATCGACCGCGGCAACTTCGCCGACGCCGTCGCCCTCGGCCTGGTGCCCGTGACGGTGTGCACCGACCTGCTCAAGACGCGCGGCTACGCGCGGGCGCGCGGCTACTTCGACGCGCTGGGCGAACGGATGGCCCGGGTCGGAGCGCGCACGATCGACCAGTTCGTCGTCTCGGGCCACGGACAGGCGGCACGCACTCTGGCCTCGCTGGGCCTCAGCGCCGACGACGAGCGTCGCGGACTCGACGCGCTCGCGTCGAACGCCGCGTCACCCGGCGCCGCGGTCGCCCTCACGGACGTCTACGACGAGGCGACGTGGCAGCGCTGGGTGTCGGCCGCGCGGCTCGCCAACACCGAGGCCTACGTCGCGCGCGTGGCCGACGACCCGCGCTACGCGCACGCGGCCAACAGCAAACCGCCGCGCAAGATCGGCCGGCACCTGCAACTCTTCGACTGCATCACCTGCGACAAGTGCGTGCCGGTGTGCCCCAACGACGCGAACTTCACGTTTCCGCTTCCGCCGCTCACGATTCCGATCCGGAAAGCGCGGCTCGAAGACGGCGCGTGGGTGGTGCGGGCCGAAGGCACGCTGACCATCGCGGAGCCGCACCAGATTGGCAACGTCGCCGACTTCTGCAACGACTGCGGCAACTGCGACGTGTTCTGCCCCGAGGACGGCGGCCCCTACATCGTGAAGCCGCGCTTCTTCCGGACGCGCGAGGGCTGGGAGGCCGACC
>JAHDVQ010000471.1 GCA_023384595.1 Vicinamibacteraceae bacterium | reverse complement strand
AAGGTCCAAGGCCCAAGGCCCAAGGTCCAAGGCCCAAGGCCCAAGGTCCAAGGCCAGGTAGGGGGCGCGATGAGAGTGCTGGTGCTTGGAGGGACGGGGACGGTCGGCTCGGCGGTGACGCGGCAGCTCGTGGAGCGTGGCGTCGAGACGACGGTGCTGACGCGGAGCGCCGAGAAGGCGTCGCGCCTGCCGGCGGGCGCCTCGGCCGTCGTCGGTGATCTGCTCGACCCGGCGAGCGTGCGATCGGTCGTCCGCGGCGTGGACGGCGTCTTCCTGCTGAACGCGGTGAGCGTGACCGAGTGTCACGAGGGGCTGATGGCCCTCAACGCCGCGCGCGAGGCGCGTGTCTCGCGCATCGTCTACGTCTCGGTGGCGTCGGCCGAACAGGCCGTGCACCTGCCGCACTTCGGTTCGAAGGTGGCGATTGAGATGGCCTTGAAGGCCTCGGGGCTCGACGTGACGATCCTGCGGCCGAACAACTTCTTCCAGAACGATTACTGGTTGCGCGAGGCGATCGTGTCGTACGGCTTGTATCCGCAGCCGCTCGGCGCGACCGGGATCGCGCGGGTCGACGTGCGCGACGTCGCCGATGCGGCGGTGTCCGCCCTCACCACTGACGGGCATGCCGGCGAAACCTATGCGCTGCACGGGCCCGCGAGCTGGACGGGGGAGTCGACGGCGCGCGCGTGGAGCGAGGCGCTCGGGCGGCCCGTACGCTACGCGGGCGACGATCTCGACGCGTGGGAACAGCAGGCCGTCACGATGTTGCCGCCGTGGATGGCGTACGACTTCCGCATGATGTACGCGTACTTCCAGGAGCACGGCCTCGCGCCGGCGCCATCCGACATGGCGCGCGCCGAGCGCCTCATGGGGCACCCGCCGCGCCGGTTCGAGGACTTCGCCGCCGAGACCACGGCGGCCTGGACGCAGGCGCAGGCAGCCCCCAAGGTGGATTTCGGAACGAAGAACCCGTAACGCGTAGGGCCGGCTCAAGCCGGCCGCTACGCCTGCGGCTCCGCGCGGGCAGGCGCAGGCTCAACGCGAGGCGCGGCGCGCACCGCCCTCGAGCGCGCGCACGAGCGGCGCGTCGAGCCCGTAGACGTCGCGCATGT
>JAHDVQ010000172.1:4491-7523 GCA_023384595.1 Vicinamibacteraceae bacterium | reverse complement strand
CCGACCGACATCCGCGAACGCGTCACCGAGCGCTTCATGCGCTATGTCACCTTCGATACCCGGGCGAGCGAGCAGAGCGACACCTACCCGTCAACGCCCGGCCAGATGGTGCTGCTGAACGAGCTGGTGCGGGAGCTGCGTGACATGGGCGCCGCCGACGTGACCATCGATGAGCACGGCTACGTGATGGCCACCGTGCCGGCCACGACGAAGAAGAGCGGCGTGCCGGTTGTCGGCTTCATCGCACACGTCGATACGTCGCCCGAGGTGAGCGGCACCGGCGTGCGCCCGATCCGCCACCGGAACTACGACGGCCGCGATCTCGTGCTGCCCGACGCGTCCGATGCGGTCATCCGCCTGGCCGACAACCCGGCGCTCGGCGAGCAGATGGGCCACGACATCATCACCGCCTCGGGAACGACGCTGCTCGGAGCCGACGACAAGGCGGGCGTGGCGGCCATCATGACCGCCGTCGAGTACCTCCTGACCCACCCCGAAGTCGAGCACGGGGGGGTGCGCGTCGCTTTTACGCCGGACGAGGAGGTGGGCCAGGGAACGAAGTACTTCGACGTCGGCGCCTTCGGCGCGGCGTGCGCGTACACGCTCGATGGCGGGGCGCGGGGCGAGCTCGAGATGGAGAGCTTCTCGGCCGACGTGCTCGCGCTCACCTTTGTCGGCTTCAACACCCATCCCGGTTACGCGAAGGGCCGGATGATCAACGCGATCAAGCTGGCGGCGAAGTTCATCGCGACGCTGCCCGGCGGGGAGCTGTCGCCCGAGACGACCGAAGGCTACGAAGGCTACGTCCACCCCTACGTGGTCGCGGCGAGCGTCGAGCGGACGACCGTGAAGGTGCTCCTGCGGGATTTCAATACGCCGGGCCTCGACGAGAAGGCGGCGATGCTCGAGTCGCTGGCGCGCGAGGTCGTCGGCGCCGTCGCCGGCGCCAGCCTGGAGGTGGAGCGCATCGAGCAGTACCGCAACATGCGGGAAGTGCTCGACCAGCATCCCGGCGTGGTCGACTACGCCCGCGAGGCGATCGAGCGGGCCGGCCTCGAGGTGCGGATGAAGCCCATTCGCGGCGGCACGGATGGCTCACGCCTGTCGTTCATGGGGCTGCCGACGCCGAACCTGTTCGCGGGAGAACAGAACTTCCATTCGCGACTCGAGTGGGTGTCGGCGTACGACATGCAGAAGGCGGTCGAGGTGGTCGTGAATCTCGCCCAGGTCTGGGCCGAGAAGGGCGCGTCGTAGACGACCGGTGCGGCCAGGTGGCAAAAACTGAAAATACCCCCGACCCCGTGTCGGGATCTCGACGCCTGCGGCACGCGCGACGCGTCGCGGTGCTCACCGGCGCCGGCGTGTCGGCGCCAAGCGGCATCCCCACCTTCCGCGGCGACGAGGGACTCTGGCGGCGGCATCGCGCCGAGGATCTCGCGACGCCCGAGGGCTTCGCACGCGATCCGCGGCTGGTCTGGGAATGGTACGACTGGCGCCGCGGGCTCATCGCCGCCGCCGAGCCCAACGCCGCGCATCACGTCCTCGCGCGCTGGCAGCGACGCTTCCAACGCTGCACCATCGCCACGCAGAACGTCGACGGCCTGCACGAGCGCGCCGGCGCCGACGTGCTGCGTCTCCACGGCTCGATCTGGCGCGTCGCCTGCCATCGGCGCTGCGCCAGCTCGCCGCGCGACTGGGAAGATCACCGCGTGCCGATCGAGCCGCTGCCCCCGTCCTGCCCCTACTGCGGCGGCCTCCTCAGGCCCGCCGTCGTGTGGTTCGGCGAGCCGCTCGACACGGACGTGTTCGCACAGGCCTACGAAGCGGCGGCCTCGTGCGAGGTCTTCCTGATCATCGGCACGAGCGCGCAGGTCCAGCCCGCGGCGTCGCTCTGGGAACACGCCCGGCGGGCCGGCGCCTTCGTCATCGAGATCAACCCGACGCGCACCGTGGCATCCGACGACGTCGATGTGTCGATTCAGGCGGACGCGGCCCACGCGCTCGCCTCGATCGATGCGGCGCTCGGCGCGGCAGCCGACGCCTGACGCCAGGCGGCCCCTAACGCGCGGACCGTCAGCGCGCCGTCCTGAACACCGGCTGCACCCAGGCCTTCCGGCCGTTCGAGTCGGTCACGGTTGCGCGCACGTAGGCCTCATCGCCCTTGAAGACGTACACCGCGGGGTTCTCGGTGACCTCGGCCAGCAGCTTCCCGTCGGCGCCGATGAAGTGCACGCGGTGCAGGGTCGTGCGCCCGAGCTTCGTCCGCACGGTCATCCGATCCGTCTCTACGCGCAGGTCCTCGAGTTCGACGCCCGTCGACGCGTAGAACTCGCCGCGCTCCATCGCGCCGAGGAGGTCCGTGGCCGCCAGGCGGGCGGCCCGCACTACGATCCACCCCTGCCCCGGCCGTGCGGCTGCCGAGTTCCACGGCTGCTTGAAGTGATGGGCATCATCGGTCGCCAGGCCGTAGAGGCGCCGGCCGCGCGTGAGCAAGAGGTCCCACATCTCCTCGAGCGAGGGCTGGCCTCCTCCGCCCGCGTTGTTCACGAGCGGATGCCCGTTGAAGATCTCGAAGAGCGTGGTGCGCTCGACTGCGGCCAGCTCCTCTGGAGTGATCGCCCAGCCGAAGTTCGGATGGTTGATGTGCGGCACGCCCTCGGCCCGGCGGATGGCGTCGACGTTGCGCTGGAGCACGTCGACCACACTCGTGCCGCCCTGGGGATCGACCGTGCGCACGACATCGAGCCCGTTGATGTGCAGCGGCTTCGTCTCGAACCGATCCGTGACTTCCTCGCCCTTGATGATCAGGAACTGGTCGTCGGCGCCGTGCAGCGCGTTGAGGGCGCCGACGCTCGTCAGGTAGTTGTGATCGGTGAGGACGAGAAAGTGGTAGCCGTGCTCGCGATACCAGCGCACGACCTCGTCGGGCGTGCTGTCGCCGTCGCTGTTGAGCGTGTGGGTGTGCGTATTCCCCTTGAACCACCGGAGCGGCGGCTCGGCGGGGATTTGGCTGGCGGGCGCTCCGCTGGCGG
>JAHDVQ010000172.1:2858-4391 GCA_023384595.1 Vicinamibacteraceae bacterium | reverse complement strand
GCTGGCGGGCGCTCCGCTGGCGGACTCCTGGGCGGTAGGGGCGGCGGCCCCGGTGGACTGCGGGCCGTGCGTCAGCACCAGGAACGCCAGAACGAGGATCGAGAACGCCATGGGCCGGGATCTGTTCACGAGTGACTCCTGACGCGGCGCATGCGACCGGCGTGGACGCCCACGCGCCGATGACCAGTCGAGCCGGCGTCCCGGACGCTCGACGCGGACTTCCACCTTACCTGCCGGCGGCCAACGCCCTGATGACGTGGCTCCCGTCACCACGGCGCGCGACATAGTGGAGCCGTCCGTCGGCGACGGCGCACGCCACGGGCGTCGACCCGTCCCGCAGGTTCTGGTCGACGATCTCAGCGGTCGGCGCCGAGTCACGTCCCGCGAAATGCAGCTGCACGACGCGGCGCACGCCAAGCGCGCCAGCCTGCAGCACATACACCGCCTTGTCGGCGGCGCACACGCCCGACAGCCCGTCGAGGCTGAATCCGCCGGTGGCTTCGACTGGCGTCACGCGTCCCGTCACCGGATCGATGCGGAAGAGCCCGTCGGGCGAGGCCGCGAGCAGCCCGCCGGCCGACGGACTGAACGCCGCGGCGTGCAGCGTCGGTCCCTTCGCGTCCTTCCCCGCCACCACCCGCCGCGAACCGGCCGCCACGCGCCCCAGGGTGCCGCGCCGGGATATGGCCACCACGCGCCCGTCGCCTACAGCCTGCACGGCCACGATCTCGCCGTGTCCGCCTCCGTCGATGGTGGCCAGCGGTCGACCCGAAATCAACTGCAGCCGGTGCAGGCGGCTGCCGCCGGCGTCCGCGTTGGCGGCGCTCACCACCCACAGATCGCCCCGCTCGGTGTCGATGGCCAATCGATGCAGCGAGTCACCAAATCCGGCGGTCGCGCCGGCCACGAGCGTCGAGAGCACGCGCTCACCCTCGCCCACGACCAGGATGCGCGCGTCGGCGGCGCTGGCGAGCAGCCATCGTCGCGACACGTTGTCCCAGGCGAGGTCCGACACCGACACGCCGGGCGGAAGCGTGAGCGCGACGCGCGTCCGTTCGATGGGTCCGCTCTGCTTCGCGAACATGGCCTCGACGATGGGCCAGTCGGGCAGCGCGCGGACCGGCGCGAACTCCGGATCGTCGGCGACACCGGTGGCCACGCCGAGACGCGCCAACCGCTCGAGCGTGACGATGGCGCCTCCAGCCCGTCCGCTCAGCACCTGGGCGCGGGCCAGCACGAAGAGCAGCGAGGCGTCGTGGGTCGATCCCTGCTGGTGTGCCCGCCAGGCGAGCGTGTGCGCCAGTTCGTACTCACCGGCCGCCAGGGCCTCGCGGGCCGACTCGAGACAACGCGCCGCGGGATAGCAGGACGCGGGATCGGGCGCCTGACGCTCGTGGGGCTGGACCATCGCCTCGGCCGCCGGCCGGGCGGGCACCGTCGCCGACACGCACGCCAACAGGATCAGAATGGGGCCGAGGTGACCAACGACGAGAGAGGGCCGATGCGGTGGGGACACCGAACCAGTGTAGCGCC
>JAHDVQ010000172.1:0-2758 GCA_023384595.1 Vicinamibacteraceae bacterium | reverse complement strand
CGCCGGCTCGTGGGCGTATACTCGGGCTGTCAGCGCCCGCACGCCCCCATCGAGGTCGTCGACCGGGGGTCATCGTGCTCTTCCCTTTCCCACAGTGTCTTCAGCGTGCCGGTCGGCGCGGTGGCGGCCCCTGCTGGTGCGGGCCCAACGCCAACTGGCGTCTCCTTCCCTCTGCGTGGGTGGTCTGCGCCGCGTTGGCCCTCCCCGTCACCACCGCCGCCCAGACCCAGCCGCGTGTCGAGGTGTGGGTGGCCGGGTCCTTCGTCACGGCCCCCGAGGCCGGTGAGATCCGGTCGGAATACCGCCCCGAGTCGGTGAACTTCACGTCCACCGCCGGCCGCGCCCGGCAGGTGCTGGCCCTCGAACCCGACTCCGGTGTCGGATTCGAGGCTGGGGCGCAGGTGTTCTTCACCCGTCATGTCGGCGCACGAGTCACGGTCGGGTTCGTCGAACACGACATCGCCGGCGAGAACACTCCGTACGACCTGGAGCTCGACTACATCTCGATGCCCCCGCCCGATTACACGCCGAGGCCGTATTCCTATCGGCAGTCGTTCGCCTGGCCCGCCACGACCGGCACGCTTCGACACCTCGCCGTGATGGCTGGACCGGTCTTCAGGACCGACCCGCGGCGGCGTATCGACGCGCAGGCCACGGGTGGACTCGCCCTGGTCCGCACGAGCGGCGAGGCCGGGCCCCTTGGCTTCACCCGGTTCCGGATGGGTGGTCACTCCACCTTCTTCTTCGACGAGTTCCGCCTGACGATGGCGTTCGAACCCGTGACGCGGGCGGGGCTTGGCCTGGGTGGTGACGTCGGGGCGGCGCTGGGTCCCCACCTGTCGTTCGTGGCCGGCGCCAGGGTCTTCTTCGTTGGGGAGGCCGAGCCCGGCTTGCGTGTCGACGCGGTCGAACGAACCGTCGGCGCGTTCGACCCGCCAACGGCCGAGGCCATCGAGGCCACGCTCGGTCCCGGCCGGGCGCGCCTCCCGGGGCGCCACTGGCAGGCGGTGGCGGGGGTGCGGGTGCGTTTCTGAGCGATTTGTCAGTTTCGTTGATGTCGTGATAAGCTCGACTCCGTATAGATGGAAGCCCGCTCCTTGCAGTGTCGATTGGAGTCGGATCGAGTCGACTCCTAGTCGCTCCTCCCTCACCGCTCACTCACGAGCTGCCATCGGGCAGCGGCCGCATGGTCCGCTGCAGACAACAACCGTCGCCGGAAGAGACCGGCACATTCGTTTGCGCGGAACGCGTCGAACGAGGAGCAGAGAAAGACATGGGTCGCAAGTTGTACGTTGGCAACCTCCCTTACAGCACTGGTGAGCAGGAGCTGCAGGAGCTGTTCTCGCAGGCCGGCCAGGTCGAGACCGTTACGGTCATGCGCGACATGGCCACGGGCCGTGCCCGCGGGTTCGCGTTCGTCGAGATGGCGAGCGACGAGGATGCCCAGAAGGCCATCGACGCCCTCCACGACCGCCCCCTCGGCGGCCGCAACCTCACGGTGAACGAGGCACGTCCTCGTCCGGCCCGCTCGGGCGGCGGCGACTTCGGCGGCGGCCGCAAGCGCGAGCCCCGCTGGTAAGCCCCTGACCTCCCGCACAACCGCGGTCTGCCACCCGGCCGGCCGCGGTTGTGCTGCGTACGGGCCCCCCGATCCCCCGATCCCCCGATCCCCCGATCCCCTGATCCGCCGATCCCCTGATCGGCTATCATCGTCCCACCCCTCTCTGACGCAGCGCGTTCGCACGGAGGCAGACATGGTGCGATCGACGTGGGCGCGCTCCGCCCTGGCGATCCTGGCTGCGGCGCTTCTCGCGCCCCTCGGGGCCTGTGCCGCACGCTCGACCCGCAACCTCGGCGCGGGCGTGGCCGTGCAGGGCCAGGCCGTGACCGAGGCGGCGATGGACAGCTACCAGGCACTCGCCGCGGAGCAGGACGCCGACCGGCGCCAGCAGGAATTCATCCGCATCATCACGGACCCCAATCCCGCCCCCGAGTCCCTGCCGAGCGTCGAGGCCACCTCGTTCGATCGCGAGCTGGCCACGCGCATGCGCGCGTGGCGCGCGCTCGGCGAGGTGTATGCGCTCTTCCAGCAGTTGGCCGACCCGGCGTTCTCGGATCAAGCGGGGGCCGCATCGCAGGCGCTCGCCTCGAGCGTGGCGAACCTGAAGGGGGTTGGGAGCCCGGCGCCCGGTCTGGCCACCATCGTCGGGCGTCTCGGCTCGCTCATCGCCGCCGGGGTGCAGGCCGGCAAGGTCCGCGAGCACAATCTCGTGCTGATGGAGCTGGCCCGCGGCTATCGCGAGCTGTGGAACGACGACCTGCCGGCCTGGGAACGCTACGTCGCGCAGGTCAACGACACGTACGCCCGGCAGCTCGCCTCGATCCCGCTCGAGCGGTTCGACCTCAAGGCCATCGGGAGCGAGATCAAGGAGCCGTATCCTCCCGCGACGCGCGCGCAACTCTACAAGGTGCAGCTGCGCGATGCCGCCCGGGCCCGCGGGGCCGCGCTGACGGCGCGACTGCGTGCCGTGGGCCGCGCGCTGGCCGCCCTCGAGCAGGCCCACACGGAGCTCGCGAAGCAGGAGCCCTCGATGACCGACGTGGCGCTGCTCGTCGACGACATCCGGGCCCTCATCACGCCCGCGCTTCCGCCTGCCCGCCGTCCGCCGCCGTGATCTTCGAGCCTGGAGCCTGGAGCCTGAGGCCCAGAGCCCGTAGCCCAGAAAAGGCCCCCAGGCTGTAGCCCGTAGCCCGTAGC
>JAHDVQ010000470.1 GCA_023384595.1 Vicinamibacteraceae bacterium | reverse complement strand
AGACACTCGGAACGCCGGGCCACGACGGTGCGCCCGTCGACGTCCAGGACTACCAGGGGCGGGATCTCGATGCGACGCCGGACGGGGCTCCGGCGCGTTCCGGTCTTGCCGGCTTCGAGACGGTCGGCGACCTCTCCATCGTGGTCGTTCCCGATCACCATGCGGTGCCTGGGCTGACCGACGCGCTGGTCACCCACTGCGAGTCGACGGCCAATCGCATCGCGATCCTGCACTCGCATCCCGCGACCGACACCCGCTCGTCGATCGATCGCATCCAGCCCCCGAGGGACACCAGCTACGCGGCGTTCTACTTCCCCTGGATCTCCGTGTCCGACCCCCATACGGGCGGCGAGGCCCTTGTGCCGCCGTCAGGCCATGTCGCAGGGGTCTACGCGAGAACGGACCGGCAACGCGGTGTTTTCAAGGCGCCGGCCAACGAGGTGGTGCTCGGGGTCCGCGCGCTGCAGTTCGACGTCACCTCGCGCGATCAGGAGGTGCTCAACCCCAGGGGCGTGAACTGCCTTCGTTCGTTCCCCGGACGCGGCGTCCTCGTATGGGGCGCGCGCAGCGCCTCGCAGAATCCCGAGTGGAAGTACGTCAACGTGCGGCGCTCCCTGCTATTCCTCGAACAGTCCATCGCGCGGGGCACGCAGTGGGCCGTCTTCGAGCCGAACGACGCGCGCCTCTGGTCGAGCGTGCGCTCGGCCATCGAAGACTTCCTGCTGGCCCAGTGGCGAGGCGGTGGGCTGATGGGACGGACCGCCGACGAGGCGTTCTTCGTGAAGGTCGATCGCACGACGATGACGCAGAACGATATCGACAACGGGCGGTTGATCGCCCTGGTCGGCGTCGCCGTGCTCACGCCATCGGAGTTCGTGATCTTCCGGATCGGACAATGGACACGAGACAGGCCATAGCCTACGGGTCACAGGCTCTGCAGGGCCCGGCCGGATGCCGGACGCCGGACGCCGGATGCCGGACGCCGGACGCCGGATGCCGGACGCCGGATGCCGGATGCCGGATGTCGGATGTCGGATGTCGGATGTCGGATGCCGTGAATGGAGCCGGCGGTCGGACTCGAACCGACGACCTGCTGATTACGAATTGCCCGCTC
>JAHDVQ010000171.1:4175-7539 GCA_023384595.1 Vicinamibacteraceae bacterium | reverse complement strand
GCCTAGAACCTGACCCCGAAGGCGGCGAGGAACGTGCGGCCGCCGTCGAAGCCCGCGCGCCAGCGCGGGTAGTCGAGGTTGCGCGTGCCCTGGCCGAAGAGGGCCCCCTCGTTGTACTCGAGCGGCAGCCCCATCTCGTCCTTCGGCCCGTTGTTGTTGGGCGTGACCGACGTGTTCCACGAAATCAGCTTGTCGTTGTTGAGGACGTTCAGCACCTCGACCTTGACCCAGGGCTGGACCGTCTTCCACACCGGAATGCGGTAGGTCAGCGCCAGGTCGACCAGGCCGTAGCCCTTGAAGTCCTGCGAGCCCCGTTCCCCGAAGAACAGGTTCTGGGTGCCGCCGTTGGGCGGGCGGGCGTAGCCGAGCGAGCGCCAGAGCGCGTCCTGCTGCGGCGAGAGCGGCACGCTGGTCGCGACGAGGCTGTAGGTGAGCGCCGAGTTGTAGGTCCAGAAGCCCGCGATGTCGAGGCTGCCGGCCGGGCCGAGGTTCCAGAGATACGTGGTCCACAGCCGGACCTTGTGCCGCTGGAAGTCGTCGAAGCGGCCGTCGGGATACAGGCGATCCGTGAGCACCTCGGGGTAATCACCGAAGAGCGTCGGGTTGCCGGGCTGGTTGGCGGCCTCGCCCTCGAAGTTCCCTTCGTTCTTCAACTGCACCGTCCAGTGCCCGTAGGCGTTCCAGTTGTCGGCCAGGCGGTAGCGCCCCTGGAACATGAGGCCGGCGTACTCGCGCGTCGGCTCGGACGTATTGCGGAACACGCGGTTGTCGAAGGTGCCGAAGTTCACGCCGTTGAAGACGACGGTCGTCTTCCCGCCGTCGAGCGTGAAGAAGTCCTCGATGAAGTCCTTCATGTCGCGCATCACGAAGGTGCCCTTCACATAGCCGCGCCCGAAGTCGGTGCCGAGCGAGGCCGTGAACTCGCGCGTGGTCGGGGCGCGCAGCCCGTCCTCGAAGAACACGTTCGCGGTCGGGAAGTTGCCGCTCACCACGGTCGTGTAGTTGGCAGGGTCGAGCCCCGGGGCGAACTCCATGCCCTGTCCGGCCGGCCCGGTGTACTGGTAGGTCACCAGGCTCGGACTTCCGACGCTGGTGTTGCGGGCAAACTGCACGTCGGCGAACTTGCCCGAGTAGTGCGCATAGGTGGCCTGCGCCACCCACTTCCCGTCGCCCTTCACGTCCCACGTCGCGGCCAGCCGCGGCACGAGCGAGTCGGTGTCGGCCCCGACGATGTCGCCCGTGGCCTCGCTGCGCGCGCGCTCGTAGCGGACGCCGAGATCGAAGGTCACGTTGCGGTTGAGCGCCCAGCGGTCCTGGACGTACAGCGACAGCGTGTCCACCTTCATCGTCGCCCCACGCGTGGCCATCCAGTTCTGGACCCGCGAAACGCCGGGCGTGAAGAGCGGAATCAGACGGCCCTGCGCGTCGTACACGATCTGGCCGCCCGAAGTCAGGTAGTCGGACTGGAACACGTAGCCCGTCGAGCTCTGCGAGTTGCCGCCCGCCCGCTGGCTGCGGAACCACTCGAAGCCGCCCTTCAGGTCGTGGCTGCCGAAACTCGGACGCGAGAAGAACCACGAGAGGCTGCCGGCCACCTGCTTGTTGTTGCGATCCTCGGGATCGGTCGAATCGAAGAACGGCGCGTTGTAATGCAGGTTGAAGGGAATGCCCGTGACGCCGCGCGTCCGGAAAGGCGAGTCCAGAATGTCGGTGCTCGTGCCGCCGGTGTTGCGGAAGCCGAACTCCTTCTGCGAGTACTGCAGCGTCGCGAACAGCGAGGGCGACAGCACGCCGTTCCAGTTGCTGACGAAGAGCGTGTTCGGAAGCTGCCGCGTGACGAGCACGCGCGGGTCGATCGACAGCGCGAGGCCGGGGTTGTTGATCTGCTCGGTGTCGTTGTTGGTGTACTTCACCTGGAAGGTCTGGTTGGCCCACGGCGTCGCGGTGCCGCTCACGTCGTATCGCTGGTTGTCGACGGTGCGGTCGTAGGCGGCGCCGGTCTCCTGGAACGTCCGCGTCTCGGTGCTCTTCTCCCAGCGTCCGGCGCCGAAGAACCAGAGTTTCGAGCGGAGGATGGGGCCGCCGAGCGTGCCCTCGTAGTACTTCGACAGCTTGTCGGAGCGCTCGGTGCCACGCGACTTCTCGAAGGGGGTCTCCTCGCTCCACGCGGGGTTGCTCAGGTTCACGCGCGCCGTGCCGCTGAACCGGTCGCCGCCGCGCTTGGTGACGACGTTCACCACGCCGCCCGAGAAGCGGCCGTACTCGGCGGAGATGCCCGAGGTGAGAACCTGCGTCTCCTGAATGGCGTCCTCGATGAACAGGTTGTTCGCCGTCCCGAAGATGTTGTCGTTGATGTCGACGCCGTCGACGAGGAACACGTTGTCGTAGGCGAAGCTGCCCGAGACGGAGATCTGGTTGGTATTGGGCGTGTTGTCGTTCAGGCCCGGCGCGAGCTCGGCGATGCCGAAGAGCGTGCGCGCGGCCGGCAGCGTGTCGATCTCGCGCGAGGTGTAGTTGGCGCCGCCCGTGGGGTTCGAAACGACCGGCGCGACGCTTCCCGTCACGGTGACGGTTTCGGCCACGGTGGCGACCGACATGCGCGCGTCGACGACCACGGTGCGCCCGACCGGGACTTCGGCGGTGTCGGTCACCGTCCCCATCCCGCTCATCTCGAAGGTGAGGTTGTAGGTCCCTGGCGGCAGACCGCGCAGGATGTAGACGCCGTTGACGTCCGTCACCGCCGACCTCGTGCCTTGCAGCGCCGGCGAGGACACCGTGACCGTCGTCCCCGGCATTGTCATCCCGTCGTCGCTCGTGACCGTCCCTGTCAGAACACCCGTCTGCAGTCCCTGCGCGCCGGCCGGCACGATCGTGCCGCACCAGGCCAGCGCGAGGAGCACGACGATCCCTACTCTCTTTCGCATGGGCTCGCTCCCTTCTCGTTCGGACTGTCGTGAACCACCGCGTCGGGACGCGGCGCGGTCTGGTCATGAGCAGTCGCCGTGCCCGGATGGGGTGCCTTCTCGAGGGGAAGCGGCGGATTTGTGATCGGGCGCCGGGTGCGGAGGACGAGGCGCTGCGGCTGATCGACAAGCCGCGGGCGAGGACGCGTGATCGAGGGGCTGAACGGGTGGCCGGACGACCGCGAAATCCAAGGCGCCGGATCGAGGCGGGCTGTCAGCGTCCAAATTGCCGGAGGCCGCGCCGGGGAGGCGACGGTTTGACACGCGGGGCACCGCGCCTGTAACCTACTTGGGATCAGGCGGATAGCGTCGCTCGTCGATTGACCTGCGGCGTGGCCTGAGCACAGATGACCGCAGCCGCCCGGGTTCCGGGTCGCTGCAGAGAGGAACCGTCGGAGTCC
>JAHDVQ010000171.1:0-4165 GCA_023384595.1 Vicinamibacteraceae bacterium | reverse complement strand
GGGTGGGGTGACGTGTGCACCCGCCGTAGCCCCCCCCCGGCCGACGTGGGGGGGGGGTTTTTTTTCATTTTTTTGCTGTGTGCCAAAAACATTAAAAACCCCCCGACCCCGTGTCGGCCGCCCGTCATCGGCTCCGCCCCTACCGATGCCGCCGCGCATCCTCGTTGTGCCCGCGTCACCCGCGTGCGCGACAGTGATTTTTGCATGCCTCTGACGCGACGACCGGGCGCGCCTGCGCCCGTCCCGCCCAAGGTGCGCCGGCGGCTCGCGGAATGACCACGTGAGCGACGAACGACTCAAGATCGCGGTATTCATCGACTTCGACAACATCGAAATCGGCGTCAAGACGACGCTGACCCAGCACTTCGACGTCGGCATCGTGCTCGAAGCGCTCAAGGAGCGCGGCGAGATCGTCACCAAAGTGGCCTACGGCGACTGGACGCGCGCGGGCGACTACGGCCGCGCCATGTCGCAGCACGCCATCCACATGGTGCAGCGCAACCTGACGCCCGGTGGCGACAAGAACGGCGCCGACATCAACCTCGCCCTCGATGCCCTCGAGATGGCGTTCACCCACAACCACATCAACACGTTCGTGATCGTCGGGGGCGACAGCGACTTCATCTCGCTCGTCGAGAAGCTCAAGCAGTACGACCGCAAGGTGTTCGTCGTGGGCGGCCGCGCCTTCACGAGCGTCGTGATGCAGAAGAACTGCAGCGAGTTCATCGCCTACGAGAACCTGATCTCGCGCGGCGGCCGAAGCGTCGCGCGCGTCAAGCCCGCGGCCGACCTCACGCAGGTGCTGCCGCTCGTGCGCCGCGCCATCAAGCTGCTGGCCGACCGCGAGGTGCTGCCGCAGCTCGGCCTCCTCAAGAGCACGCTGCTGCAGCTCGACTCGGCCTTCTCGGAGCGCGAGTACGGCGCCAGCTCGTTCCGCGACTTCGTGCAGAAGCTCGCCAACGCCGGATTCGTGACACTCAAAGGGAGCGACCGCAGCTTCCATGTCGAGCTCAAGGAATCGGCCGACCGGGAAGGCGCGACGGTGGAGCACGAGCGTGGCACGCACGGCGGACGCCACGACGGCAACGGCCGCGGCCGCGACGAGGCGCACGGCCGGGGACGCGAAGAGCGGCACCGCGAGGAGCGCCATCGCGACGAGCGGCACCGTGACGACCGGTCCCAGAGCGACGCCCACGGACGCCCCCGCGACGAGGCGCACGCGCGCGAGGCGGACGAGCCCGCGGAGCAGCCGGGCGAGGGCGAGTCGCTCTCGGCCGGCGAGTCGCTGCGCCGCATGCAGCACGAGGGCTACGAGATCATCCGCCGCGCGTTCACGCGCCCCGACTATCACCCGCGCTGGCCCATGTACGTCCGGCAGGTGAAGCAGGTGCTCAAGGCCACCGACGAGCCGTTCGACGAGCGGCGCTTCGGGTTTGGCGGCATCATCGAGGCGCTCCGCTACGCGCAGCGCGAGGGCCTGTTCCGCGTCGAGCGCGACCGCATGGGCGTGGTCCGCGTCTTCGCCGGCGACCAGTTGCTGAAGCCCGCCGCGGGCCGTCCCGACGTGGAGGCCCTGGCGGCCGCGTCGCTCGACGGCGGGACGCTCGCCATCGGCGGACACCCCGAATTGCCTCTCGGCGAGCCGTCGGTTGCCGCACTCGCGGCGCCCTCGGGGGCCGCCGCGCCGCGCCACGTCGAAGCCATGGCCGAGGAATCGGCCGAGGCAGCGGTCGACGACGACGAGTTCGACGGGAAGTTCGTGGACGAGGCGCTCGGCACCCCTGCGGACGCGGACGTGCTCGAGGGCAGCCAGCCGATTCCGGTCGAGAACGAAGTGGCGCACCAGGAGGCGACCGCGGGCGGCACGAAGAAGGCCCGCCGGGGAAGCCGCGGCGGACGGGGACGCGGGAAGGCTCGCGACGCCGCGCGGACGCCCGAGGGAGAGCGAACAGCCGGGACCGGCACGGTCGAGGCCGCTGCCACGGCCGGCGCGCCCGCCACGACCGGGGCCGCAGGGGACCCGCCGGCGGAAGGGACACCGACACCGGAGGCGCCCGCTGCCCCGGAATCCGGCACCTCCACGGCCGGACGGCGCGCGACGGCCGGCCGCAAACGGACCGGGACGGGCGCCGGATCGGGCGCGGGCGGCGCGCGAAAGTCGACCCGCAAGGCCACCGCGGCGGGCGGCGGCGGCGAGGCCGCCAGGCCGGCCCGCGGTCGCCGCGCCGGCACCTCGCGGCGCAAGCCCGCCGCGGACCCCGCCGAGTAAGTCGTCGGTCGCACGGCGGGTCGTCCGATTCGCCGTGCGCGACGCGCCGGTTTCAGGCATTCTGAGATCCGAGAGGAGACCCCCATGTTGCGCGCCCTCGTACTCATCCTCGCGCTCGCGACGCCGGCGGCCCCGAAGCTGCCGCCGGAGCAGGAGGCGCTCGCCAAGAAGCTGGAGGCCCAGCTCATCGCGCCGTGCTGCTGGAGCCAGCAGGTGTCGGTCCACCAGTCGCCGGCGGCCGAGGAGATCAAGCAGGATCTCAGGAAGCGCATCGCGCGGGGCGAGACAGAGCAGGAGATTCTCGACGCGTACGTCACGCAGTTCGGCACGGGCATCCTCGTCGTGCCGCCCGCCGAGGGCTACAACATCCTGCTGTATGTCATTCCGCCGATCGTGCTCGTGCTGAGCGCGGGTCTCGTCATCGTGCTCGTCAAGCGGTTCACGAAGCAGCGCGACGCGATGACGCCGACGCCGGCGGTCGCGGGCGCCGGCGGCGCTCCGGACCGGTACGTCAGACGGCTCGAAGAGGAACTGAGCGACCTGGATTGACCGGGGGATCGGCGGATCGGGGGGTCAGGGCAGCGCGCTGAAGTTCACGCGCGTCGCGGCACTCGCCGTGACCACCACCGTCGTACGCCGTTCGCCCTGCGTGGGATGGCGGAGCGTGATGTCACGCGTGCCGAGACCCACCGACACCTGGGCGAGCGGTGTCGTGCCCGCCGGCTCACCATCGACGAACACCTCGGTGCCGTCCGGCGCCTCGATCTCGACGCTTCCCTCCGGTGCCACCGACACGGTCGCCGGCTTGCCAGGCTCGATGACGATGGAGCGGGTCTCACGGTAGCCGAGCCGCCGGTTCACGAGCTCGATGGTGTGCGAGCCGGGGCTGAGTAGCATTTTCCCTTCGTTCGACGTCCCGAGCAGGCGCCCTTCGCCAAACACCCGCACCTCGAAGGGCGCGTAGACCAGCAGCCAGCCCGAGAAAATCGGCACGTCGAGGGTCACCGGCTCGCCCTCCGTCACGTAGACCGACGAGCGCACCGACCCGCTGGCGCTCTCGACGAGCACCGCGTGGCGCCCCGCGCTGAGGCCGTCGAGCGTGAGGGGCGTCGCGCCGCGCTCCTCCCCGTCCACCGTGACGCGCGCGCCGGTCGGCGTGGACGTCACCGTGAGCGAGCCGATGCGGGGCGGACGCGGCCACTTCACCGTCTGCGTCGTCGACACCCCCGGCGCGATCTCGACAGGAAGCAGCTTCTTGTGGCCGCGGCCGCGCAGCTCGATGGTGTAGCGCCCGGGCTCGAGTTCCTGCCCGAAGGGGGTCGTGCCGCGGGCCTGCCCGTCGATGAGCACCTCGACGCCGGCGTAGGACGTGTCGATGGCGAGGTAACCGTTGTCGCTCGGCTTCACGTACCAGTAGGCCGTCGCGAAGGCCACGCCCTCGATGAGGATCACGAGGATCGAAGCGGCTGCGGTACGCTTCCAGTCGACGCGTTCGACGAGCGCCCTCGGGCGCAGGCGGAACGGCAGCAGCACCGCGGAGGCAGGCCTCCGGTCGTCGCCATCGGATTCTCGGAGGTGATCGGCAGCACCCGAGGCGTCGTCCGGCACGTGGGCTGGCAACATCCGCGTCGGCGGCTCGATGAACCCGTACCGGGGGGTATCCGTAGCGCGCTCAGGCTCACGGACCTCCCCGGCTGGGACCGCAGGAGCAGCGGCGGCCTCGGCGGCGGCCGATGGAGCGGCGTCCTGCCGCGCCGGACCGAGGCCCGAGTACACCGACGGCGACAGATCGTCGAGCGCTGCGGCGATCGGCTCGGGCGCCGGCGCCTCGACCGATTCGATGATCGGCGGGTCGTTGATGCCACGACGCCAGGGCGGCACGTAGCCGGGCCTGGC
>JAHDVQ010000469.1 GCA_023384595.1 Vicinamibacteraceae bacterium | reverse complement strand
TGCGCCGGCGGCCGGCATCCGGCGTCCGGCATCCGGCGCCGTCAATCAGGCATCCCGGCGGGACGGGCATGTCTCCGCCCGGGCGAGTTCCCGAGGCGCCACACGACACCGGTGAGTCCCTGAGCGCCGAGGGATGTCTGAGCACGGCGGGAGACGTGCCCGGCCCGCCCTGTCCCGCGTCCGGCGGTGTCAGGCTCTCGCGCGAGCGCGCGCTCAGTACTGCCTGAATCGCCCGGGACCGGCGCGGCGGCGGACCGCCCAGGCCAGCGCCACAGCCATCAAGGCCAGGCTCGACGGCTCGGGCACCAGCTCGAAGTTGGCGGCGGTGAAGTCGGCCAGGGCGGCCGGCTGTCCCGTGAGGTTCGTCATCCGGAACAGGATCTTGAGGTCCGCCGTGGCGTCGCTCAGGTCGGTCGAGTACACCAGCCGGGGGAGATTCAGACCACTGTTGAAGTAGATGAAGAACCCGGGGCCCGGTGTCGTGACCCGGTCGGCAATCACGGTGGCGGCCAGGCCGGCGGCGAAGGGGTCCGGCGTGTCCTGGAGCACGACGATGTTGGCGCCGCTCGGGGGCACGTTGCCGGCGAGCCCGTTGAAGAACTGCACCTGGTCGCCCACGCCAAAGACCCTGGGGTCGAGCGAGAACAGGTCGGTCGCGATCGAGAAGGAGATGAACGCCTCGCCGCCGACGATCTGGCGCCCCGGGGTAGTGAGGGCGTCACTCCCCGCAAATGGGTCGGTGCCGAAGCGGAAGACTGCTGCGTTGGCTGTTGCCGCAAGGGCGAGCGTCATAGCCAGAGCGAGACTGCACACGATGCGTCGCATGGGACCTCCTCGGCGCGAGCTCGGGTCAGCCCGGTGCAAGCTGACCGTCGGGTTCTCGCGCTCCGCGCGTTCCGCCTGCCGGGGCCTCTCGCCCCTGGGCTGTTTGAAATATGCTGAGGGCACGAATCATAGCATCACCGCCGGCATCCGACATCCGGTCGGCTCATCCGGTCGGCCGCGTCCGGCACTCCACGCGGAGCCCGGCACCGGACGCCAAGACGGTCGCCGGATGCCGGATGCCGGACGCCGGCTGGTGTGCGGCGGGCCGGGCACATCTCCCCCCGGTGCTCAAA
>JAHDVQ010000468.1 GCA_023384595.1 Vicinamibacteraceae bacterium | reverse complement strand
TCGACGAATACGACGACGTCGACGAGTTGACGGCGGACTAGGACAGGCGTCCGGCATCCGGCGTCCGGGCGGGCGTCCGGCATCCGGCGTCCGGCGTCCGGGCGGGCATCCGGCGTCCGGCGTCCGGACGGGCATTCGGCGTCTGGCGTCCGGCGTCCGGACGGGCATTCGGCGTCCGGCATCCGGCGTCAGGACGGTCTGAAGTAGGCCGGCTACACCCCGTCGGCCACGAAGGGATTCGTGGCGCGTTCCTCGGCGATCGTGGTGGAGGGTCCGTGGCCGGGATGGACGCGGGTGGCTGCGGGAAAGGCGAAGAGCACCCGGCGGATCGAGTCGAGGAGCATCGCGGTGTCGCCGCCCGGCAGGTCGGTCCGGCCGATGGAGCCGGCAAAGAGCGTATCGCCCACGATGAGGTCGGCGCCGGGCTCCTGCTCGCCCGCACCGCGCAATTCAAGGCACACGCCGCCGGGACAGTGCCCCGGCGTGTGGTGGATGCGCACCTCGAGGTCGCCGAAGACGAGGATGTCGCCATCGGCGAGCGCGTGGTCCGCGGGCGGCGGCGCGTCCACCTCGAGCCCGAACATGCGCCCGATGGCAGGGGCGTTGTCGTAGAGCGGACGGTCGGCCGGGTGCAGGTAGATGGGCACGCCCCAGCGCTCGCGCGCGGCGGTGACGCCAGTGACGTGATCGACGTGTCCGTGCGTGAGCAGGATCGCCTTGACGTCGAGCCGCTTCCCTTCGGCAAGCTCGATCAGCTCGTCCACCTCGTCGCCCGGGTCGATGACGATGGCGGCTCGCGTGGCCGGAGAGCTGACGAGGAAGCCGTTCTTGAAGAAGGGCGCCACGGCCCTCGATTCGATGTCCACGGGGACAGGGTAACAGGAGATCGGGAGATCGGCGGATCAGGGCGCGAGTCCCCTCTCGCCAGGCTCGCTGCCGCGACGGTGCCGTACGGGGTGCCGAGTCCAGCGCCCAGCGCCCAGCGCCGAGTGCCGAGTGCCCAGTGCCGAGTGCCCAGTGCCGAGTGCCAACCGTGCCGCCGGCCGCCAACAGGGACCGGGGGATCAGCCGCCACGCTGTGGCATAGTCTCCCCGTGCGTCCCACACGCGATGATGTCGTGGCTGC
>JAHDVQ010000170.1 GCA_023384595.1 Vicinamibacteraceae bacterium | reverse complement strand
CTAGAACTTGAACAAATCGTCGAACGCCTTGTGAGGGCTGTCGGGGCGCCGCGAGGTGGTCTCGCGCTCCACCTTCACACGCGGTTCGAACAGACGGCACTGGTTGGCGGCGTCCTTGGGCATGATGCGGACCGTCACGGGCTGCATGCACTCGAAGCGCGCCCCTGGGTCGAAGAAGCTGCACTGCGCGCAGCTGTGGAGCGCCGCGCCGCAGCGGAGGCACACGGCGTCGGCGGCGTAGAGGCTGCCCGTGAACTGGTGACCGCAGGCCGCGCACCGGACGGCCTCGGCGAACCCGGGAAGGTTCGGCCGTGGCGGCTCGACGAAGGCGCGGCGGCCACGCGGTTCGCGCTCTTGAGGCCGTGCGTCGGGCGATTTCGCCCGCGGCGTGCGGTCGCGGTCGTCGTCCTGGTAGCCCCGCTGGCGGTACTTCCTCTCGCTCATGGTGATGGCCTCGTGGCCGGGGGACGGGCGGCCGGCCGGGCGCAATGCCTTGCCGGGTGCGGCATCGGAAGGTGCCGCCCCCATTATGCGTCAGGCGGGACGCCTCGCACAGGGCCGGCTCCGCCCCCCCTTTCGCCCAGTCGGGCAGTCTTGTATCGACGCACGTGAGTTCCGGCCAAATGCGCTAAGATCCCGCCGGGCAGGTTCAGAGGCAAGGGTGCTTCCGGTGCGTCACCGGAAACCGCGGACGCGTGCGAGACCATGCGTGCGACTTGGTGTCGGCGTGCGGCCCCGCCGCGTGTTGAAACGCACGAGGGTGGATCGGCATCGATGAACGATCGAAGGCTCGCCGGGTCGGCGCTGCGGCGGTGGCAGGCCGGGGCGGTGTTTGACACGTTGTGAAACTTTTCACATCATAGGATGGGTTTCGCAGCAAGAGCCTTTCCGGTTCGGCACCGATGCCGCTCGCACGCCCCCGCGGGCGGCCCGGTCCTGTTATCCGAGTCGTTGTGCTCGATTGCTGGGCGCACGTCGCCGGACGCCCGCCGCGTTGGCGGGGTCTTCGGCCGCGTGCGCGCCGCAATCGGGGCGTCGGCCGGTACGTTCGTGATCAAGTAGGCCGACACGTGTCCCACAAGTCATGAGCCAGACATTTCGTCCCCACGCCAACGCGCTGGCGCGCTTCACGCTCGTCGGCGCGCTGCTCCTCGTGGTGTTCCTCGGCTGGTTGCTCATCACGCTCCAGCGCTCGGACTTCGTGACCGGAGCCAACACCAACATCGAGCAGCCCATTCAGTTCAGCCACGCGCACCACGTGGGCGGCCTCGGCATCGACTGCCGGTACTGTCATACGTCGGTCGACCAGGCGGCGTTCGCCAACATCCCGCCGACCAAGACGTGCATGAACTGCCACACGCAGATCTGGGCGACGAGTCCGTTCCTCGAGCCGGTCCGCGCGAGCTTCCGCACCGGCGAGTCGCTCCAGTGGGTCCGCGTGCACAACCTGCCCGACTTCGTCTACTTCAATCACAGCATCCACGTCGCCAAGGGCGTGGGCTGCGAGACCTGCCACGGCCGCATCGACGAGATGCCTGGCATCTACCAGACCCAGACGCTGCAGATGGAGTGGTGCCTCGAGTGCCACCGCGCGCCGGAGCGCTTCGTGCGGCCGCGCGACGCCGTCACCGCCATGGGCTACGTGCCCCCGGTGGCGCAGGCCGAGCTCGGCCCGCAGCTGGTGAGGGACTACAACATCGCCTCGGCGCAGCAGCTCACGAGCTGCTCGACGTGCCATCGCTGACGTGACGCCACGCGACCCCTTCGACCGTCCAGGGCAACCATGAGAGACATCGACCTGGCCCGACTGCGGGCCCGCCTCGAACAGGAAAGCGGCCAGCGCTGGTGGCGCGGGCTCGACGAGCTCGCCGACACGCCGGAGTTCCGCGACATGCTGCACCGGGAGTTCCCGGAGGCGGCCACGGAGTTCGACGACCCGAAGGGACGCCGCGACTTCCTGAAGCTGATGGGCGCCTCGCTGGCCCTGGCGGGAGCCACCGCCTGCACGCGCCAGCCTCCCGAGAAGATCGTGCCCTACGTGCGGCAGCCCGAGGAGATCGTCCCGGGCAAGCCGCTCTTCTTCGCCACCGCGATGCCGTTTGCCGGCGCGGCCACGCCCGTGCTCGTCGAGAGCCACATGGGCCGTCCGACGAAGATCGAGGCCAACCCCGATCATCCGGCCACGCGCGGCGGCACCGACGTCTTCTCGCAGGCCTCCGTCCTCCAGCTCTACGACCCGGATCGGTCGAAGGCGGTCAAGCACCTCGACGCCATCTCGACCTGGGGCGATTTCACGACGAGGCTCGCCGGCGCGATGAACGCCCAGCGCGCGCTGCAGGGCGCCGGGCTCCGCATCCTCACCGAGACCGTCGTCTCGCCGACGCTCGCCGCGCAGCTCCAGGCGCTCCTCGAGTCGATGCCGCAGGCGAAGTGGGTGCAGTGGGAGCCCGTATCGCGCGACCACGTCCGCGCCGGCGCGAAGCTCGCCCTCGGCGAGTACGTCGAACCGCAGTACCGCTTCGACCAGGCCGACGTCGTCCTCTCGCTGGACGCCGACTTCCTGACCGAGGGGCCGGGCCGCCTGCGCTACGCGCGCGACTTCATCGCGAAGCGCCGTCTCACCGCCGGCCAGACCGCCATGAACCGCCTCTACGTCGTCGAGAGCACGCCCTCGCCGACCGGCGTGAAGGCCGATCATCGCATTCGCGTGCGTGCGGGCGACGTGGAGCACGTGGCGCGCGCCGTGGCCGCGGGCGCCGGTATCGGGGACGCCGCCGCGGCGACGGTGCCAGGGCTCGACCCGGCGGTGTTGAAGGCGGTCGTTGCCGACCTCACGTCGCATCGCGGCCGGAGCCTCGTCGTCGCCGGCGAGACGCAGCCGCCCGCCGTGCACGCCCTCGCGCACGCGCTGAACCAGGCGCTCGGCAACGTCGGGACGACGGTTGTCTACACCCCGACGCCCGAGGCGGTGCCCAGCGAACAGCTGGCCGCGCTCACCGAACTGGCGGGTGAGATGGAGGCCGGTAAGGTCGACGTGCTCGTGATCATGTCGGCGAACCCGGTGTACGCGGCGCCGCCCGACCTTCGTTTCGCCGATCGCATGAACAAGGTCGGCCTGCGTATCCACGTGGGGCTCTACGAGGACGAGACCGCGGAGCTGTGCCACTGGCACATCCCCGAAACGCACTACCTCGAGACCTGGAGCGACGCGCGCGCCTTCGACGGCACGGCCACCATCTGCCAGCCACTCGTGGCGCCCCTCTACGACAACGTCTCGCCACACCAGTTCGTGTCGGCCCTCGCGGGGCGTTCCGATCGGACGGCGCACGACCTCGTGCGCGAGTTCTGGACGGAGCGCTTCGCCGGCGGCGGCGGGGCCGGCCAGGGCGGGGCGCTCGCGCGCGCCGACGGCACGGCGTTCGGGTCCTTCGACGACTTCTGGCGGCAGGCCCTCCATGACGGCTTCGTCGCCGGCTCGGCGTTCCCCGCGCGCACCGTCGCGGCCGCCGCGTCGCTGCCGCCCGCTTCGGAGCCGGCCCCGGCCGACGCCCTCGAGCTCGCCTTCCGTCCGGATCCCAACCTGTGGGACGGCCGCTTCGCGAATCTCGGGTGGCTGCAGGAGCTGCCGCGTCCCGTCACGAAGATCGTCTGGGACAACGTCGTCGTGATGAGCCCCTCGACGGCCGCCTCGCTCGGTGTCGCCAACGAGGACCTGCTGGCGCTCACGGTGTCGGGACAGACGGTCAGCCTCCCGGTGTGGACGCTTCCCGGGCAGCCCGACCGCACGCTGATGGTCACCATCGGCCACGGCCGGCGCCGCGCGGGCCGCGTGGGGAACGGCGTCGGCGTCGACGTGACGCCGATTCGTCCGAGCCAGGGGCTCTGGCGGGCGGCCGGGTTCGAGGCGAAGAAGGCCGGCGGCCGCTACCGGATTGCGTGCACGCAGGGGCACTTCTCGCTCGAGGGCCGCAACCACGTGCGCGTGGCGACGCTCGGGCAGTACCGCCACGACCCCGAGTTCGCCCACCACCTGGGGCACGAGCCCGGCCCCGAGATGACGCTCCACGGAAACGAGTGGAAGTACGAGGGCAACGCCTGGGGCATGTCGGTCGATCTGAACGCCTGCACGGGCTGCAACGCCTGCGTGGTGGCGTGCCAGGCCGAGAACAACATCCCCGTCGTCGGCAAGGAGCAGGTGCTCAGGCAGCGCGAGATGCACTGGATCCGCATCGACCGCTACTACACGGGCAGCGTCGACGATCCCGAGATGTTCTACCAGCCCATGATGTGCCAGCACTGCGAGACGGCGCCCTGCGAGGTGGTCTGTCCGGTGGCGGCCACGGCCCACAGCGCCGAGGGGCTGAACGACATGGTCTACAACCGGTGCGTGGGCACGCGCTACTGCTCGCACAACTGCCCGTACAAGGTGCGCCGGTTCAACTTCTTCCTCTACAGCGACTGGACGACGCCGAGCCTGAAGCTGGTGCGCAACCCCGACGTGACGGTGCGCAGCCGCGGCGTGATGGAGAAGTGCACCTTCTGCGTGCAGCGCATCAACCTCGCGCGCATCGACGCCAAGCGCGAGAACCGCGCCATCCGCGACGGCGAGATCACGACGGCGTGCGAGGGCGCGTGCCCGACGCAGGCGATCGTCTTCGGCAACATCAACGACGCGAATGCGCGCGTGACGGCGCTCAAGAAGGAGCCGCGCACCTACGGCGTGCTCGCCGAGCTGAACACGCGCCCCCGGACCACGTACCTCGCGGCGGTGCGCAACCCGCACCCGGACCTCGCGCCGGCCACGCCGGCCGGCGCCGAGCACACGCCCGCGGAGACGACGCACTGAGGCTGAGGACAGGGAATGGCCACTGAAGTCACGCGCCAGCGCATCCCCCCGACCGACGAGATCCCGATCGTCGCGCCGGGGCAGTCGCTGAAGACGGTCACCGAGAAGATTGCCGACATCGTGCTGCGGCTGAAGACGCCGCTCTCGTGGTTCTTCGGCTTCACCGTCGGGTTCCTCCTCCTGCAGGGCCTGCTCGTCGCCATCATGATGCTGCTCTTCAAGGGCATCGGCGTGTGGGGCGTCAACATGCCGGTGGGCTGGGGCTTCGACATCATCAACTTCGTCTGGTGGATCGGCATCGGGCACGCCGGCACGCTGATCTCGGCGATCCTGTTCCTGTTCCGCCAGCAGTGGCGCATGTCGATCAACCGCGCGGCGGAGGCGATGACGCTCTTCGCCGTCGCGTGCGCGCTGCTCTATCCGTTCTTCCACACCGGCCGCCCGTGGCTGGCGCTCTACTGGCTGCTGCCATACCCGAACGCCATGGGCATGTGGCCGCAGTTCCGCAGCCCGCTCATCTGGGACGTGTTCGCCGTGTCGACCTACGGCACCGTGTCGGCGCTCTTCTGGTTCACGGGGCTCATCCCCGACCTGGCGACGCTGCGCGACCGCGCCACCAAGCGGGTGCCGAAGTTCATCTACGGCGTGCTCTCGTTCGGCTGGCGCGGCTCGGCCATCCACTGGCGGCGCTACGAGATTGCTTACATGCTGCTCGCGGGGCTCTCGACGCCGCTGGTGCTCTCGGTGCACACGGTGGTGAGCTTCGACTTCGCGGTGTCGCTCCTCCCGGGCTGGCACGCCACGATCTTCCCGCCCTACTTCGTCGCCGGCGCCATCTTCTCGGGCTTCGCGATGGTGCTCACGCTGCTCATCCCGCTGCGCGCCATCTACGGCCTGCAGTCCTACATCACGGCGCGGCATCTCGACGTGATGGCGAAGGTCATGCTGGCCACGGGCTGGATCGTCTTCTACGGCTACCTGATGGAGGCCTTCGTCGCGTGGTACAGCGGCGTGCAGTACGAGCGGTTCGTCATCTGGAACCGCATGACGGGCCCCTACTGGTGGGCGTTCTGGGCGCTCATCCTCTGCAACGGCCTCGTGCCGCAGCTGCTCTGGATCCGGAAGGTGCGCTACACGCCGGTCATCCTCTTCGCGATCTCGATCGTGGTGAACATCGGCATGTGGCTCGAGCGCTACGTGATCATCGTCACCAGCCTGCACCGCGACTTCCTGCCCTCGTCGTGGGGCATGTATTCGGGGACGATGTGGGACTGGAGCTTCTACCTGGGCACGATCGGGCTCTTCCTGACGCTGTTCTACCTGTTCATCCGCGTGCTGCCCATGATCTCGATCTTCGAGATGCGCACGCTGGTGCCGGGCGGGCAGGCGAAGGCGCACTCGGAGTGAGGACCGCGTGATGGATCAGACGATGCGACCGGCGGGCCCCTACGGCCTGCTCGCGGAGTTCAAGGACGCCGACGCACTGCTGGCCGCGGCCACCCGCGCCTATGGCGACGGCTACCGCCAGATCGACGCGTTCACGCCGTTCCCCGTGCACGGCCTCGCCGAGGCGATGGGCCACACCGACAAGCGCGTGCAGTGGACGGTGCTCGTCGGCGGGCTCGTCGGCATGCTGGCGGGCTTCGGGCTGTGCTACTGGACCTCGGTCATCGACTACCCGCTCAACATCGGCGGGCGGCCCCTGAACAGCTGGCCGGCCTTCATCGTGCCGACCTTCGAGACGACGATCCTGTTTGCCGCGATCTCGGCCGTCGCCTCGGTCATCGTCTACAACGGGCTGCCGCAGCCGTACCACCCCGTGTTCAACGTCGCGCGCTTCCGCGAGCGCGCGTCGCAGGACGGGTTCTTCTTCGCCGTCGAGGCGGCCGATCCGAAGTTCGACCTGGCGGCCACCCGCCAGTACCTGCACGGCCTTGGCGCCATCGAGGTGAACGACGTTGCGCACTGAGACTTCCGCCGCCCGCGTGCTGCGCGGCGTCCTGGCCGCGGCCGTGCTCGTCTCGGCGGCGGCGCTCGCCGGCTGCCGGCAGGACATGCACCAGGCGCCGCGCTACGACCCGCTCGAGCAGAGCGACTTCTTCGCCGACCAGCGCGCCTCGCGGCCGCTCGTCGAGGGCACGGTGGCGCGCGGCCACCTGCGCGCCGACAAGGCGTTCTACACCGGCAAGGGGCCCGATGGGGCGTTCCTCGCGCGGGTGCCCGTACCCGTGACCCGCGAGGTGCTGCTGCGCGGGCAGGAGCGCTTCAACATCTACTGCTCGCCCTGCCACGCCGCCACGGGCGAGGGCAACGGGATGATCGTGCAGCGCGGCTTCAAGGCGCCGCCCTCGTTCCACATCGACCGGCTGCGCCAGGAGCGCGACGGCTACTTCTACGACGTGATGACCAACGGCTTCGGCGTCATGCAGGACTACGCCGCGCAGCTGAAGCCCGAGGACCGCTGGGCGGTGGTCGCCTACCTCCGGGCGCTGCAGTTCAGCCGCCAGGCGACGGTGGCCGACGTGCCCGAGGCCGAGCGCGAGCAGCTCGACAACCCCGCGCCGCCCGCGGCCCAGCAGGGAACGACCGGCCATGAGTGATTCGGCAATGACGCACGCGAACGACGCGCCGGCCACGGTGGACCGGCTGTTCCAGCGCGGGGCGCTCATCGGGGGCATCGGCCTGGTGGCCGCCCTCGTCGGCGCGTTCGTGAACCCCGCGGTCTTCTACCAGGGCTATCTCGTCGCCTTCATCTTCTGGACGGGGCTGTCGCTCGGCGCGCTCGCGCTGCTCATGATCCACCACCTGTCGGGCGGGCAGTGGGGCCTCGTCATCCG
>JAHDVQ010000467.1 GCA_023384595.1 Vicinamibacteraceae bacterium | reverse complement strand
TAGAACTCCACCACCATCCGCCACGTGGCCGCGACGGTATGCCGGCGCCCGCCCCGCCGTTCCCAGTGTCGCGTGATCACCTGCAGGTCGGGCTCGATGCCGAGCCACGGCGCGAGCCTCCACAGGTAGAAGATCCCCGCCGCGCTCTCACGGCCGCCGGCCCCCTCGTCGTCGAGCCAGCGGCTGAGCGCGACGTCGCTCCACACGAGCCCGAGGCGGTCGGCCCGACGGCCCGCGAACGGGCCGCACCACGAGGCGCCGATCGAGACGTGGCGTTCGATCTCCGCGATCTCGCCGTCGGCGGCGCCCGCCTGCACGAACACGTGCACGTGGCGGCTCTCCTCGTCGCCCGCGAGGCGGCCGGCTTCGCGCCACACCGTCTGCTCGAAGGTCACGAAGGGTCCCACGGCACGATGTGTCTCATCTGGACGATGGAGACGATGGATGGGGCTCGTGTGGCGCCAGGCCCCAAGGGTCAGGCGGCCGTCGAGGGCCTGCCCCTTGCCCGCCCAGTTCACGCCGACCTGCGCGACGGCGAAGCGGTTCGACTCGGGCCGCTCGAGCCGTTCGAGCGCGAGGTCGCTGGCATCGTAGAACCCGATGCCGACATCGAGGTGCGACCCCAGCGTGACAAACCCGTTCACGCTGAGGGCGGGCGTCGGATAGGTGGGAAACAGCAGGATCGTCGGGCTGTAGCCCATCGACGCGTTGAGAAAGTCCCCGGTCGAGTGCAGCGTCGCGAACTCGCTGTTGGCGTCCACGCGGCCGGCCTTGACGCGCAGCCGTCCATCCCCCAGTTCCTGCTGCAGCCACAGCTCGCCCACGCGGCGGAAGTCCGGCGCGTCGATGTTCGAGAACGGCTGCCAGACGCCCGTCGAGGCCGTGCCGTCGTGTCCGGCCTTCCCGTAATACTGGACGTGTGCGGTCGCCCCGCGCCAGCCGGCGAGCCGTTCGAGGTCGAGTGAGACGTTCATGTCGAAGAGCGCCCGCCCGAGGCCCGTCGCCTCTCCCTGGTGCGAGACGCCCGAGAAGTCGGCGATGGTGCCGAGGGCGACGGTCACGCCCTTGCCTTCGAGCCGTGAGCGCAGGCCGCCCCAGTCGCCGGTCAGCCGCTCCCGGCCGGGGCCAGCCGG
>JAHDVQ010000169.1 GCA_023384595.1 Vicinamibacteraceae bacterium | reverse complement strand
GCCGGCAAAGCTCGCCTCGGCCGGCGTCCCGATGCCGACCTGGCAGGACGCGATTGCACGGTATCTCACGGGGCGGAGCTAATCCGGCGTCCGGCGTCCGGCGTCCGGCGTCCGGCATCCGGCGTCCGGCAGGCGTCAGGCGTCCGGGCGTGAGGTCCGGCTAAAGCCGGACCCTACAGCGTGGGACCGTAGGGGCCGGCTTTAGCCGGCCCAACGCCTAGCGCCCAACGCCCAACGCCCAACGCCCAACGCCTAGCGCCCAACGCCCAACGCCCAACGCCTAGCGCCCAACGCCCAAGGCCCAAGTCAGAACAGCACCACCCGCTCGCCCCGCGTAGCCACCAACGCGTCGAAGTGCGCCACGATGGCGTCTCGCCGCAGCAGGAGTGTCTGAATCTGCCAACGGTCCAACCATCGGCCGGCGACCCGCTCCACCTCCGCGGCGGTCAGCGCACGCAGCGCGTCGAGCAGGCGGCGATCGCACTGGAGGAGCTGCTTCTCGATGCCCGGCTTCAGCTCCTTCTTCGCGCGGAACGCCCGCGTGAAGTCAATCATCACGAGGCGCCAGTCCGGCGTGATGAGCGTGTTCGTGAGGTTGCGATCGGTATCGCCGAAAAGCGCCTCGAAGACCCGCGCCACCATGACCTGCCTGGTCCACGCCGGAGCGTCGGGCGCGACCAGACCCTTCGCGCGGCGGTCCTGTTCGTCGACCATGACCGTCACCCACCAGCAGAGCGCGCCGTCCCGGCCGCGATAGTAGCGCTGCACGGTCGCAGGGATGAGGTCAGGGTACCCGAGCAGGCGCGCGATCTCGAAGGCGGCGATGTTGAAGCCCCAGTAGTCGCGGAACTGCATCTCGCGGCGGCCGTCGCGAAAGGTCGCGTCCCACTTCGACTCGTCCACGGCCTGGAACACCGCATCGTGCTCCACCTCGCCGTGCCTGAGCGTGAGGCGCCGCGGCGCCGTCACGCCCTTGCTCGTGCCCTTCTCCCTGACGATGCGGCCGCGGCGGAGCAGCTCGAGGCGCTGGTCGAGCGTGAGGGAGTCGATGGCGGCCGCGGCTGCCTGCGGCGACGGGGCGGCGACGGGCGAGCTGGCGGCGGCCTCCCTGACCTGCGCGGGCGCGGACACCAGGACGAGATTGAGCAGGACACACGTCGCAACGAGGCTGCGCAGCCTGGAGAGGCACATGACCGGGCTCCTTGGCGTGGGGTGACGACAGGGTAGCCGGAACGCCACGACTGGACAAGCACCCCCTTTCAACAGCACCCCCTTTCAATAGAGCCGGACCGCCACGAGACCCGTCCCCGCCGCCCACCACACGCCCTCGGCACTCCAGTACATCGCCCGCTCGACGACAATCTGCGCGGGCCCGTGAGCGGTGTCGAGGCTCTCGACCCTGACGCCAAAGCGCTTCCCGGCGGCGACCTCGGTGGCGCTGAAGTACGGGACGAGCGTCGGGTAGTCGGCAATGTGCTGCGGGGCCAGGTTGAAGTTCGCGCGGCTGTTCGCCGCGAGGGTCATCTCGGTCGTCGCGGTCTGACCGTTCTCGAAGTACAGCGTTGCGCGCACCAGAGCCGGGAAGGGCGAGGTGTTGGCCACGAGCACGTACGTGGCGGCCTGGCCCGGCCCGCCAAGATAGCCGCTCGCCAGCGCCCAGGCGATGCCCGTCTCCACGGCCCCGGCGGAGTTGTGCGCCTCGGTCCAGGCCCAGTAACTCCCCCACCACCACATGGCCCGTTCCGCGACGATGCCCTTCCCCGTCGTCTCGCGCACGACCGCCGAGACGTCCACGTTGACGAGCCGCGCGTCGTGCGTTTCGACGGGAATCGTGAGCCTCGACTTCGGGGGGAGCCGCAGCCGGGGATCCTGGGCCGAGCCGATCGTGAACGTCACGCCGTTTCTGAGCAGGTACCGGATCTCGACGTCCGCCTCCGTGTCGTTGGGGTTCGCCACGAGCAGATACAGCGCGAACCCGCTGTGCGTGGCGCCTTCGGCAAAGAACCACGACGGCTGCGGCGAGGTCACGCCGACGCTGTCGTGGCCGGACTCGAACCAGCGGGTGCGGCTCTGGTACATCGCCCGCTCGACGATCACCGGACGGTGCGCGGGGGCGCGCACGATCGCCGACACGTCGGTGTTCGACAAGCCGTAGACGAGGTTCACGTGCACCGTGCCCCGGCTGCGCGCCGGCACGTACACGTGGTGCACGGGCTGGAAGCCGGACGGCGCCACGAACGACGGCGGGAGCAGCCACTCGACGTCGACCGTGACCGCGTCGTTGTTCGGGTTCTGCACGAGGTAGTAGAGCGCAAAGCCCGAGTGCGTCGCGCCCTCGGCGAGATACCAGGTCGACGCCGGACCGGCCACGCTCGACTCGGCGTGCGCCCCATACCCCCGTGCGTCCCAACTCATCGTGCGATCGAGCGAGAGGGGCACGTCGGACTCGAGCACCGTCGAGAAGTCCGCGCTCGCCAGGCCGGGCACTTCGATCTTGGGACGGAACGTGACGTGCGTGCGAGCCGGCACGGCGAGCGTCCTCGAGATCGGCCCCGACGGCGTGAGGAAGTTGAAGAGGGCTTGCGCGATGACGTCGGTAGTGTTCAGCACGCCGAGCTGTACATCGAAGCCCGAGTGCGTCGCCCCCTCGGCGAGATACCGCCGGAAGACGCCGCTCGTCACCACGAAGTCGGCCGACATGTCCAGGTAGGTCGGCGTGGCAAACGCCGGTGAAAACGTGAAGCCCGCGAGGTCGGGCGTGATGGTTTGCGATCCCGGGATGACGCCGCTGAGCGTGTAGCGTCCCCTGGCGTCGGTGAGCGCCACGCCGACGCTGTAGCCCGTCAGCCGGACCGGCACGTTGGCGACGCCCTTCCCCTCCAGATCGGTGACGACACCCGAGACCTCCATGAAGGACTCGACCCAACCGCCTCCAGCCGTCAGCGAGCCCGGCACGTCCACCGAGCTCGCCACATACAGGATCCGTCCGCCGCCACCGTCTCCCCCCTGGCCATCGGTCTGGGGGGCGAGCGGACCCGCACCGCCGTTTCCGCCGGCGGCCGTCACCACGCCACCGGCCTCGACCGAAAAGGCGCCGCCCGCGAGCAGCAGGAGGTAGCCGCCACCCCCGCCGCCGCCACCCCCGCCGCCGTTGCTGGCTGTACCGGGCTCGCCGTTGGCGTCGATTCGCCCCGTTGAAAGGACCCGGAGGCTTCCCGGCGTGACGATGGCGAGCGCGCCACCGCCGCGGCCGCCGGCCCCGAAGCCGTATGTGATCGGCTCGCTGAACACCGGACGGTTTCCGCCGGCGCCACCACCGCCTCCGGCCGACAGCACGTCACGCAGGATCGACGAGGCGCCGCCTGCGCCTCCGGGGAGGGCATGAGGCAGGCCATCGACGTCGATCAGCAGGTTGCTCGGCGATCCCTCAATGCCGTCTAGGCTTCCACCCCCGCCGCCACCGCCACCGCCCAGCAACGGCTCGTAGGTCTGGAACCCGTCACTCCACACGCTGACGAAGTACCCCGGACCGCCGCCCCCTTCACCACCGCCGGCGCCGGCCGGCGCACCGGGAGCGCTCGCGCTGGCGCCGCCCGCCCGGCCGTGCCCCGCGCGAAGGGTTCCCCCGATGGTCACGTCACCGGTCGCCGCAATCACGGCAGGGCGGCCGAGGCTGCCGACCACGTCCAGCAGCACCCCCGGACCGAGCACGAACGTGGTGAAGTCGAAGATGACCGCCTCGCCACCTCCGGCCTGTGGGACGAGCCGCCCGGTCACGGGTCCGGCGCTGTAGCCGCCAGCGGGGGTGTACACGTCGAGACTGCGCGCATCCGTGTTGAGGTAGTAGTGGGAGTCGCCGTCGACGAGACTCGCGGCCCCCATCGCGCCCGTGCTCGCCACTCGCGCCTCGACGAGCGTCTGGAACGGCAGATCGTCGAGCGCCAGCGGCTCCCAGGTGGTCCCGCTGAACCAGTAGGCATGCCCGGCGGCATACGGGTCGTGCACCGCCGAACTCGCGACACTGCAGATGCCGCCCGCCATCGCGAGGTTCACGGCGAACTGCTGTCCGCTGGTGAAGCTGACTCCGGGGAAGAGCCAGAAGGTCCAGAAGGGACCCGGCGTCGTCGGGAACCCAGCGGGTACCGGACTGCTCAGCGTCGACAGCGTCGTGCCGTTCGGCAACCCGCCGTCGACTGCCTGGATATCGAGGGAGAGCACCGCTCCGGCGCTGCAGCCGATCGAGAGGGCGACGCCAATCAACGTGCCGGATCGGCCGACCGTGATGACCTGCGTGAGGGCATGCCCGTCACCGGCGGCGAGCGTGTAGACCGTCGTCGTGTTGGCAAGGAGCTGCTGCTGATCGACCGGATCGATCGCCGGCGTTCGATGCGCGAAGACGGGCGTCGCGATCAGGGCGCCGACGATGAATCCCAGGGCGCCGAGTCCGGCGCACGGAACGTCGTGATGCGGTCGCATCCTGCACCTCCACGCACTCCGGCCGCCCGCGCGTTCGGCGCGCAACGGCACGAGACCTGGGCCAGTTGTGGGAACCGGGGGCGTCGAGGTGGGGACAGACGAGAGGGTAAGACCCACCCGGACGGTCGCAGGACCGTTCGGACGGTGGACAAACGGCGAGCGCGCTGAACACGGCCGCCTCCCGGAGGAGGATGCGCACCCGCATTCTACGCCCGTTTGGCGGGGGCCGAATGAGGGGTCAGCGCTTCTTCGTGGACTTCCGCTTCGTGGCCTTCGTAGCCTTGGTAGCCTTCGTAGCCTTGGCAGCCTTGGTAGCCTTCGCAGCCCGTTTCTTCGGTACTTTGCCCCCGGCACGCCGCGCCTCGGACAGGCCGATGGCGATCGCCTGCTTGCGGCTGGTCACCTTGTCGCCCGAGCTGCTCCGGAGCGTCCCCTTCTTCATCTCGCTGACCGCTTCTTCGACCTTCTCTGAAGCCTTGGGTCCGTACTTGGCCATGGGGTACCTCGGTCGTGCGGTCGGGACTGCGGGGGACAGCGTCTCGAGATGGCACGTGTCTCCACTGTAGGGCGCGCACCCGGTGGCAATCCAGCTCGAGGGTTCCCACCGGGTGTATCAGCCGGACACGATCCGGCGCGAGCGCACTACCCGAGCCTTCGCCGAGGCGTATACTTGGCGGTAGCCAGCCCCCTCGTCAGAGCGGCCCATGGTCGTCCCGGGCCTCTCGCTCCCGCCCCGCGCCGGCGCACCGTGCCAGGTTCGCAGGCTCCACTTCAATTGCAGCGCTGACTCAACAGTCGTAACCCGGCCACTCGTGGCCCCGGGATGAAGGACCGTCCCGATCGGGAATCGAGAGGAGCCGCTATGAAGCACGCAGGGAAGATCATCCGCACGGCTCTCACCGTGCTGCTCCTGTGTCTGACGGACAGTGCGTCGTCGCCGGCCCAGGCGCAAACGGACTACCGCTTCGGCACAGCAGACGCGTCTGGTGCCCAGCATCTGGGCATGCTGTGGTACCGCGACTACAACGACTCGATCGATCATCCGCCGCCGGCGCACCTGAGGAAGCTGTGGACTGTGGGCAAGATCGACGGGCGAACCGACTACGCCGCGCTCGGTCTCGACACGCGGTTGCCCGACGGAACACCCATCCCCTTCGAGTGGGTCTGGCCCTTGCTCGGCCTGATCGACGCGGATCCGTCTCTGCCGAGGACACGTGAGGCCGTGAACGTCATGGCCCCCCTCGTGTCGACGCTCGTCAGCACCTACCTGGCGCCCAAAGTCGTCGGCACGTGGGCAGAGACGACCGACTCCATCGAGGACGTCTGGGAGGACGCCGCCCACACGGACGTGTGCCTGTGGCGTCCGTTCAAGAAATGCGCGTACCGCGTGTACTCGCGCAATCCTTCGGTGTCGCTCAGCGACTCGCTCTCGCTGGTGTTCACCCCCGGCGTCAGACTGGTGGACGACACGGTCCTGGAGCTTGGAGAGTTCAAGGTCTCGTTCAACACCGACTGGCACTTCGACCTGAGCGACAACAAGGGTATCGTCACGGGCACGCCCCGGATACGCACCACCATCGAGCTACGTCTGACCGTGGCCCTTGGTTTCGAGGACGAGGTCGGCGCGTGGTTCTTCGTCAGGATTGTGCCGCCCTCGTTCGAACATCCCGGCACTGCTCACGGGCGGAGGGTATTCCACAGCGGCACCCCTGTCGTGACGGTCACCAGTGCCACGCTCGGACACACCAAGTGGCGCGCGCTCGGCATCAAGTTCACCAGCAAGAAGCTCGACCGCAAGGTGATGGATGAAGTCGACACGGAGGTCCGGAAGGCCATCCGCGAGTTGCTCGGCACGCTCGACGTCAACAGCAACGGGGTGCCCGATCTCTCGGAGGAGCTCGTCGTCAAGCGGGTCCTGGGCCAGTACCTCTTCGGCGGCGCCTGGGCACCGTCTCAGGACGAGGTGCTGCGGCGCATCTACGACCGGGAGCAGTCGAAGATTGCCGCGGCGATTGCCGGCGGCGTGGTCGGGCAGAACTGGGAGGTCGCGAACGAACCGAACTGGTTCCCGTACCTGACGCCGTTGCAGTACGCCCGTCACTACGTGCGCTACTACGACCTCATCACCGGCCTCGACCCGGACGCCCGTCTGCTGCACGGCGGGCTCTTCGTGAAGGAGTTCGTCGACGACCCCGCCACGCTCGTCGCGGATCGGTTCGACCTGGACGTGGCGGGCGTGGATCTGGCGAGGCTGCTGAACGTCCTGTATCAGGCGGAGACCACGGCCGCCTGGTTCTCGGCGTTCCGCGCGTGGCTCCCGCCAAGGTTCGAGGTGCCGGTCGGCAACCTGCACGTCTATCCGTTGGGCGCATCCGACCCCAGGCACTCACCGGAAGCCTTCGCGGCCGTGCTCGGTGCCAGCGTCAACGCCATGCGCGCCGCCGGGGCCGGTGAAGTCTGGGTCACCGAGTTCGGCAACCTCGACCCACGGGCCGTCGAAGACGACGTGGCCATGCTCGCAGCCGGCATGGTCGAGGGACTGCGATGCCAACCCGACGTCACGAAGTGGTTCTGGTTCACGTCGGAGCCGTTCGAGTTCCTCGGCGTGCCCGTGATGTCGAACCTGCTCCGTCCGAGCGGCGGGGCGCTGGTTCCGACCCAGGTCGGCCTCACGTATCAACGGTTCTTCCAACTGGGGACCTTCGTCTGCGAGGCGGACGTCGACGACAACAGCTGCGTGGACCTCGCCGACGTGGCGACGGTGTTCGCAGCCGCCGGCGGCCAGCCGATGCCCCACCCGCTCGAAGCCTACGATCTCGACAGGGATGGGGTGGTCGGCGCCGGCGACGTCGCGCGCGTCCGTGCGCTCTTCACGAATTCTGGCGGCGCCCCGTGCCGATAGCGGCGCGCCGACGCGCCGACGCGGCACTGGCCGCGGCGATCCCATGGTCGCCGCGGCCACCGGGCCGTTGACCTCGCTTTGCCGCCACAGGTATACTCGTCCTTCTGTTGGGCAGTCGGTGCACGTGCCCGGGCGGTTAGCTCAGAGGTAGAGCACCGGTTTTACACACCGGCTGTCACAGGTTCGATTCCTGTACCGCCCACCAGCCTTCGCTCGCCTGATATCTGGCGAGCTACGGCTGGCAGGCCACGGCTCGTGCGATGCGTGCGAGCTACGGCTGGCAGGCCACGGCTCGTGCGATGCGTGCGA
>JAHDVQ010000466.1 GCA_023384595.1 Vicinamibacteraceae bacterium | reverse complement strand
GATGCCGGATGGAGGTACGCCATGAACGTCAGTAGCATCGCGGGGAACGTGGAGCGCCTGCTGCCCGTCGTCAGGCAGCGGCGCGACGAGATCGAGCAGGCGCGGCGCTTGCCGCGCGACCTCGCCGACGACCTGCGCCGCACCGGGCTCTTCAGCCTGACGGTGCCGCGCGCGCTCGGGGGCGTCGAAGCCACGCCCCTCGACGTGATGCGCCTCATCGAGACCATCGCCACGGCCGACGGCTCGACTGGCTGGTGCGCGATGGTGGGGATCGGCAACAACGTGGTCGCCGGCTACATGCCCGAGGACGGTGCCCGCGAGGTGTTCGCCGATCCCGCCGCGCCAAGCGCGGGCCTCGCGGCGCCGGCGGGTCAGGCCGTGCGCGCGGACGGCGGCCTGCGCGTGTCCGGGCGCTGGGCGTTCGCCAGCGGCATCACGCACAGCGACTGGGTGTGGGCTGGCTGGCTCATGATGGAGAACGGCGGGCCCCGTATGACGCCGCATGGCCCCGAGATCGTGCACGTGTGCCTGCCGGTGGCCGACGTGACGCTCGACGACACGTGGCACGTGAGCGGGCTGCGCGGCACCGGGAGCGTGGACGTCAGCGTGAAGGGCACCTTCGTCCCGGAGCGGCGCGTCTTCGTGCTGCTCGACTCCTCGTCCCACCGCCGCGAACCGCTCTTCCAGATGCCGCCGCTCGGGCTGTTCGTCTACCAGTTGGCCGCCGTCGGTCTCGGCATCGCACGCGCCGCGCTCGACGAGCTGCGCGAGGCCCTCGAGACGAAAGTGCCGACGCTCTACACCGCTCCCGCGGCCGAGAGGCCGCTCGCGCAGGCCGGTTACGCGCGTGCCGAAGCCGCGCTCGCCGCCGCACGGGCCCTCCTGTACGCGACGGTGGACGACATCTGGCAGGCGGTTTCGGGCGGTCAGGCGCCGTCGGCCCGGCAGATCGCGCTCGCGCGCGCCGCCTCCACACACGCGGTCGAGACCGTTGCGGAGATCACGCGGACGGCGAACACCCTCGCGGGGGGCAGCTCCCTGTATGCGTCCTCGTCTCTGCAGCGCCACGCGCGCGACGCCGAGGCCATGACGCACCACTTCACCGTGGCGCCGCACACCTGGGAGGATGCCGGCAGGGTGCT
>JAHDVQ010000465.1 GCA_023384595.1 Vicinamibacteraceae bacterium | reverse complement strand
GGTCATGGCACGGTCTCACGTGGGGGGCGAGACGGAGACAGGGTAGCACGGTGGACCTTGGGCCTTGGACCTTGGGGGCTCCCACTGTCGGGCCAAGGCCACGGCCCCGAGGCCCGAGGCCCAATTGCTGTCCGTCGCTCCGTGTGGTAACGTTCTTGGGTCGCGGCACTACCCCGAGCGGGAATAACTCAGTGGTAGAGTGCGACCTTGCCAAGGTCGAAGTCGCGGGTTCGAATCCCGTTTCCCGCTCCATTTCTTCTCCCGCCATGCATCACGCGTTCGTCACCCGTTGTTGTCGCCGCTGAAGGCGACCGTGGTGTGCGACGCGATCGCGTCTCAGACAATCGGCGCCGTAGCCAAGTGGTAAGGCAGAGGTCTGCAAAACCTCCATCCCCGGTTCGAATCCGGGCGGCGCCTCCAACCTTCGCTCGCCGATTCCGTCTTCCCTGCCTTGGCCCGTTGGACTGGCCCGGCCTGCTCGCCTTCCTCGCCGCGCGCGGGGTCGCCGGCGTGGAGCGTGTGGCGAACGGACGCTACCAGCGGACCATCGCGTGCCTTGACGAGACGGGCGTCATCGAGATCGCCTTCGACCCCGGACGCAACACGGTGACCGTCGTGACCCGCGGACTCTCGCGGCACGCCGCGGCGGCGGCGCGCGACCGCGTCCGGTACATGCTCGATCTCGAGACCGACCTTCGCCCCGTCGCCGAGCACCTCACCCGGGACCCGACGCTGGCCGCGCTGCTGTCCGGGCGTGCGCTGCCCCGCGTCTTCCGCGGCTGGGACGGTTTCGAAGTGGCCACCAGGGCCGTGCTGGGACAGCAGGTGTCGGTCGAGCACGCCCGGCAGTTGAACGGCCGGCTCGTCGAACGTGGCGGCTCGCACGTCCAGACGGGCATTGACGGGCTCGATCGGCTCTTCCCCACCGCGTCGGCGGTCTTGCGGGCCGACCTCTCGTCGATGGGCGCGCCCGGGGCCCGCGTCGCCGCGCTTCGTGCCGTGGCCGAGGCCGCCGCCGCCGACCCCCGCCTCTTCGCGCGCGGCGCGTCGATTGACGACACGGTCACCCGGCTGCGCGCGATTCGCGGCATCGGTGACTGGACCGCGCATTACATCGCGATGCGCGGCTGCGGCGAGCCCGATGC
>JAHDVQ010000168.1:6576-7820 GCA_023384595.1 Vicinamibacteraceae bacterium | reverse complement strand
GATGCCGAGCGCCAGCGGAAGCAGCGCCGCGACGGCCGTCCACTTCCCGCTGCCCGTCTCCTTGTAGATCGTGTAGATGGTCGTGCTGCAGGGATTGTGCAGCAGGCTGAAGAGCATCAGGTTCACGGCGGTGAGCACCGTCCACCCGCCGGCCTCGAGCAGCGCGCGCAGCGACTCCTGCGAGTCGAGCTCGAACATCACGCCGGCCCCTTCGCCCACTCCCTGCGCACCCGTGGCCATTACCGTCAGCATCAGGATCGTCGGGATGACGATCTCGTTGGCGGGAATCGCGATGACGTACGCGAGCAGGATGACGCCGTTCAGTCCGAGATACCAGGCGGCGGGATCGGTGCCGGCGATGAAGTGCTCCGCCAGACTCCGCCCGCCGACCTCGACGTTCGCGCTCAGCCAGATCACGGCCCCTGCCGGCAGCGCGAAGATCACGGCCCGCCAGAGGATGAACAGCGTGCGATCGATGAGCGACGTGTAGAGCGTCTGCAGCACGCGCGGCGGGCGGTAGGGCGGCAGCTCGAGGCTGAACGTGCTGACCTCGCCGCGCAGCACCGTGCGCGACAGCACGCCCCCGACGACGAGTGTGAGGACGACGCCCAGCAGCGCGACCAACGTGACGGCACCCGCCGCCACGAGCCCCGCGAGGTGAGCCGGCGCCAGCGTGCCGATGAAGATGGTCGCAATCAGGAACTGTGTCGGCCAGCGGCCGTTGCAGATGGCGAAGTTGCTCGTGATGATGGCGAGCAGCCGCTCGCGAGGGCTGTCGATGATGCGCGTCGACACCACGCCCGCCGCATTGCACCCGAACCCCATCATCGTGGTCATCGCCTGCTTGCCGTGGGCGCCGGCCGTCTTGAAGAGACGATCGAGGTTGAAAGCGACGCGAGGCAGGTAGCCGAAGTCCTCGAGCAGGGTGAAGAGCGGAAAGAAGATGGCCATGGGCGGCAGCATCACGCTCACGACCCACGCCGTCGCCAGGTACATGCCGTCGATGGTGAGGCCGCTCACCCACGCGGGGACCCCGAGCGCGGCCGCCGTGCCGCGCAGCCACGGGTGCACGACGTCGAGCAGCAGCGACGCGAGCATCGCCGACGGCACGTTGGCGCCGGTGATCGTGAGCCAGAGCATGCCCGCGAAGAGCAGGACCATGATCGGGATGCCCCAGCGTCGGCTCGTCACGAGACGGTCGATCGTGCGATCGAGGGTCGGCCGCGCGGCCTTGCCGGGCCGCG
>JAHDVQ010000168.1:3861-6476 GCA_023384595.1 Vicinamibacteraceae bacterium | reverse complement strand
GGCCGCGCGGCCTTGCCGGGCCGCGAGACCGTGCGGTCCACGATGCGCGAGGCCTGCTCGTAGATGGCCTCGACGAGCGGCTCGTGCAGATCCCGATCGAGGCGCTCCCGCCACTCGTGCGCGGCGCGCAGGATGGCTTCGGCCTCGGGACGCGGCGGAATGGCGTGGGCGGTGGTGTGCATGGGGCTATCCGGCAACGGCTCGCGACGCGCGAAGCGAATCAGACAACAGCTCCAGTTCACCCGTCCTGAGCGCGCGGACGATCGCGTCGTCGCCGCCGAGCAGGCGCAGCGCGACCCATCGCGGGTTCGGAAGGCCGGGGAAGGCGGCCTCGAGTTTCGCCATCAGATCGACGAGCGCCGGTTTCACCGACGGCGGCTCGGCTTCCAGCCGGCGGGGACGCGGTGCGACCTGGCCCGTGGCGACTTCGGCGACGGCCTGAAGCAGTTCAGGGAGGCCGCGGCCGTAGGCGGCCGAGGTCGGCACGACGGGCACGCCCAGCTCACGCGCGAGCTGGCGGTCGTCGACGACGATGCCGTGCCGCTGGGCCTCGTCGACGAGGTTCAGGCACACCACGACGCGCGAGGTGATCTCGAGCACCTGCAGCGTCAGGTTCAGGTTCCGCTCGAGCCGCGTGGCGTCGACCACGATCACCGTGACGTCGGGTTGCGCGAACAGGATGAAGTCGCGCGCGATCTCCTCGTCGAGGCTGTTCGACAGCAGCGAGTAGGTGCCCGGCAGATCGACCAGCTTGTAGCGCGCCCCCTCGAATTCGAACCCGCCCTCGGCCCGCGCGACGGTCTTGCCCGGCCAGTTCCCGGTGTGCTGCCTGAGGCCGGTGAGCGCGTTGAAGACGGTGCTCTTGCCGGTGTTCGGGTTGCCGGCGAGCGCGACCACGTAGTCCCAGCTGTCGACGGCGATGCCGAGCTTCTTCAGGCTCGAGACGCGGTGGACCGCGCACGAGGCGCACGCCTCGGGGGTGGGCGTTTGGTTCGTCACGTCAGGGCCTCCTCGGTCACGGCGTCAACGGTCTCGACCGCCTCGATCCTGATGAACCGGGCCTGCTCGCGCCTGAGCGCGACGACGCTCCCGCGCAGACGATAGGCCGTGGGATCGCCGGCCGGACTCACCATCTCGACCTCGACGAGGGTGCCTGGCACGAATCCGAGGTCGAGCAGGCGGCGGCGCTCGGGCCCACGGCAGGCCGGCGAGATCTCGACGACGCGGCCGCGCTCGCCGGACGCGAGACCCCAGAGGTAGCGGCGGGCCGCGAGATCGCCGGGTGAGCCCTCGAAGGGCGCGATCGTGACGTTCTCGGCGACGACCGGCGCGAGGTGGTGCTCGTCGCCGTCGGCCCAGAACCTGACGCCGGCCGCGTTCTTCTCGATGACGAACGCCTTCATCCCCGGCCGAAGTCCGCCGGCGGTGAGCTGCTGGTAGACCGATGCTGGTTCGTCCTCGATGTGCACGATCTCGACCGCCCGTCCGGGCTCGACCGAATTGAGGGTGGGCGCGTGCTCGCCTTCGAGGTCGCCGCCGGGCGGCGGGATGACGTCGCCGTGCGGGTCGCGCATCGGGTGCCCCAGGCGAGCCGCGAGCGCGTCGACGCCGCCGGGCGTCAGCAGGTGCTCCTGCCTGTCGGCGAGCGCGTGCCACTCCTGCTCGGCGACGCCGGTCTGCTCGGCGAGGTAGCTCTCCCACAGCCGGTGCGCGCGCACGAGGTGCAGGGCGACGGTGCGGCCCTGCGGCGCGAGGCCGACCGTGCCCGCGTCGAGCCGGACCAGGCCGTCGGCCTCGAGCTCCGCCACGAGGTGGGCGGCCGCCGTGGTCGAGATCTCGAGGATGCCGGCGATGCTCTCGAGCGTGGCGGGGCGCCCCGACGCCTCGCTCTTGACCAGGTGCTTCAACGCGTCCTCGCCCCGTGACCGGCGCGCCAGCTCGCGGGCGCGGCGGGCGCGGCCGACGAGACCATGGCGCGGCCACATGAGGAGCGCGACGACCCCCGCGATGAGCATTGTGACGACGAGCGTCGTCATGGCTGGCGCCTCCGCGTCCGGGGCGCGCGGGCGCCGGTGGCGGCCAGGTGACGCCGGAACGCCGCGAGCGTCTCGTCGCTCACGTGGTGCTCGATGCCTTCCGCATCGAGCTGGACGGCGTGCTCGGGGATGCCGAGCGACCGCAGGAAGGCCACCACCAGCGCGTGGCGCTCGCGCGCGGCGGTGGCCAGGCGCGCGCCGCTGTCGGTGAGGAACACGCCGCGGTAGGGCCGCGACGAGACGTAGCCGTCGCGCTGGAGCCGCGAGATCGTGCGGCTGACGGTGACGTGCGACACGCCGAACCGCTTCGAGAGGTCCACGGCGCGGGCCTCGCCCGTGGTCTCGGTCAGAACGGCAATGGCCTCGACGTAGTCCTCGGCGGTTTCGGTGGAGTGGCTGCGGCGCGTCTGCCGGAGGGCGCTCGCCTGCACTTCGGCCGGGTGGTCGGCCTGCGGCACCGGTGGGGCGGACGGCCGGCTGCCGGGCCGGGACGGACGACGGCGGGCGGGGCGTGGCTCGAGCGCGGGATTCTCGGACATCGGCGACTCAGTGGTAGTGAACGATTCACTTCGTACCCTA
>JAHDVQ010000168.1:0-3761 GCA_023384595.1 Vicinamibacteraceae bacterium | reverse complement strand
GGGGTCAGGTCTGGCACAGCACAGTGATGGGGTCAGGTCTGGCATTGCACAGTGATGGGGTCAGGTCTGGCATTGCACAGTGACCGGCCGGGGCATGGCCAATACCGGCCGTTGTGCAATGCCAGACCTGACCCCGATGTGCGATGCCAGACCTGACCCCGCGAATGTGCTGTGCCAGACCTGACCCCTACCGCAGCGCGTCGACGGGGTTCGTGCGGGCCGCGCGCCAGGCGGGAAGCAGGCAGGCGGCCGTCGCGATGACCAGGAAGGACATCGTCACCAGGACAAAGGTCGGCGGATCGGCCGGCGTCGTGTCGTACAGGAGCGCCCGAATCCCGCGCGCGGCGGCGAGGGCCGCCCCGACCCCGACGGCCACCCCCACCCCCACGAGCACGAGGCCGCGCCCCAGCACCAGCGACATCACCTGCGCGGCGCCGGCGCCGAGCGCCATCCGCACGCCCAGCTCGCGCCGTCGCTGGCGGACGAAGTAGTCGAGGATGCTATACAGGCCCACCAGGGCGAGCGCGATCGCGACGGCCGAGAAGAGCCCGAGCGCGAGCGTCACCACGCGGCGTGACGCCAGCGCCTCGTCCACGATCGCCGCCATCGTCGCCGGCTCGGCAAGCGGGATGGTGCGGTCCTTCCGGCGGAGCACTTCCCTGACCGGCGCGACGAGCGCCGCCGCATCGCCCGACGTCCTCGCCACGAGGTGCATCACCGGCCTCGGCGACTGCCGCAACGACAGGTACATCGCGTGAAAGGCCTCGCCGCCCAGGCGCCCGATACGCGCGTCGCGGACGACGCCCACGACCTCGTGCGGAACCTGTTCGCCCAGGTCCACGACCAGCGTGCGGCCGATGGGGTCCTCGCCGGGGAACATCAGCGTCGCCAGTGACTGCGTGATCACGATCACGCGAGGGCTGCCGGCGTCGTCGGCGTCGGCGAAGTCGCGTCCGGCCACCATCGGCATCCGCAGCGTCGCGAAGTAGCCGGGCAGCACGACGCGCAGATCCGCCGAGCGTTCCATTGCCGCGGTCACTTCCTCGCCGGGGCGGTGCACGTACAGGTTGTTGCCCGGGTGCCGGATGGGGAGCTGGCTCACGAGGCTCGCCGACTCGACGCCCGGCAGCTGCCGCACCTCGTCGACGAACGAGGTCAGGAAGGCGAGACGCTGCTCGCGCTCGGGGTAGTCGCGCTCCGACACGCGCACGCCGGCCGTCAGCACGTTCTCCGTGTCGAAACCCGGGTCGACGGCCATCTGCCGCGTGAGACTCCGCACGAGCAGCCCGGTGCCCGCGAGGAGCACGACGCCGAGCGCCACCTGCACGGCGACGAGCGCGCCGCGCAGCCGGAAGCTCGCGCGCGTCTCGGTGGCGCGCGCGCCGCCGCACAGCAGGCTCACGACATCGGCCCGCGATCCCCGGAGGGCCGGCAGCACGCCGAAGACCAGACCGGTGACGAGCGACACGCCCAGGGCAAAAGCGAGCACCGCCGCGTCGAGTCCCGGATCGACGGCGCCGACGCGGTCGACCGGCAGCAGCTTCGTGAGCAGGCCCTGCAGCAGCCCGGCCAGGCCCAGACCCGCGGCGCCGCCGGCGAGCGCGAGCACCAGGCTCTCGGTCAGAAACTGTCGCACCAGCGTCGCGCGCGAGGCGCCCATCGCCGTGCGGATGGCGACCTCGGAGAGCCGCGCCTGCCCTCGCGCGAGCAGCAGGCCCGCGACGTTCGCCGCCGCCATGAGCAGCACGAGCCCCACGGCGCCCATCAGCATCCACAGCACCGTGCGGAGGTCCTCGACCATCGCCGCGTGCAGCGGCGTCAGCCGGAGCGCCTTGTCCGTGTTCGTGTCGGGATACTGCGCCGCGAGCCGCGTCGAGATGACGTCCACCTCGGCCTGCGCCGAGTCGAGGGCGACACCGGGCCGGAGCCGGCCGACGAGCAGCAGGTTGTGAAACCGTCGTGCCGTCGCGGAGGGCCCGCCACGGAACGTGAGCCGCCAGAAGTCCGTGTCGTAGAGAAAGTGAAACCCCGCGGGCAGCACACCGACGACGGTGAACGGGGCGCCGTCGACGACGACGGGGCGCCCGACGACGTCGGGCGACCCGCCGAAGCGCCGTTGCCAGTAGGCGTAGCTGATGACGATGGAGTCGGCGCGGCCCGGCGCGGCCTCACCGGCGACGAACAGACGGCCGAGCGCGGGCTCGACCCGCAGCACGCGGAACAGGTCCCACGTCACGATGAGCCCCCGAACCCGGTCGGCCTCGCCGTCGACCAGCACGGTGCTCGGACCCGGAGAGAACGCGACGGCGGCGAGCGTCTCGAACGACGCGCTCTGTTCTTTGTAGTCGTAGTAGTCGTAGCCGGATGCCCACGGATTGATCCGGCCGTTGAACGTCGCACGGCCGAGCACCAGCCGATCGGGCTCCGCGAAGGGCAGCGTGCGCAGCAGCGCACTGTTCACGAGGCTGAAGATGGCGGTGTTGGCGCCGATGGCGACGGCGAGCAGCCCGACGGTCGTGAGGGTGAGCGCGGGCTGGCTGGCGAGGGTCCGGATGGCGGCGGCGATCTCGCGTGGGCGCATCTCGACCGGATTGGACGGAGGGGCGGGGCGGGAGGTTGCCTGCGCCGCGCGATGCTTACCCGTCCACCGCCCGCCGCAGGGCCGCGCGAGCAAGCAACCGGGTCGAGTCGAGCGTCGGGAGTGGCGAGTTCCCGTCGTTCATGATCAACGGAATCTCGGTGCACCCGAGGACTACCGCATCGCAGCCGGCGACGGCCATGCGCCGCATCACGTCCTGGAACGCGGCCACGGCTCCGTGTGTGAAGACACCGTAGACCAGTTCCTCCATGATGATGCGGTTGATCTCCTCGCGTTCCGCGGGCGCCGGGCGCACGACATCGAGGCCGCGCGCCGCGAGTTCGCGCGGATAGACATCGCTCTCGACCAGCCAGCGGGTGCCGGTGAGACCGAGGCGACGGCAGCCGCGGACGACGGCCTCGTCGGCGACGACGCGCGCGATGTGCAGCCAGGGCCGAGGCGACCGAGGTTCGACCAGCGGCAGGGCCTAGTGGATGGTATTGTCCGGGCAAATCAGGAAGTCGGCGCCGATGGCCGCGAGCTTCGCGGCCGAGTCGAGCATCAACTCGGCCACGCCGGGCCAATCGTCGCGGTAGATCCGGTCCATGTAGGCGGCAAGCGGATGTGTGTGCAGCGAGACTTCGGGGTGGTCGTGCGGACCGAGCCGCGCTGCCCCCTCCGTGCAAATCGTCCGGTAGCAGAGCGCGGCACCTTCGGCCGAGCAGGCGACGATGCCGATTCTGGAAGACATCCCGAGGCTACTGGCTGGTCGCGGCTGACGCCACCAGCGGCGCGAACTCCCGCATCTTGCCCTTCACGGGAAAGAACCACCATCGCATGCCGAGATCGCGAGCCTCGTCGAACGCCTTGTCGACGCTCCATCCCTGGCGCGCGACGCGGTACAAGCCCGCCATGGCGCCCGTGCGGTCGGCGCCTCGCTTGCAGTGGACGAACACCGTGCCGCTCTCGGGCGAGTCGACGATGGCGAAGAAGCGCTGGACGTCGTCGGCCGAGAAGTCGTCGCCCCAGCCGAAGGGGCGGAACGACATGGGAATGTGCACCCATTTCATCCCGAGCGATTCCACCAGCGCGCGCTCCCCGTCGTCGGTGCGCAGGCTGATGACGGTGTCGACGCCGAGGCCGCGCAGATACCGATAGCCGGTCTCGTCTGGCTGTCCGCCCC
>JAHDVQ010000167.1:3387-7821 GCA_023384595.1 Vicinamibacteraceae bacterium | reverse complement strand
TGACTCCCGACCCCGATTTTCCGCCGTCGCAAAAAGTGAAAATACTCCCGACCCCGTGTCAGCTTTCCGACCCTTCAGTCGTACGCCAGCCGCGTCGCCGTATCCGACATCGTCGGCCGTAGCAGTTCCTCCCACGTCCCATCCGCCCACGTGCCCAGCGCGGCGTGCGTCTTCAGGTACTTCTCCGGAATCGGGTGCGTCCCGACGACGACCGGGATTCCGTACTTGGCGGGAATGAACTGCCGGAAGTGATCGATGTAGGGACACGGCGGGTAGCCGACCACGAAGCCGGTCGCGAGGTGGATGACGTCCACGCCGTTCTTCTTCATCTCTTCGGGCGCGTACTCGATGTTGCCGCCGGGGCAGCCGTCGCAGGTCGTGAACCCCACGAGCTCGACGTCGCGCCCGCGATACGCCTCAAACGCCCCCTCCCGTTCGCGCATGGCACGGAAGCACTTCCCGCCCGCGCACGTGTGATACCGATGGCAGATGATGATGCCGATGCGAACCGGCGTGTTCACGTGTGCCTCCTCGTGTCAGGGGCCTCGTCGCGCCGCCCCGTGCGGGGCGCCCGCGTCCGGTAGAACGTGTGCCCTCGATACTCCTCGCGCTCGAGCCGTCCCTCGGCCACGAGCTGCTCGACCACCGACCATCCGGCGCCGGCGTGCGCCAGCATCGCCTGCACCGCCTCCCGACGGAGGGGATGCACCGTCGCCGTCGCCAGCAGCGCCGTCACCACGTCGCCGCCACCCGAGAACGTGTCGGCCTCGTCCTCGGTGAGCCCGATCACGACCGGGACGCGCTGCCGCATGATGGCCAGCGAGCGCGCCACGACCTCCGGCGCGGGGGCCTGCACCCACGACTCGCTCGGCGCGCGCACCGGAACCAGCAGGTAGGCGGCCGAGGGCGCCAGCCTCGCGACGTGCCCCGCGACCCCGGTCACCTCGCGCTCGTCGTCGTTCACGTCGGCCACGAGCATCGTCTCGGTGGTCAGTGTCCCGCGATAGCTCGCGGCAAACCGCAGCCCTCCCTCGAGCACGCGGTCGAACGGCAGCGTCCCGCACGGCCTGTTCAATCGGTGCCACGTGGCCTCGCGCACGGTATCCACCTTGAGCGAGACCCAGTCGGCCTCGGCCAGATCGTCCGCCACGCCCGGCGCCCAGAGCAGCGACGCGTTGCTGACGACGGCCACCGGGATGCCGTGGCGTTTGAGCAGGCGAATCGACTCGCCCAGCCGGAGGTCGAGGGTGGGCTCGCCCGCGGGAACGAACGTCAGGTAGTCGATGCGCTCGCCCGCCGCGGCCGCCGCGGCGAGCCGCCCGGCCACGGCTTCGTCGATCGCCTCGGGCTCGTAGAACGCCGCCCGTGTCGCCGTCATTCGTGTCGTCGGACCCGCCTGGCAGTAGACGCACGCGTAGCTGCACGTGTGGTCGGGCACGTTGTTGATGCCCAGGCTCCGCCCGAGCCGCCGCGACGGCACCGGGCCGAAGAGGAGCGTTGATGGCACGTCCATCATCGTCCTCCGTGCAGCAGCACGATGGTCGCCACGCCCGCCAGCACCAGTGCCACCTGTCGCGCCAGCCCGTTGCGAGGCCGGTTGCCGTGCACCATCGGGATCAGATCTGCCATGGCGATGTAGAGGAAGCTGGCCGCGGCGAGCGCCATCACGTACGGCAGGGCCGACTCGATGGGACCGCGGAGCCAGAACGCGCCGAGCGCGCCCACCAGCGTCGAGAGGCTCGACAGCAGGTTGTAGGCAAATGCCTGACCCCGCGTGTAGCCGCCGTGCAGCAGAATGGCGAAGTCACCCGTCTCCTGCGGGATCTCGTGCGCGATGATCGCGAGCGACGTCGTGATGCCGAGCGGAATCGAAGCGAGAAAGGCCGCCGTGATGACGACGCCGTCGACGAGGTTGTGCAGCGCGTCGCCCACCAGGATGAGCGGGCCCGCGGTGCCATGCTTTGGACAATCCACCTCGTGGCAGTGCCGGAGGAGCAGCAGGCCCTCGAGCACGAAGAACACCAGCACGCCGCCGAGCAGCGTCGCCATCACCCCGCGCGCCGGGGCGTGACCGAGCGCGTGCGGCACGAGGCCGAGCAGCGCGGCCGCGAGCAGCGTGCCGATGGCGTAGCTGATGAGACACGGGAGCACGACGCGGTGCACGCGATCGGGCAGCAGGAGCACCAGCCCCGCGAAGACGAGTGACGCCACGCTGCCGAGCAGCGCGAACACGAGGATGTACCCGAGAATCATGCCGGCAGCATCCAGTCCCCTTCGGTCATCGGGGAATCAGCCCTCATCGCACCTCGCTGATCGCCGGGGCCGGCAGCCCATTGCGGCTCATCGCACCTCGCCGATCGCCGGGGCCGGCAGCCCATTGCGGTTCATCGCACCTCGGCGCTCGCCGTGGCGAGGCGCACCGGCGAGGCCACCGCGAGCCCTTCGTAGTAGCGGACGAATCGCTGCGGCTCGGCCGCCGTGTAGCGCCGGAAGTTCTCGGCCCACCGGAAGCCAATCGTCTGGTAGTAGAGCGTGGCAGCGACGCGGTACGGTCCGCGCCCCGCCGGCACGGCCACCGTGTAGGTCACCCGATCGCGACCGCCCACGAAGTCGGCATCGTCGAGGGCGGCGCCGTGCACGGCGACCCAGGCCTCGGCCGTCGCCTTGTCGAAGCCCCGCGGCAGGATGCGGTTGTCCTTGACGTACTTCACCGCGGTGAGGAGTCCTGTCGTCACCGCCCCCTGCGGGTCGGCCATCACGCTCTCGTAGATTTGCACCTGGTCGGGTTGCTCGATGGTCGTGTAGTGCGGCTCGTAGGCCGTACCATCGCGGTCGTTGTCGTTGCCGCGGATGACGCCCGTGGGCTCGACGCCGCCCGACTCGAACACCACGCCGCCCTGCGCGTCCCGCACGACGAAGTTGATCCAGACGCGGCGCGACGGATACGCCGTCGGCAGCTTGTGGCCCGCGAGGTTCTCGATGGCGACGCGCGCCAGCAGACGATCGCCGTCGAGGCGGACGTCCTCGAGATCGAGCCGCGCGGCCTCGCTCTGCAGGTGCGCGTCGGTTCGCGCCGTCGCCGCATCGAGATCCTGCGGCGTCGCGGTGACGCCCAACTCGGCGCCGTGCCGCGCGAAGAGCCGCGTCATGAAACTGTTGCCGCCGCGGAACGAGTGCCGCGACACCTGGGGACGCGGCTGCCCCAACACACGGGTGACAGGCATCTCCTCTTCGACCGGCGGCATGTGGCACGCCTGGCACGTGTGCGTCTGCCGGTAGCCGCTGTGCCGCCACTCGTGGTACGGCACCTGCTCCGGCAGCTCGCCGATGGCGCGCCCCTCGGCATCGAGCGAGTGCGTGATGAGCGTGTGGCAGGTGGCGCACATCTCCGATCCCGCCAGGTGCTCGCCGCGCTCGGGCACGAACCCCGCGGCCGATCGCATGATGCGGCGGCGGCCGGCGTCGACGTCGAAGGGCCCGTAAGCCAGGCGCACGCCCGCCGCCGTGGTCGTGTCGATGTCGAAGCCGCCCGTGAAGCTCGCGCGCTCGCCGAGCCCGCGCGCACTCACCTGGTGGCACACGCTGCACGAGACGCCGTCGGCCGCCAGCGTGGCCTCCGGCGTGGCGACCTGCCCGACTGGCAGGCGCGCGAAGACCGACGCCTGCCGGCCGGCGCGGCGCTCCGGGAAGTGCGCCATCGGCATGTGGCAGATGCCGCACTCGTTCTCGATGGCGGCCGCCGCGGTCGGGTGATCGGTGACCTCGCGCCGCACGGCGGCCTGCCAGTACGGGTCGCGCGCCGAGTTCGCCATCATGGACGTCGCCCATTGCGTGGCGAACGAAACGTCCTCGCCCCGCGGCGTCACCATGCCCGTGTGGCAGGACGTGCAGGTGGCGGCCGGCTCGAAGAGCGCCGGTCCCGGCAGCGCCGCCGTGGGCGCGCTCACGACCTGGCCCTGGGCCGCCACCGTCACCCACGCCGCCATCATCCACGCGGAGGCCACCGCGGTCATCGTCCACATCATCGGCTTCGAAGTGCCTGACATCGCGTCCTCCGCTACCACCCCTCGAAGAACCCGCCGTCGAAGGTGTCCCACAGGATGTAGGTCAGCAGCTGCGTCGATCGGGATCCCGAGTTGGTGAGCGGGATCCGCACCCCGATGTTGAACAGCACGTGCTGCCGGGTGCTGAGCGACACCTGCAGCTCGGGCAGCAGATCCCACTGCGCCTTCTCGCCGGCGAGCAGCTCGCGAGCGCCCAGCACCTCGAGCATCGGCGACCACGCGCGGCCGCCGAGCCCTTGCGTGTAGGTCCGGCCCACGACGGCGCGCCAGAAGGCGTCACGCGGGCGGTCGTTGTCGAACGGCAGCTCGACGCCCCCCTGGAACTGCACGAAGGCGTCGCCGGGCAGGATCTGCCCGAAGGTGAGGAACG
>JAHDVQ010000167.1:0-3287 GCA_023384595.1 Vicinamibacteraceae bacterium | reverse complement strand
CCCTGGAACTGCACGAAGGCGTCGCCGGGCAGGATCTGCCCGAAGGTGAGGAACGGCTCGAAGGCGGCGACGCCCTTGCCGAAGCCGCGCGTGTCGTTGCCGGTCGGGAGCTTCATCTCGCCGGTGACGCTCATGATGCGTCCCTGGCGGTGATCGCTGAAGAGCACCCGCTTGAAGCCCACGGCGAGATCGCCGATGCCGCCCTGCCAGCCACCCGACTCGCGCTCGTGCGCGGCCAGCGGCGCGACGAACTCGATTTGGTTGCGCGGGCCGAAGCGCTTCTCGTAGACGACCTTGTGCTCGAGCGCGCCCTGGCCCTCGACATCGATGGTCGTCAGCCAGATCACCTCGTCCTCGGGAAACGCCTTCTCGGTGACGAGCGCCTTCGGCAGGTTCAACTCGCCGCGCGGCCACGCCGCGCTGGCGCAGAACGATCGCACGTGATCGAGCGCCGCCTGCGCCTGCTCCATCGTCAGCGCGTCGCCGAAGGCGGGCATCGACCGGTCGAAGGCGCGCGCCGGCCCGCCATCCAGGATGACCGCCAGCCAGTCGCCGTCGGGCTCGCGCGGGGCGAACTCGCAATCGGTGAAGTCGGGGATGGCAGGTAGCGACAGCCGCTCGATGCTGCTGCCGCGTCCGTCGGGACCATGGCAGTGCAGGCAGGCCTCGCGGTAGATGCGGGCACCATCGGGCCCCGTTTCGGCCGCAGGACCGGCCGCTGCAAGAGCCGGGGCGGCCAGGATGAGGAGCGCCGCGGCGAGGGAACGAGGCAAGGGCCGCGGCATCATCAGTCGAGCAGGCATGAGTAGCCTCCGGCGGCGCCGGCCATGGCGCCGGTAAGAGGATGAACGCAACCCGTGTACCGTGACGGGACAGCCTGCTATCCGCCTGAAGTGCTGCAGACGTGCCGGATTGGCACACTTGAGGTGGGAGGGCCGGCGGATATCCGGCGGAAGTTGCCGAGATCCTGTCCGCGGAGCCCCCCGGTGGCAAATACTGAAAATACTCCCGACCCCGTGTCGGGTTCTCGTCATGCTCACCGGAGACACGCCCCAGGAGCGCGCCGCGCTCGTCGTCGCCTCGCTCACGGCGTTCCTCACGCCGTTCATGGGCGCGGCGGCCAACGTCGCGCTGCCCTCCATCGCGCGCGACCTCGGGCTGAACGCGCTCGAACTGAGCTGGGTCGCCTCGATCTTCCTGCTCGCCGCCGCCGTGTGCCTGGTGCCATTCGGCCGCTGGGCCGACATCGTGGGCCGAAAGCGCGTGATGACCTGGGGCATCCTCACGTACGGCACCGGCTCGTTGCTCTCGGGGCTGGCGCCGTCATTCGTGATGCTGCTCGCCGCCCGGGCCCTGCAGGGCGTGGGCGGCGCCATGATGTTCGGCACGAGCGTCGCCGTGTTGACGTCCGTGTTCGCGCCGGCGCGGCGCGGGGCCGCGCTCGGCATCAACGTGGCGGCGGTTTACCTCGGACTCTCGCTCGGCCCGGTGCTCGGCGGCCTCCTCACCGAGCAGTTCGGATGGCGCAGCATCTTCCACGTGAACGCCGTGCTCGCGGCGGCGGCGGCCACCGCCGTGGTCTCCGGCTTGAAGGGTGACTGGGCCCAGGCGCGGCGCGAGCCCTTCGATGTTGCCGGATCGATGGTCTACGCGCTCGGCCTCGGGGCGCTGATGTTCGGCTTCTCGCGCGCGCCGTCGCCGTCGGCCGCCTTCTGGATCCTCGCCGGGGTCGCCGCGCTCGTCGCCTTCATCGCCTTCGAGCGATCGGTGCGATACCCGGTCCTCGACGTGGCGCTGTTCACCGGCAACCGCGTCTTCGCCTGGTCGAACCTCGCGGCCCTCATCAACTACGCCGCCACCTTCGCCGTCGGCTTCCTCATGAGCCTCTTCCTCCAGGACGTCCTCGGCCTCGCGCCGCGGCAGGCGGGCTTCGTGCTGCTGGCCCAGCCGGTGGTGATGGTGCTCGTCTCGCCGCTCGCGGGGCGATGGTCCGACCGCGTCGAGCCGCGGCTCGTCGCGTCGGCCGGGATGGGCCTGACGACGGTAGGGCTCGTCATGCTCGTGGGCGTGGGCGCCTCCACCCCGATCCCGTACATCCTGGGCGCCCTCACGGTGCTCGGCGCGGGCTTCGGCCTCTTCTCGTCGCCGAACACCAACGCGGTGATGGGCGCGGTCGCGCCGGCCAGCTATGGCGTGGCGGCGTCCGCCCTGGGCACGATGCGCCTCGGCGGGCAGATGCTGAGCATGGGCCTCGCGATGATGGTGCTGTCGGTGTTCGTCGGCGCCGGGGTGTCGCCGTCCGATGCGGGCCCCGGGTTGGTGACAGCCACACGGGTGGCGTTCGCGGCCTTTGCGGGGCTGTGCGCCATCGGCGTGGGGGCGTCGATGGCACGCGGCACCCGTGAATCAGTGGACGTGCACGGCCGCGTCGATGGCACGCGGCACCCGTGAATCAGTGGACGTGAGTGGGCGCGGCCGGCGGGCGTGAGCCCGAGGCCGCCGCGTCTGAGCCCGCGGCGTGCGGTCCGCTCTCGCCGTTGGCGGCCTTGTGCAGGTTCTCCACGTAGTGCATGTACTCCACGTAGGCCGCCACGAAGGCGCGGCCGGCCTCGACGGAGTCGTCGGCCTGCTGTCGTGCCTCGTGCGCGCGGAGGAACCGTTCCTTCACGCCACTCCGCACGTGCGCCGCGACCTTGTCGAGCAGATCGTCGGCCGATCCCGTGCTGATGGTGGCATCGATCACCTTGACGAACGGGGCGATCTGCCCCGCCGGTTTCAGCCCTTCGAACGGCGCGCCCTCACCGGCGCGGTGCACCCGAACGACGGTCTCGAAGAACCACGTATCCGCGAGCGCCTGCGCCTCGCCGCCTTGCGCGCGGACCGCGAGGGCGCGATTGAATGCCGTCTTGACCTCGGCTTCGTGCTCGGGCTTCACCCACTTCAGCACGGGCGTCGCGTCGCGCGCCTCGAGCGCCTTACGCGCCGCGGCGACCACGGGCCCGTCGAGGGCGTCGCAATGGGCTGACGCCATCGCGGGCCACCCCAGGACGACGAGCGCAATCAGCACAGCCTGCATCAAGCGAACCATGTGTCGTTCCTCCGTGACGCTCTGGGCCCACCGCGGGCCCATCTGTCTCAGCGTGCCCCCGACTCTGTCACATCTCGCCCGACTTTCTGTTGATCCAGATCAGGAAGGCGCAGGGAGGGCATCATGGGGCACGTCACCCACGGAACGATCGCGTCTGGACCGCTCGCAGCAGCGCTCGCGGTGGGGCTGTGCATCGGTC
>JAHDVQ010000464.1 GCA_023384595.1 Vicinamibacteraceae bacterium | reverse complement strand
CATCTGGGTACTGCGCAAGGTGCTCAACCCGCTCTCGCCCGTCGAGGCCATGGAGTTGCTGCTCTCGAAGATGGCCAAGATCCGGTCGAACGCCGACTTCCTCGGGGCGATGAGCAACGGGAAGTAGAGAAGGCAGCCGGTCACACGCCAGGGGATCGCACGGGCTCAGGCGCGCGACTCCGCCGCGATTCTGCCCGCCTGGGACGAGCCCGTGCGCACGAGCACGTGAAACTCGTCGTCGCTCGGCGACGCCACCGGCCCCTCGGCGACGTGCATCGGGGTAACGGCCCGCCCGCACCACTCCACGAGATCGACGATGTCGTCGGGCTGGAAGACGTGGAAGTGGATGCTGTAGTCGGCGTCGGACAGCCGATCCGCGTCGGCCAGTGCCTCCTCGCAGCGCTTCCCGTGAACGTGCAGGGCCCAGTCCAGGTAGTGCTCGTAGTCCCGCTCGCGCGATGGCCGCCGCGCGTCGAGGATCAGGTGCTCCAGCGTGGTTCGCACGCGGTGAGCGTCGAAGGTGGTCCGCTTCTCCGGCACGATCAGGTAGATCAGGCCGCCCGGTCGGACAACCCGGGCCCAGCTGGCGAGCGCGCCGATCGGGTTGCGCATGTGCTCGATGACGTGACCGGCGATCAGAAAGTCGTAGGCATGGTCGGCCACGCCGTCGAGCGTCTCTGCACTCGTGACGACGGCCGGCACGACGAGCTGGTCCGGACCGAGCTCCGGGTAGTCGGCTTGCAGCTCGACGTGGGTTCGCCTGTCCACGTAGTCGACCCTCACGTCTGGAGGCACCGGCACGGGACGGTGGAGGGCGCCGATCTCGAGGCCCCGCCCGGAGAAACGCAACCCGAAGTGCTGCCGCCAGTCACGGTCTTCGAGCGTCACGGGCCTGCGGTCGTCGAGCCTCGCCTGCGGAATCTCGTTGGCGTAGGGACCGAGCGCCTCGAGCGCAGTCGGGTCGCGCAGGACACTGGCGGCCACGCGGCGATGCAGAGCGGTGCCACCGCCCCGCAGCGCCCACCAGGCCAATCGAAGATGGTGCAGGGCCATCTGTGGATGGACCTCGCGGCCGAACAGCGTCATTCGAGGGTGCCTCCTACCACAGGCCGTGCACGTGCGCCCGGATGCGCTCGTCGTAGACGCGCTGGACGGC
>JAHDVQ010000166.1:4131-7946 GCA_023384595.1 Vicinamibacteraceae bacterium | reverse complement strand
CGGCGCTCTACACGGCGCTCTACGTCGCGCTCAACGAGCTTGGCGCCAGCGGGTCTGCTGCGAGCGCGTCGGCCGCGAGCGCGTCGGCCGCGAGCGCGCCGGCCGCCAGCGCCGTGGCCGCTGGCCCGTCGGCCGGGATCGCGCCCGGCGATGTCACCCCGCGCCGCCACGCGCTCGTGGTCATCTCGGACGGCGTCGACACGGCGAGCCTCGTGGACTTCGACCGCGTGCTCGACCTCGCGCGGCGCACGGGCGTGGCCGTCTACATCGTGCAACTGGGGCAGTACAGTGTGAAGCAGAAAGACGTGGAGGCCATGCGGTTCGAGCTGACCTCGCTGGCGCGCGAGACCGGCGCGCAGGCATTCTTCCCCCTCGACGGCAAGACCGTCCCCACCATCTGCCGCGAGATCGCCGATGACCTCTCCCACCAGTACACGCTCGGCTACGTCTCGAGCCTCCCGGTGGAGGGCGAAACCTTCCGCCGCGTGACCGTCGTCGTCCCCGGCCGGCCGGGCGTGCGCCTGCAGACGCGCACGGGCTACTTCACGTCGTCGGGCGCATCGGGAGGGCGGCTCGCGCTCCGGCGCGCAGCGGTAGGCCGCTGAGGGGCCGCTGCCGCCGATCCCCTGATTGATCTCTCCCGCCTGACCTGCGACAATCCTGCCACCCCATCAGCGTCGCGACGTCCTGGCCCCCAGCCCGTGTCGTCCGGCCGCCCGGACGGCGTCGCATGACGTGTGTGTGGAGCGAGGTCCGTGGTGTGATTGGCAGCCAGCTCGGGAACTACCGCGTCTATGAGCGTATCGGCGAGGGCGGCATGGGGACCGTCTACCGCGCCATGGACGTCATGCTCGAGCGCAACGTCGCGCTCAAGTTCCTCCATCCCGACCTCGCGCGCCAGCCCGAGCTGGTGGCGCGCTTCCGCGCCGAGGCCGTCGTCCTCGCCCGCCTCGTGCACCGCCACATCGCCGCCGTCTTCGGGCTGCACAAGCACGAGGACGACCTCTACATGGCGATGGAGTACGTGCCCGGGCGCACGCTCACCGACCACCTGAAGGACGTGGGCCGGCTCACGGCCGGCCACGCGCTGAGGCTGGCGCTCGACATCCTCGACGCGCTCGAATACGCGCACGAGCAGGGTGTCGTCCACCGCGACATCAAGAGCGCCAACGTCATCCTCATGCCCGGCGGCGGCATCAAGGTGATGGACTTCGGGATCGCGCGTGTCCTCGGCGGCGAGCGCCGCACGATGGTCGGCACCATTGTCGGCACGCTTGGCTACATGGCGCCGGAGCAGATTCAGGGACTCGAGATCGACGGGCGCGCGGACCTCTACTCGCTCGGCGTCGTGCTCTACGAGATGCTCACCGGGCACGTGCCCTTCGAGGCCGAGACCGAGTGGGCGCTCATGCAGGCGCAGATCCAGCAGGCCCCGACGCCACCCGCCACGCTCGTGGAGATGCCCGCGGTGCTCGAGGCCGCCATCCTGCGCGCGCTCGCGAAGGCGCCGGCCGATCGCTTCCAGTCGGCGCGCGAGATGCGCGACGCGCTGCTGCCCGTCTTCCACGAGGTGGCGACGGCCGACGACCGGCTCGCGTGGGCGCGGGCCAATCGCGAGAGTACGACCCTCGGCGCGGGACCGGCGTGGGCCGCGGCCACCGTCACGACCCTGCCCGCTGACGTCGCCGCTCCGGCGACGACGCCGGCCGCGTGGGCGGGGGATGAGACCGTCGTCCGGCCCGTGCCGCCGCGGCCCGCCACCGATCCCGGATCGGCCCTCGACGCCACGCGGCTCCTGGGGACGCCGGTGCCGGTCGTGTCCCGATCTGTCTCAGTCGCGCCGCCGGACTCGGCAGCAGCACCCGTGACGCCTGCGGTCCCCGTGGTGGCCCCGGCCCCCGTGGCGGCATCGCCAGCCGTGGCGGCCCCGGCACCTGCGGCGGCACCGGTGCCGTCCGCGGTGGTGGCACCGGCTTCGCCCGCGGCCTCCGCCGCGGCCCCCGCCGCGGCCCGACCCGCGACGAGCGCGCGTGGCGGCGTCGCGCGCGCCCTCACCGGCGCCGCCATCCTCCTGCTCGTGGCGGTCGTGGCTGGCGCCGCCTGGTGGATCACGCAGGCGGGAACATCGGTGCCGCTTCCGGCCGTCTCGGCGCCGTCGATTGCCGCGCGGCAGGGCGGCGCCGCGGTCGCGCCCGAGGCGCCCGACGCGAGCGCCATCGACAACGTGCCCGTCTCCCCGCGCGCCGCGGTCCCCGCGGCGCCGGCGACCGGCGTTGCCGCGGGCGCAACGGCTGCGTCTGGCGCCGCGACCGGCTCTGTCGCGGCCAGCGCCGAGGGCGCCGGCGCGGCGACGACCGCCCATGGCACCGCCGGCAACGGCCCTGCCGCCAACGGCGTGGCCGGCAACGGCGCGGCGTCCACGGCCGGCGCGCAGCGCTTCGAGCGCGTGAAGCTCCTGCGCCGCACGAGCCAGGGCGACACCCTCGAGGTCGACGGCATCCTCGTCGTCGAGCCCTCGCGCATTGCCGTGCTCAACGTGAACGGCACGCACCCGCTGCTCGCCTTCAACGTGCCGAACATCGTGTCGGCCACCTACGAGGAGTCGTCGCAGCGTCGCGTCTTCGTGCGTACGCGCCGCTACTGGCTGACGCTCGCCACGGGTGGACGCAACATGGAGGTGCGGCTCACGAAGGAGCAGGCGCCGGCGGTCATCGCCGCCGTCGAGCGCGTCCTCGGCCGTTCCGTGGCGCGCGAGGTGGAGCCGGAGTGAGCCTCAGTTCCTCACCCGCACCTCGTTCAACCGCACGGGCTCGTTCGCGAAGTTCTCGAGCGTGACGATCCGGTCGCGCTTGTCGTAGATGACGCGCGTGAGCAGCGTCAGCTTGCCCTCGCCCCTGCCGTCGGGGCCCAGGCGGATCTCGATGAAGGTGAACGGGTAGTCGATCGAGCGCGGACGACGCGTCGCCTCCCAGTACCCGATGGGCCTGACGGTGGCGATGACGAGGCGTCGGCTGCCGTCGCTGCGGCGCACCTCGACCGCGTAGCGCAGGTCGTAGGCCAGTGTGTCGGGCGTGCGGATGGTGCCCACGCTGGGCAGTGCGTCCATCACGCCGGGCAGCGCCTCGGCGCCCTTCTCGATGAGCGTCGTCTCGATCTTCTCCCGTTCTTCTGGAGTCGACCAGCGGTTGACGCGGATGTCGACGATCTGCCCTCCGGGCCGGCCGATGTTGCTGACGTTCACGGCAAACGACGTCAGGTGCAGCGGCAACTCCTGCGCGGCGGCTGCGGGCGGCGCCGCCAGCAGCAGGGCGGCCGCAAGACCGCTCAGGGGCACACCAAAGTGAGACAGCAAGGTCGGCCTGCGCATGAGTTCCTCCCCGGGAACGGGTTTCTGCTATGACGTCGATTGTACCCGTGACGAGTCCGTGGGCCGCGGGGAATGCGGTATTTTCGTTGTCGCCCCGGCTCGCAGGGGCCGCCCTGTAGGGGCCGGCGTAGGGGCCGGCTTCAGCCGGCCCGGACACTGCCGCCGGATGGGGCCGGTAGTGGGCAGCCGGATGCCAGATCCGGACGCTGGATGCCGGACGCCAGATCCGGACGCCGGATGCCGGACGCCAGATCCGGACGCCGGACGCCGGACGCCGGACGCCGTGTGAGGTGCAGCATGTGCTCGGTCCTCGGAATCTTCGGTCGTGACGCCAACGACGCCGGCGTGCGCGCGCTGCGCGGACAGGCGCTCGCGCTCTCGGCGCGGCAGCGGCATCGCGGGCCCGACTGGAGCGGCGTCTACGCCGACGACCGCGCCATCCTCGTCC
>JAHDVQ010000166.1:0-4031 GCA_023384595.1 Vicinamibacteraceae bacterium | reverse complement strand
CATCGCGGGCCCGACTGGAGCGGCGTCTACGCCGACGACCGCGCCATCCTCGTCCACGAGCGGCTCGCCATTGTCGATCCCGCCGGCGGCGCGCAGCCGCTGCGCTCGGCCGACGGTGCCCTCGCGCTCGCGGTGAACGGCGAGATCTACAACCACCGCGAGCTCGAGCGCGGCCTCAGCCGCCCCTACGCGTTCCAGACCGGCTCGGACTGCGAGGTGCTGAACGCGCTCTGGCGCGAGCGCGGCCCCGCGTTCCTGCCGATGGTGAACGGCATCTTCGCCTTCGTGCTGTGGGATGCGGCCCAGGGGCGCGTGCTCGTCGCGCGCGATCCCATCGGCGTCTGCCCGCTCTACTGGGGTCACGATGCGGAAGGCCGCCTGCTCGTCGCCTCGGAGATGAAGGCGCTCGTGGGCGTGGCCGTCGATCTCGAGCCGTTTCCGCCCGGGCACTACTACGACAGCGCGACGGGCGCGACGGTGCGCTACTACGAGCGGCCCTGGCGGGATTACGAGGCCACGCGCGGTGTCGAGGTGCCGCCGCCGGCGCTGCGCGCCGCCTTCGAGGCCGCGGTGCACCGGCAGCTGATGACCGACGTCCCCTACGGCGTGCTCCTCTCGGGCGGGCTCGACTCGTCGCTCGTCGCCGCCTGCGCCGCCCGCTTCGCGCGCCAGCGCATCGAGGAGGACGATCGCGTCGAGGCGTGGTGGCCACGCCTCCACTCGTTCGCCATCGGGCTCGAGGGCTCGCCCGATCTGGCCGCGGCCGCCATCGCCGCCGGCTCACTCGGTACCGTGCACCACGCCTTCCACTACACCTTCGACGAGGGCCTCGACGCGCTGCCCGAGGTCGTGCGGCACATCGAGACCTACGATGTGACGACCATCCGCGCCTCGACGCCCATGTTCCTCCTCGCGCGCCGCATCAAGGCCATGGGGGTGAAGATGGTGCTGTCGGGCGAGGGCTCCGACGAGATCTTCGGCGGCTATCTGTACTTCCACAAGGCGCCGTCGCCCGAGGCCTTCCACGCCGAGACGGTGCGCAAGATCGAGGCGCTCCACCTCTACGACTGCCTCCGCGCGAACAAGTCGATGATGGCCTGGGGCGTCGAGGCGCGCGTGCCGTTCCTCGACCTCGAGTTCCTCGACGCCGCCATGTCGATGGACGCCGCGCACAAGATGGCATCCAACGGCCGCATCGAGAAGCACGTGCTGCGCGAGGCCTTCGCCGGCGCGCTGCCCGACGAGATCCTGTGGCGGCAGAAGGAGCAGTTCAGCGACGGCGTCGGCTACGGCTGGATCGACGGCCTCAAGGCCCACGCCGAGCGCGTCGTGTCGGACGCCGACCTGGCCGACGCCGAGGCGCGGTTCCCCGTGAACCCGCCCGCGACGAAGGAAGCGTACTGGTACCGCACGATCTTCGAGGCGCACTTCCCCGGCGAGACGTGCGCGCGCACGGTGCCCGGCGGGAAGTCCATCGCGTGCTCCTCGCCCGCCGCGCTCGCCTGGGACCCGGCGTTTGCCGCCGCGGCCGACCCCTCGGGCCGCGCCGTCGCCGGAGTACACAAGGCCCCCTCCGGGGCGGTGTATCCAACGCAGCCCTAGCCTCTGTAGCCTCTGTAGCCTTTGTAGGCTTTGTAGGCTTTGTAGGCTATGTAGCCTATGTAGGCTATGTAGGCTATGTAGGCTACTCCTCCTCTTCCTCCGCCTTCTCGCCGCGCTCGGCCTTCGCCGCGGCGATGATCTTCGACTGCAGGTGCGCCGGCACCTCTTCGTAGTGCGAGTACTCCATCTGGTAGGAGCCCCGCGCGCCGGTCGACGAGGTCAGCGTCTGCTCGTAGGTCAGCATCTCGGCGGCGGGCACCTGCGCGCGAATCACCGTCATGGCCCCGCGCGTGTCCATGCCCGAGATGCGCCCGCGCCGGCCGTTCAGATCGCCCATCAGATCGCCCGCGAACTCGCTCGGCGCGTACACCTCGACGTTCATGATCGGCTCGAGCAGCGTCGGCTTCGCCTTGCTCATCGCGTCCTTGAACGCGAGCCGGCCCGCCGTCTTGAACGACATCTCGTTCGAGTCGACGGCGTGGAACTGGCCGTCGACGAGCGTCACGCGGAAGTCCACCATCGGGTAGCCCGCGAGGTAGCCGCGCTGCCGCGCCTCCTGGATGCCCTTCTCGACGGCCGGGATGAACTGCCGCGGGATGGCGCCGCCGAAGATGTCGTCGACGAACTCGAAGTCCTGCCCGCGCGCGAGCGGCTCCACCTTGATCTTGCAGTCGCCGAACTGCCCGTGCCCGCCCGTCTGCTTCTTGTGCCGCCCGTGCGCGTCGGCGGCGGCCGTGATGGTCTCGCGGTAGGCGATGCGCGGCGGCTTCAGGTTCACGTCCACCCCGAAGCGCCGCTTCAGCTTCGCGACCGTCACCTCGATGTGCAGCTGGCCCTGCCCGGAGAGCAGCAGCTCGTGGGTCTGCGCGTCGCGCGCGTACTGGATGGTCGGATCCTCTTCCCTCAGCCGCTGCATCGACGTGCTGATCTTGTCCTCGTCGCCGCGGCTCTTCGGCTCGATCGCGTACGACAGCAGCGGCTCGGCGAACTTGATGGGCGGGAAGGTGACCGCCGCCGCCTTGTCGCCGAGCGTGTCGCCGGTCTGCGTGTCCTTCAGCTTCGCCACCGCGCCGAGGTCGCCCGCCTTCAGCTCGGCGATGTTGGTCTGCGTCTTCCCCTGCAGCACGAGCAGCGAGCCGAGGCGCTCGGGCGCGTCCTTCGTCAGGTTGTGCACCGTGGAGTCGGCCTTGAGCGTGCCGCTCATCACGCGGAACATCGTGATGCGTCCGGCAAACGCGTCGGCAATCGTCTTCCACACGAAGATGGCGAGCGGCCCCTTCTCGTCGGCCGCAATCGTCGTCGCCTCGCCGCCGTTGCGCGCGAGGGCGGGAATCTCGCGCTCGGCCGGGTTCGGCACGTAGCGCACGATGGCGTCGAGCAGCGGGTGGATGCCGATGTTGTGCGTCGCCGACGTGCAGAAGAGCGGGAACACCTTCGCCGTCTGCACCGCGCGGTGGAGCCCCGACTCCAGCTCCTCCTGCGTGAGCGTGCCCTCCTCGAAGAACTTCTCCATCAGCGCGTCGTCGGCCTCGGCGACCATCTCGATGAGCGCCTCGCGCGCCGCCGACGCGGCCTCGGCCATCGCCGCCGGCACCTCGCCCTCGGTGTGCTTGCCGCTGCCGTCGCCGGTGTAGGTCCACGCGCGCATCGACACGATGTCGACCACGCCCGTGAAGGCGTGCTCCTCGCCGATGGGGAGCGTCACCGGCACCACGGCGCGGCCGAAGACGCCGCGCAGCGACTCGAGCGAGCGTTCGAGGCTCGCGCGCTCGCGGTCGAGGCGCGAGAGCACCACCATGCGCGGCAGGCCGAACTCCTCGGCAATGGCCCACACCTTCTCGGTCTGCACCTCGACGCCCGCGACCGAGTCGACGACGACGAGCGCCGCGTCGCCGACGCGCATGCCCGCGCGCGCGTCGCTCAGGAAGTTCGCGAACCCCGGCGTGTCGACGATGTTGATCTTCGTCTTGTTCCACTCGGCGTGGGCGAGGCTCGAGGCGAGCGTGTGCTTGCGCGCGATCTCCTCTTCGTCGAAGTCCGTGGTGGTGGTGCCGTCGTCCACGCGGCCCAGACGGGTGACGGCGCCCGCGTCGAACAGCATCGCGGCGACGAGCTGGGTCTTGCCCGCGCCGCCATGTCCAGTGACGGTGACGTTCCTGATGGCGTTGGTGTCGTAGACCTTCATGAAGAGACCCTCCGAAGCGACTGGCCCCCGCGGACGGCGAGGCAGGCGGCGTCGGCAACGCGCACCTTGCCCGGGTCACGACAGCGTCGGGTCAGCGCGGTATCGGCACGTCGGAGGCGGGTGGCCCGGGTCGGGCGCCGCAGCGAGGCCGAGGACTGGCAGAGCCGTGGGTCGGCGCGTCCTCGGGCGGACGGGCCGATCCGGCCCGATGGTATGCGAGATGCAACGGGGACTCAAGATCGGG
>JAHDVQ010000165.1:5215-8052 GCA_023384595.1 Vicinamibacteraceae bacterium | reverse complement strand
GCCGCTCGGCATCGTCGACGCCGTGCGCGAGCGAACCGGCCGGCGAGGCCACCGGCCAGTCGTGCGCGCACACGCTGCAGAAGCCCCGCGTCCCGTGCGGAGCCGCTTCGACGCCCACCATCGAGGGATCGTCGGCGCCGCACTTCGGGCAACGGGAGGTGCTGACGCGGCCGGCACTCGGCAACGGCTCCAGGCTCCCGGCTCCAGGCTCCAGGCTCCGGGCTCCCGAACTGACAACTGATGACTGAACACTGACGACTGATCCGATCCGCTCCCCCGCCTCGCGCCGCAGCCCCCGCACGTAACAGAGGCCGAGCCGCACGCTGCCGTCCGGCTCGACCCGGCACAGCCAGTCCGACACCTGCACGTCGATGGGGCGGAACCGCACGCCGTGACGCTGGCCGTCCTTCACGATCGTCGCCGGGTGGTAGAACCCCATCGGCTGGTTGTTGAGCAGCGCCGCGTAGAACGCCGAGGGGTAGTGCGCCTTGAGGTACGCGCTCCCGTAGACGAGCAGGGCAAAGCTCGCCGCGTGCGACTCCGGAAAGCCATAGAGCGCAAACGACGTGATCGAGAGCACGATGGCGTCGGCCGCCTCCGGCGAAATCCCCTTCCGCGCCATGCCCGCCCGCAGCTTCTTCTCGATCTCGCGCATGCGCGCCTCGGACCGCTTGAACCCCATGGCACGCCGCAGCTCCTCGGCCTCGCCGCCCGTGAAGTCGGCCGCCACCATCGCAATGCGCAGCAATTGTTCCTGGAAGAGCGGCACGCCGAGCGTGCGCTTCAGGATGGGCTCGAGCGATGGATGCGGATACACGACCGGCTCGCGCCCCGCGCGGCGGTTCAAGTACGGATGCACCATCTGGCCCACGATGGGACCGGGCCGGATGATGGCGACCTCGACGACGAGATCGTAGAAGGTGCGGGGCTTCAGCCGCGGCAGCGTCGCCATCTGCGCGCGCGACTCCACCTGGAAGATGCCGATGGTGTCGGCCTCCTGCAGCATGCGGTACACGACGGGATCGTCGGGCGGGAGATGGGCGAGGTCCAGGGAGGAACTGACGCTGCCGGCACTCGGCACTTGGCACTCGGCACTGGGCAGAGGCTCGAGGCTCCCGGCTCCAGGCTCCAGGCGTGTATTCACCATCGTGATCGCGTCCTGCAGCACGGCCATCATGCCGAGGCCGAGCAGATCGACCTTCACGATGCCCATGTCGGCGCAGTCTTCCTTGTCCCACTGGATCACCACGCGGTCGGGCATGGTGGCGGGCTCGAGCGGCACGACCTCGTCGAGCCGGCCCTGGCAGATGACCATGCCCCCCGAGTGCTGCCCGAGATGCCGCGGCAGGTCCTGAATCCGCGCCCAGAGATCCGCAAACAGCGCCACCCGTCGATCGCTCGCCTCGAGGCCCACGTCGGCCAGGTGCCGCGCCATCGTCTCCTTCGGGTCCTGCCACTCGAAGGGGCTCACGCCGCGCGCCAGCCGATCGATGACGCCCTCGTCCATCTCGAGCACCTTGCCGACCTCGCGCGCCGCGCTCCGCCCGCGGTAGGTGATGATGTTGGCCGTCATCGCGGCCCCGAGCCGCCCGTAGCGCTCGTAGACGTACTGAATGGCCTGCTCGCGCCGCTCGCCGCTCGGCAGATCGAGGTCGATGTCGGGCCACTCGCCGCGCTCCTCCGAGAGGAAGCGCTCGAAGAGCAGGTCCATGCCGACCGGATCGACGGCCGTGATGCCAAGGCTGTAGCAGACGGCGCTGTTGGCCGCCGATCCGCGCCCCTGCACGAGGATGCCCCGCTGGCGGCACGCGTTGACGATGTCCCAGACGATGAGGAAGTAGCCGGCGAGATCGAGCTTCTCGATGAGATCCAGCTCGCGGGCCACCTGGCGCCGCGCGCGCTCGTGGTAGGGGCGGTAGCGATCGCGCGCCCCCACCTCGGTGATCTTCCGCAGGAACGTGATCTGCGACTCGCCCTCCGGCACCGGATAGTCGGGAAAGCGATAGCCGAGATCGGCCATCGTGTACTCGAGGCGCCCGGCCAGTTCGTGCGCGTGGCGCACGGCCTCGGGGCAATCCGCAAACAGCGCGGCCATCGTCTCCGGCGGCTTCAGGTAGCGCTCGGCGTTCACCGACAGCCGGCGCCCCGCGCGCGACAGCGTGGTCTGGTGCCGCAGGCAGGTGAGCACGTCGTAGAGCGGGCGCTCCGCCTCGGTCGCAAACCGGACGCCGCCCGTGGCGACGAGCGGCAGGCGGTAGGCCGACGCGAGGGCCGCCAGCGCCTGGTTGTCGGCTTCCTCGTCGCGCAGGAGGTGCCGCTGCAGTTCGACGTAGACGTGGCCCGGATCGAAGAGCCCCACGAGCCGATCGACCAGCCCCCCGACCCCGTAGAACGCGGCGTCGAGCGCCGGCCGGCCCGCCAGCGCGACGAGCCCGCGCGTGTGGCCGGCCAGGTCGTCGATCGTGAGGGTGCCCTCGCCCTTCGGCGCGCCGAGCTTCATCCGCGTGATGAGCCGGCACAGGTTCCGGTAGCCCTCGCGCGACGCGACGAGCACGGGGAGGCGCCACAGGCGGGGCGGGTGCGGGTCTGGTCCCCCGGCCCGCGACGTGCTCATCGTGAGCTCGGCCCCCACAAGCGGCTTCACGCCCGCGCGGACGGCCGCCTGATGGAAGCGCGGCAGGCCCGACACGCTGTCGCGATCGAGCAGCGCCACGGCGGGATACCCCAGCGCCGCCGCCCGTGCCACCAGGTGCTCCGGAAGAGAGGCGCCGTCGAGGAAGGAAAAGGCCGAGGCGGTATGGAGTTCGACGTACACGACTTTCGCCTTTGATTCGCCA
>JAHDVQ010000165.1:0-5115 GCA_023384595.1 Vicinamibacteraceae bacterium | reverse complement strand
TACGAGGGGAGAATCTCGATCGCGACCAGTTCGCGGGAGCCGTCGGGCGCCGGACGCGAGGTCACGTACACGGCCTCGGGCTCGGCGCGCGGGCCGCACGTGATGTTGCCCTGCCGATCGGGGCGGTGCGAGCTGAACTCGACCGACTCCCACGTGCCGCGATAGCTCTTCACCTGCCCGCCCACCCGCACGTGCACGACAATGGCGCTCCGGTCGCAGTCGAGACCGACCCAGGTGCCCGTTTCCCGCTCCTCGTCCGCCTGGACGCTCCGGTAGATCGGGATCACGTCACCGGCCATCGCGGCGCCGTTCGTCTCCGCGTCGGACGCCGCGCCATCGGCCCGCCCCGCCGCGCGCGCGGCCGCCCGCCGTTCGTCGTCCACCAGCCGCGTCATGAGCTCGCGCGCCGAGGCCTGGATCCCGGGGCGCTCGCCCTGCGCCATGAGCGGCCCGAGCAGCGACCGCGCCTCGGCAAAGCGCCGCTGCCCGCGCCGGACCTCGGCCAACGCCAGGCGGTAGTGCCACGCGCCAGGCAGGAGCGACATCGCGCGGCTGACGGCGGCATCGGCCTCCTCGGCGCGGCCTTCCCGGAGCAGCGCGTACGTCAGCCGGTAGTGGCACTCGGGGGAATCGGGTCTGAGCGTGGCCGCGCGCGTCAGCACGCGCACCGCCATGTCGCCGTCGTCGGATCGAGGATGCCGGAGGAGCGCCGACCCATGGTGGTACTGCGCCAGATAGTCGTCGGGCGCGAGGTCCGCGGCGCGGGCAAAGTGCGCGCGCGCCTCGTCGGACTTCCCCGCCGATTCCGCCAGCAACCCCAGGCCAACGTGCGCTTCGGGCTGGCCGGCGTCGAGCGTCAGCGCCCGCCGCAGTTCGGCCTCGGCGTCGGCGGCACGTCCGAGCGCCTCGAAGATGGAGCCGCGACGCGCGGCGACCGCGGCCTCGGGGATGACCTCGACGGCCTGGCGCTCCATCTCGATCTTCTCGGCGAGCGTCACGCGCCAGAAGTTGTACATCCGCTTGAAGACGTAGCGCCGCACCTCGTCGTCGAGCTTCTGGAGGTCGATGCCGAGCGCGCCCGGCACGGCCACGCTGGGCGTCTCGCCCCGGGCGAGCCGCGCGAGCAGGTCGAACATCTGCTTCGAGCGGCCCTGGTCGCTGAGGAAGTAGTGCACGAGCGCCCAGCTCTGGGCATAGAAGACCGAGGCACGATGCCGCTCGTTGTAGTGCGGCGATGTCTGATCGACGGTGAGGAGCGTCGCGAAGGGCAACCAGTTGCTCTGGAGAAGCCGGAGGTTCTCGCCGTCGGGAAACCCCAGGATGGCATCGCGTCCTTCCATCCTGAAGGTGCTGTAGTACTCCGCGAGGCCCTCGGTGAACCACACGGGGGCCGACGCGAGCGTGTTGTGCTGCACGAGGTGCGTCAGCTCGTGGAAGACGAGCGGATAGGCCTGCTGGCGCGGCAGATCGTTGAGCAGGATGAAGGCGCGGTCGCCGCTGGCCGTGTAGTAGCCGCCGACCTGGCGCGGCTTGCCTTCGTAGAGCGGCGCGAAGGGCTCGAACGCCTTGTTGCTCGAGAAGACCACCACCGTCGTCGGCGTGGGCGGCGTGATGCGCGCGTTCGGAAACACCTGCTTGAACGCCTCGCAGAACAGCTCGAGCTCCCGCGCGGTGTTCCGGAGCTGGCGCTCGCCGACATCGCCGATGACCTCGAAGTTGGGGGTGACGAGGCGGCGCCATGTGCGCTCGGCGCCCGCGGGAGAGGCGGCCATCGCCGCGATGGCGATCGCGACGAGCACCGCACGACATCGGCTCGGCATGCTGGGCCCTCCTGACGGTCGCGCGGATCGCGAGGGATCCGCCGATCACGCGCCGGGGGGCACGCGCGAGGAAATGATAGCCGGGAACCGCAGCGCCGCGGAATCCCGTGGACGCGCGCGGGCCGCCTTCACGCGGCGTCGGCTGACGCCGGGTCCTCCGCGGCGCCCTCACCCGCCTCGGACGGTGCGTCGACGCGGATCGGGGAATACCGCGCGCCGAGGGCGAGGCCCCGACCCACCAGGCGATCCAGTCGGACGACGACGTCCATGGTGTCGCGGGCCTGCGTGTGGAGCGACTCGGTGGCGGCCGCCGTCTCTTCGGCCGTCGCGGCCGTCGACTGCGTCATCTGCTCCATGCTGGCGAGCGTCGCGTTGACGCGCGCGAGGTGCGCGGCCTGCTCGCGGCTGGCGTCGCTCACCTGCACGGCCAGCGCGGAGACCCGCCGCACGCGCTCCGCGGTGGGGGCAAACGCGGCGCCGGCTTCCGCCGCGCGCGTGCTGCCGACGTCGGCCGAACCCGTGGCCGTCTCGATGAGGGCCGCCGTGGTCCTGGCGGCCTCGGCCGCGCGCTGCGCGAGCGAGCGCACCTCGTCGGCGACCACGGCAAACCCCATCCCGGCCTCGCCGGCGCGCGCCGCCTCGACGGCCGCGTTGAGGGCGAGGATGTTCGTCTGGAACGCGATTTCGTCGATCGTGCGGATGATGCGCGAGACCTCGCGGTTGGCCTGCGCGATGCCGGCCATCGCCTCCACGAGGAGGGAGAGCCGCTCGCGCGAGGCCTCGACGCGCTCGTCCACGTCGTGCATCAGCGCCGCCATGTCCTGGGCGGCGGTGGCGTTGTCGCGGGTCATGGCTCCGAGGCGCTCGACCGACGTGGCCGAGTTCTGCAGCGCGTCGGCCTGCCGCATCGATCCCTCGGACAGCGTCTGCGAGGCGGCGGCCACCTGCGCGGCGGCAATGCCCACCTGCGAGGCACCGGCGCGCAGCCGCATCGCCAGCCGCCGGAGACGCTGCGTATCGATGAAGACAATCCAGCCGGCGATGAAGACGAGCGGCGTGCCGACGAGGCCGACGCCGACGAGCAGCCATTGCGCCCGCGCGCGCGTGCGTTCGGCGTGCGCCGCCGCCCGCGCGACGCGTTGGTCAGCCGGCCGGGCCGTGGGTTCGGCGGCCCGCGGGCCGGACGCCGCCTGCGCCACGTCCGCAATCTCGGACTCGAGCGAGATGAGGCTCCAGAAGGCAACCCCCGTGCCCGCCCCCATGACGCTCAGCAGGCAGATGGCCGCAATCAGCAGTTTTCGAGGCAGGGTCCACGCGCGCATCGTCTGTCGGCCCGCACGGGGGGCGGAATCACCCTCTCGTAATCGGCGAAACAGACCTGTGCTTGAGCGCCGCGCTACCCGGGCAGCCCCCGCTTGTGTTCCTCGATGAGCGCGTCCACGACGCCCGGCTCGGCGAGCGTCGTGAGATCGCCGAGGCCGCTGTACTCGGAGGCGGCCACCTTGCGGAGGATGCGCCGCATGATCTTCCCCGACCGTGTCTTCGGTAGTCCCGACGCGATGTGGATGACGTCGGGCGTCGCGAAGGCGCCGATCGCGTTGCGCACCTGCTGCTTGAGCGCGCCGACCAGCTCGTCGTGGTCGGCGTGCTCGTTGCCCGCGTTGAGCAGCACGTACGCGTAGATCCCCTCGCCCTTGATCGGGTGCGGGTAGCCGACGACGGCCGCTTCGGCGACCGCCTCGTGCTCGACGAGCGCGCTCTCGATTTCCGCCGTGCCCAGCCGGTGCCCCGACACGTTCAGCACGTCGTCGATGCGGCCGGTGATCCAGTAGTAGCCGTCCTCGTCGCGCCGCGCGCCGTCGCCGGTGAAGTAGTAGCCGGGATACGTGCTGAAGTAGGTGTGCTTGAAGCGCTGGTGATCGCCCCACACGGTGCGCGCCTGTCCCGGCCAGGGCGAGGCCAGGCAGAGCGCGCCGGCCACGCCGTTGCCCTCGAGGACGCGGCTCGTCGCCGGATCGACGAGCACGGGACGGATGCCGAAGAACGGCAGCGTGGCCGATCCGGGCTTGGTCGGCGTCACCCCCGGCAGCGGCGTGATGAGGATGCCGCCCGTCTCGGTCTGCCACCACGTGTCCACCACCGTGCAGCGCCCGTCGCCCACGACGTCGTGGTACCAGCGCCAGACCTCGGGGTTGATCGGCTCCCCCACCGTGCCGAGAATGCGCAGCGACTGCCGCGAGTGCTTCCTGACGGGCGCGTCTCCGGCCTGTGCCAGGGCCCTGAGCGCCGTCGGCGCCGTGTAGAGGACATCCACACCGAGATCGTCCACGACTTGCCAATAACGGCTCGCGTCGGGATACGTGGGCGTCGACTCGAAGAGCACCGTCGTCGCGCCGTTGGCGAGCGGCCCGTACACGATGTAGCTGTGGCCGGTGATCCAGCCGATGTCGGCGGTACAGAAGTAGATGTCGCCCGGGTGGTAGTCGAACACCAGCCGGTGCGTGACCGCCGAGAACACCAGGTAGCCGCCCGTGGTGTGCAGCAGCCCTTTGGGCTTCCCGGTGCTGCCGGAGGTGTAGAGGATGAAGAGCGGGTCCTCGGCGCCCATCCACTCGGCGGTGCACGTCGAGCGCTGCTTGTGACACTCCTCGTCGAGCCAGAAGTCGCGTCCGGCCACCATGGCGCCGTCGTCCTCGGTCCGGCGCGCGACGAGCACCGTTTCCACCATCGACATGCCGTCGATGGCGCGGTCCACCGTGCGCTTGAGGGGAATCCGCCGCCCGCCACGCAAGCCCTCGTTGGCCGTGACGACCATGCGGCACCGCGCGTCGACGATGCGGTCGCGCAGCGACTCGGCGCTGAAGCCGCCGAAGACGACCGAGTGCACCGCCCCGATGCGCGCGCAGGCGAGCATCGTGTACACGAGCTCGGGCACCATCGTCATGTAGATGCAGACCCGATCGCCGCGGCGCACGCCGTGGTGCAGCAGCACGTTGGCCACGCGGCAGACGTGGTGCTTCAGCTCGCGGTAGGTGATGCGCGTGTACTCGCCCGGCTCGTCCTGGGCCCAGATGATGGCGGTCTGGTCGCCGCGCGTCGCCAGGTGCCTGTCGATGCAGTTGAACGACGCGTTCAGACGGCCGCCCGAGAACCAGGCGAAGTCGACCTCGTCGTAGTCCGCGTCGAAGACGGCCTGCCACGGGTGATACCACGTGAGCGTCTTCGCCTGCTCGCCCCAGAACCACTCGGGGTTGTCGAGCGAGAGGCGGTACAGGCGGTCGTATTCCTCGCGGCG
>JAHDVQ010000463.1 GCA_023384595.1 Vicinamibacteraceae bacterium | reverse complement strand
CCAAGGTCCAAGGCCCAAGGCCCAAGGTCCAAGGCCCAAGGCCCAAGGTCCAAGGCCCAAGGCCCAAGGCCCAAGGCCCAAGGTCCAAGGCCCAAGGCCCAAGGCCCAAGGTCCAAGGCCAGGTAGGGGGCGCTATGAGAGTGCTGGTGCTTGGAGGGACGGGGACGGTCGGCTCGGCGGTGTCGCGGCAGCTCGTGGAACGTGGCGTCGAGACGACGGTGCTGACGCGGAGCGCCGAGAAGGCGTCGCGCCTGCCGGCGGGCGCCTCGGCCGTCGTCGGTGATCTGCTCGACCCGGCGAGCGTGCGATCGGTCGTCCGCGGCGTGGACGGCGTCTTCCTGCTGAACGCGGTGAGCGTGACCGAGTGTCACGAGGGGCTGATGGCCCTCAACGCCGCGCGCGAGGCGCGTGTCTCGCGCATCGTCTACGTCTCGGTGGCGTCGGCCGAACAGGCCGTGCACCTGCCGCACTTCGGTTCGAAGGTGGCGATTGAGATGGCCTTGAAGGCCTCGGGGCTCGACGTGACGATCCTGCGGCCGAACAACTTCTTCCAGAACGACTACTGGCTGCGCGAGGCGATCGTGTCGTACGGCCTGTATCCGCAACCGATCGGCGCGAGCGGGATCGCGCGGGTCGACGTTCGCGACGTCGCCGATGCCGCGGTGGCGGCCCTGACCACTGACGGGCATGCCGGCGAAACCTACGCGCTGCACGGGCCCGCGAACTGGACGGGGGACTCGACAGCGCGCGCGTGGAGCGAGGCGCTCGGGCGGCCCGTGCGCTACGCGGGAGACGATCTCGACGCGTGGGAACAGCAGGCCGTCACGATGTTGCCGCCGTGGATGGCGTACGACTTCCGCATGATGTACGCGTACTTCCAGGAGCACGGCCTCGCCGCGACGCCATCCGACATGGCGCGCGCCGAAAGCCTCATGGGACATGCGCCGCGCCGGTTCGAGGACTTCGCCGCCGAGACCGCGGCCGCCTGGACGCAGGCGCCGGCAGCGCCCAGGGTGGATTCGGAATCAGGAACCCGTAACGCGTAGGGCCGGCTCGAGCCGGCCGCTACGCCTGCGGCTCGGCGCGGGCTGGGCGCAGGCTCAGCGCGAGGCGCGGCGCGCGCCGCCGCCCTCGAGCGCGCGCACGAGCGGCGCGTCGAGCCCGTAGACGTCGCGCATGT
>JAHDVQ010000164.1 GCA_023384595.1 Vicinamibacteraceae bacterium | reverse complement strand
CTCATCGCGAACCTCGACTCGAGCGAGTACCTGGGACGCATTGCCATCGGCCGCGTCTTCAACGGGCGGGTGCGCGTCGGCGACACCGTGACGGTCTGCAAGCTCGACGGAGGCCGGGAGCAGACGCGCGTCACCCGCATGATGGCGTTCGACGGCCTGAAGCGCGTCGACATCGACGATGCGGCGGCGGGCGACATCATCTGCCTCGCGGGGATCGAGGGCATCACGATTGGCGAGACGGTCGCCGACGGCGAGACGCCCACGCCGATTCCACCGATTGCCGTCGACGAGCCCACCGTGTCGATGGTCTTCGGCGTCAACACGTCGCCGCTGGCCGGACGCGACGGGCAGTTCGTGACGTCGCGCCAGATCAGGGAACGGCTCGACCGCGAGCTCCTCGGGAACGTGTCGATCCGCCTCGAGGACACGGACTCGCCCGAGCAGGTGAAGGTCGTCGGCCGTGGCGAACTGCAGCTGTCGATCCTCATCGAGATGATGCGGCGCGAAGGCTACGAGCTGCAGGTGTCGCGCCCCGAGATCGTCACCAGAGCGACCGACGCCGGACGCGTCGAGCCGGTCGAGGACGTCGTCATCGACGTCGCCGAGGATTACCAGGGCGTCGTCATCGCGGCCATGGGCATCCGCAAGGGCACCATGACGAAGATGGTGAACCACGGGAGCGGACGCGTCAGACTGGAGTTCCGCGTGCCGGCGCGGGGGCTGATCGGCTTCCGCTCGCAATTCCTCACCGACACGCGCGGCACCGGGATCATGAACCACATCTTCGCCGGGTGGGAGCCGTGGCACGGCCCCATCCCCGCGCGCCCGACCGGCGCGCTGGTGTCCGACCGCGCGGGCACGGCCACGGCCTACGCCATCTCCAACCTGCAGGACCGCGGCGAGATGTTCGTCGAGCCGGGAACCGTCGTCTACGAGGGCATGATCGTCGGCGAGAACTCGCGCGAGAACGATCTCGACGTGAACATCACACGCGAGAAGAAGCAGACGAACATGCGCGCGTCCACCGCCGACGAGGCCATCCGCCTCATTCCGCCGCGTCAGCTCAGCCTCGAGCAGGCCATCCAGTGGATCAACGACGACGAGCTGGTCGAGATCACGCCGAAGAGCCTGCGCCTTCGCAAGCGCGTGCTGGCCGCGAACCTGCGGCCGCGCCGCGAGTCCTGACGCGTGCCGCGAGTCCTGACGACGTGCCGGGAGTCCTGAGGCCGCGCGCGGCTCACCGCACACGGTACGCGCGCAGCCCGCGCAGGGTGTAGGGCAGCTCCTCGAACGCCACCTCCGGCACGCGGGATCGGTACGACTCGAAGCGGGCCGGCTCGAGGAAGAGCACCACGGTGGCATCGTCCGGCAGCGTCTCGTAGAAACCGCGCGAAGGCAACTCGTCGAGGTCGCGGGCGTGGGGCTCCGGCCGGTAGTTGATCGTGCCGTTCACGACGCGGCAGTCCGACAGCACGAAGGCGTACTCGAACGGACGGTAGCGCTGCACGATGTGATGGCGGGTCTCGAACGAGGTGCCGCGATCACTGCTCGTCACGAGACGGCAGTCCGCGATGCCTCTCCCCCTCGGCGCGGGGCCATCCTGCACGAGACGGAGCACCTGGGCCGCGCCCGCGACCTCGGCCCTGGAGTAGCGCCATGCGTCGGCGAAGCTCCGGGCCTCGCGCACCATGGGCGACACGAGGAGCCACGCCGGCACGAGCGCCGCCGCGACCCAGGCCAGCCATGGCGGGGTCTTCACGACGAGCACGGCGCACACGAACAGCCACACCATGATCGGGAACGAGAACCACCGCACGTAGTCGTAGCCGGCGCCGAACGCGGGCAGGGCCTCGCACCCGACACCCAGGCAGAAGGCCAGGAGCAGCGCGCTCGCGACGGCGCCCCGCGCGGCGGGCCCGAGACCGCCGCCGGTCGTCCTTCTCCTCCACCAATCGGCCGTCAGGGCGGCGACGACGATGAGCGCCATCACCAGGGCGCGATACGGCCACCGGGTGTCGAGATCGAGGTCGTGGAAGATGAAGAAGAACTTCGACTCGGCCGCCCAGAGGTCGCCCGCCACGCACGCGACGGGCGACTCGCGCGTCGCGTACTCGGCAGGGAGCGCGAAGCCGGCCTGCCGCATCCACAGGTAGTGCGGCGCGGCCAGCGCCGCCGACACCGCTCCCACGCCGGCCACCCACGGCAGGCGGGCCCACAGGCCGCGCCAGTCGACGATGGCGCGGAAGAGCAGCACGAGGGCCGCCACGTAGACCATCGAGTAGTGGATGAGGAAGCTGCCCGTGAGCGCCAGCGCCGTGATGACGGCCCGGGCCGGGGACCGGTGCTCGTCGAGCAGGCCGTGAAGCACGCCCGGCGCGAGCAGGAGCACGAGCAACTGCGCGTTCTTCCCGGCGAGGACCGGCGCAAGGACGAGCGTTCCGTCGAAGACGAAGAACCCGGCCGCGAAGAGCGCCGCGACGAGCAGCGGGGAGGCGTTGGCGCGCACGCCGAGCGTCGAACCGAAGAAGTGCGACCACGCAAACGGCAGGAGCGCCACGACGGCCAGATTGAGCAGCTTGAAGATCCACAGGAGCCGAAGCGGATCGTGGAGCACCCAAAGCGTCGAGACGAGGATGCTGAACCCTGGCGGGTACAGGAACGGCGCGTCAGACATCGGGGCGAGCGTGTCGGGCAGGCGTCCGGCCAGGTAGATCAGCCTGGCGTATGACGGCACCGTCGCCGGATCGACAGGGGGGAGCAGGACGCTGTCGCGAAGAGCGAGGAACACCAGGCCGCAGAGGACCGCGGCCAGCAGGTAGATTCCGGCGATCTCCCGCGCGGGGGTGGAGTCGGCGCGCGGCCCTCCGCGCCGATGCCAGGCGACGAGGCAGACGGCGAGGGCGGCCGCCGCGAGCCCCGCGAGATCGAGGGCGCGCGAGTAGGGAAACGCGAGTCCTGCCTTCGACAGCCCGTAGAACACGGCCACGAAGACGGGCGGGGTGGCCATCACGGGGAACAGGAGATCGCGACGGCGCTCCACGAGGAGCAGGGCCACGAAGATGGCGGACAGGAGGAACATGCGGCAATCGCGCGAGGGGTAGGGTAGCACGCGGGCGTGAGACGGCCGGGCACGCTGCGTCAGCACCCTGCGTCGCGCTGGAGCCGCGTGTGGTACCCTCCCGGAAGCCGGCTGCGACCCATGAGAATCGCCCTCGTTCAGCAACGCGCGGGTCCCGACAAGCAGGAGAACATCGCGCGGGGCCTGGGCGCCGTGGATCGGGCCGCCGCCAGCGGCGCACAGGTGACGTGCTTTGCCGAGCTCGCCTTCGAGCCCTTCTACCCGCAGCGCCCGGCCGCCGGCCCCGTCCTGCCGTTGGCCGAACCCGTGCCGGGGCCGACGACCGAGGCCTTCGCACGCAAGGCCCGCGACCATCGCATGGTGATCGTGCTGAACCTGTTCGAGCGCGACGGGGATCGGACGTTCGACTGTTCGCCGGTGATCGACGCAGACGGACGCCTGCTCGGGCGAACCCGGATGGTGCACATCACCGACTACGCCTGCTTTCACGAGCGCGACTACTACGCGCCGGGCGATCAGGGCGCACCCGTGTACGCCACGGCCGCCGGCCGAATCGGCGTCGCCATCTGCTACGACCGCCACTTCCCGGAATACACGCGCGCGCTGGCGCTCGGCGGGGCCGATCTGATCGTGGTGCCGCAGGCCGGCGCGGTCGACGAGTGGCCCGGGAACCTGTTCGAGGCCGAGATGCAGGTGGCGGCGTTTCAGAACGGCTGCTTCGTCGCCCTGTGCAACCGCGTCGGAGACGAAGCGCACCTGACCTTCTCGGGAGAATCGTTCGTCTGCGGGCCCGATGGCAGCGTCCGGGCGCGCGCGCCCAGGCTGGAAGAGGCCGTGCTCTGCACCGACCTCGACCTGGGCGAGATCCCGCGTTCGCACGCCCGGCGGCTGTTCCTCCGCGACCGTCGTCCCGACCTGTACGCGCGGTGGCTGGGCGTCCCATGACTGCCCCCTTCATCTCGGTCCTGCTCCCCACGCGCAATGGCGGGCGCCACCTGGCCGACGCCCTCGACTCGGTGGCCGGCCAGCCGCGGCTCGCCGACCTCGAGGTGCTGCTCGTCGACGGGGGCTCGACCGACGATACGCTGGCCGTGGCCGACCGTTACACGAGCCGCCTGCCGCTCACCATCCTCGAGGGCCCGGCGACCGGCACCTGGGCGGCCTCGGCCAACGTCGCGCTCCGGGCCGCCCGCGGCGAGTACATCTCGCTCATGCACCAGGACGACGAGTGGCTGCCGCAGCGCGTCACGTCGCTGCGCGACGTCATCGAGCGGGCCGACGGCCCGGCCTGCTTCCTGGCCACGCCCGCCATCTTCAGCGACCGTCACGGACGCCCGCGTGGCACCTGGCGGCTGCCGTTCGCGCAGCGGCCGATCATCCCGTCGCGCGATGCCGTGCGGGCCCTGCTCGTGCAGAACTTCCTGGCCCTGGCCGCGCCGCTGGTGACGCGCGAATCGGTCGTGGCGGCAGGCGGCCTCGACGAGTCGCTCGCCTTCACGGCCGACTGGAAACTGTGGCTCACCGTCGCCGCGCGGCACGATCTGCTCGTCGATCGCCGGCCCCTCGTCCAGTTCCGCGTCCACGGGACGTGGCCGCCCCGGCGCGGCGCCTCCGCGCGCCGGCTGTATCGAGAAGAGCTCGAGCGCGTGGTGAGCGCCTTCGTTCCGCTGCTCGACCTCGAGGTCGGCGAGGACGCGCGCTGGCTGCGCGCGGCGCGGCTGTCGATGGAGATGAACGTCGCGCTCGCGCGGCTGCTCCAGGGGCGCTGGCCCGTCGGGCCGGCCCTGGCACGCGCCATCCTCCCGGCCGGTCCGCGAACGTGGGCGCGCTACATCCGCTACTCGCGCATCCTCGATCGCGCGAGGGCCCGTCTGGGTGCCGGACGGCGGTGAACCGACGACCGTGACCGCACGGCCTGCCACACCTCGCACACCGGGCGCCACCCGCGGCCGCGCCGGCAGGGCCTCCACGGGGTGGCTGCTCGCCGCGGTGTTCTTCCTCGTGCTCACCTCCCACTGGCTCGTCACGCCGGTCGGCGAGGGCCTCGACGTGTACGGGCACCTCGCGTATGCCACCTTCGTCGAGCGCGAGGGGCGATGGCCCACGGCCACCGAGCCGTCGATGCGCGAGGACATCGCGCACCTCCGCCAGATCTGCCTCGGCCCCGACTACCTCTGTCCCGGCGCCTACACCCGGTGGCGCCACACCGAACCCGCGGCGCGCGCGGCGACGGCGGCCCGCGCCGTCGAATCCGCGCCCACGCTGCCCTACGTGGCGACGAACTACCAGGCACAACACCCGCCGCTCTACTACGTCCTGCTCGCTCCGGCCACGCGCGCGCTGCGAGGAACGCCGCTCGATCTCCAGGTGTTCTGGCTGGGCCTGCTGTCGATCGGCCTCTCGGCACTGGCGGTCCCGCTCTGCTATCGAGCGGTGGCCGCACGCACCGGGGGCGCCGCCGCGGCATTCGGCATCTTGGTCATGGCGTGGTTTCCGAACCTCCTGCCCTTCTTCGGCCGGATGAGCAACGACACGCTCGCCTTCCCGCTCGTGGCCGCCCTCGTCGCGCTCGTCGCCTCGAGAGCACCGGGCCTCGGGCGCATGGCGCTCGCGGGCGTCCTCGTCGGCGTCGGTCTCTGGACGAAGAGCTACTTCGCGGCGCTCATCCCGGCCATGGCGGCGTGGGCGCTGCTCCGGCGCGCCCCGACAGGCGCCTGGCGGCCCGACTGGCGATCGTTCGCGACGCTGACCGCGGCCGCGCTGGCGGTCGGCGCCCCGCTCCTCGTCCACAACGTGCTCGCCACGGGCCACCTGTTTCCGCTTCTCGAGGCCAGAGCGACGTCGGGTCTGCCGCTCGCCGACAAGCTGGGCGCCCTGCTGCTCGTCGATCCGGTCTGGTTCACGCTCGGCATGGCCCGCAACTTCGTCTGGGTGGGCTACTGGAGCTTCGTGTCGCCTTCCTACTCGTTCTACCTGCTCGTGGCGCTCGCCGTCCCGGCGTGCATCGTCGCGGCGCGGTCTGGCGGCACAGCCGCCACCCCGAAGACGCCGTCGCCAGCTGGCATCGCCGCTGAGGCTCGCCTGTCGCCAGCCACCGTCGTCTTCCTCATGACGCTCGCGTTCCTCGCCGGCATGTGGTGGCACGCGGCGCTCTTCCGGCTGGACGCGCTCGCGCGGGGGCTCGAGCGCTTCTCGGGAAACGAAGGCTACTACCTGAACGTGCTCCTGCCGGGCTTCGTGCTGGTGTTCACTCACGCCGTCTGGCGGGGCGCACCGCGCCGGCGTCTGCGTGCGATGGTCGGCCTGCTCGTGGTGATGGTGGCGGCCAACCTGTGGGCGCGGCTGTCGACGATCGTGTTCTGGGGCGGGGGCGCGACGCTCGAGGGGTACGAGCGTGTGCTGCGGTGGCGAGACGGCCTGCCCGCCCTCGGCGAGCGGGCGACCTGGGAGGGCGCGTTCTCGCTGCCCGGGGTGGTCTCGCCCTGGATCGCGGGCGCGTCGCTCGCCCTCGCCCTGACCGCGACCATCGTCCTGGCCCGCCGCGCGGGAGCGCCGGGCGGACCCTGACCGCGTCTACCCCTTGATGACCCCCATCGGCCGCAGCCGCGCCACCTTGCGCGCGAGCCCGGCGCCGTGGACGACCTCGATGACCTCGTCCACGTCCTTGTAGGCTTCGGGAATCTCCTCGAGGATGCCATCGCGCGTCTCGCTCCGCACGATGACGCCGGCCTCCTCCAGGGCGCGCACGACGGCGCGGGCGTCGCGGCCGCGGCGTGCGGCGGTGCGCGACAGCCGGCGGCCGGCCCCGTGGCACGTCGTCCCGAAGCTCTCGGCCATCGCCCCTGGAGCGCCGGCGAGCACCCACGACGCCGTGCCCATGCTGCCGGGAATGAACACGGGCTGTCCCGTGGCGCGGTAGGCCGCCGGCAGCTCGGGATGTCCGGCCGGGAAGGCACGGGTTGCGCCCTTGCGGTGCACGAGCACGCGGCGCGCACGGCCCTCGACGGTGTGGGTCTCGAGCTTCGCGATGTTGTGGCACACGTCGTAGACCACGTCGAGGGCTACGCCGGGGCCGAAGACGCGCACGAACGACTGCCTGACAAAGTGCGTGATGCCCTGCCGGTTGGCCCACGCGAAGTTCGCGGCGGCGCGCATCGCCGCCAGGTAGCGCTGCCCTTCGGGCGAGCGCGACGGCACCGACGCCAGCTGCCGATCCGCGACCGTCGTCCCGTAGCGAGCCATCGCCGGCCCCATCTCCTTCAGCGAGTCGGTGCACACCTGGTGCCCGAGTCCGCGCGAGCCGGAGTGCACGAGCACGACCACCTGGCCGGCGGCGAGGCCCATCGCCCGCGCGGCAGCCTCGTCCTCGACGCGCTCGACGTACTGCACCTCGAGGAAGTGGTTGCCGCTGCCGAGCGTGCCGAGCTGCGGCCGGCCCCGCTCCTTCGCGCGGGCCGACACCGCGTCGGGGTCGGCATCCTCGAGCGCGCCCCCCGCCTCGGACAGCTCCGCGTCACGGGGTTCTCCGTAGCCGTTCCGTACCATCCACCGTGCGCCCTCGACGAGCACCCGTTCCAAGTCCTTCGGCGAGACCTTCACGAAGCCCGACCCGCCCGTGCCGCACGGCACGTCGCGAAAGACCTGCTGGACGAGATCGCGAATGCGCGGCGACACGTCCTGGCGCGTGAGCGTCGTGCGAAGCAGGCGCACGCCGCAGTTGATGTCGAAGCCGACGCCGCCCGGCGAGACGACGCCCTCCTCGGCATCGGTCGCGGCCACGCCTCCAATCGGAAACCCGTAGCCCTGGTGAATGTCGGGCATGGCGAGACTGGAACCGACAATGCCCGGCAGCGACGCGACGTTCACCGCCTGGTCGAGCGACAGATCCTTCGCGATCGCGTCGAGGATGGCCCGCGACGCGAACACGAGCACGTCGGTGCGCATGCCCCGAGCGGGGTCGCGCGGGAGACGCCACCGATAGGGTCCGGCGGGCACGAGGGCAGAGAGGAGGGACACGGGGGA
>JAHDVQ010000462.1 GCA_023384595.1 Vicinamibacteraceae bacterium | reverse complement strand
CCGCCGGCCGCCGAGGCGGCACGTCGGCGCGGCAAGGCACCAACGCCCAACGCCCGACGCCCAACGCCCAACGCCTAACGCCCACCGCCTGGCACCTTATGTCCGTCTCCGATCTCCCCACGTTGAACGCCACGCTGAACCTGCTGGCGACCGTCTGCCTCGTGACCGGGTGGCGCTTCATCCGGCAGGACGAGGTCGGACGCCATCGCGCTGCCATGGTCGGGGCCCTCGCGTGCTCGGCGCTCTTCCTCACGTCCTATCTCGTCTACCACTACTACGCCGGCTCACGACCCTTCACCGGCACCGGCCCGATCCGGACCGTCTACTTCTTCGTACTCATCACGCACGTGGTCCTCGCCGCGGCCATCGTGCCGCTCGTGCTCGTGACGGTCACACGCGCGATCCGTGGCGAGTTCGAGCGCCACCGGCGCATCGCCCGATGGACGCTGCCCATCTGGCTGTACGTGTCGGTGACGGGGGTGATCGTGTATGTGATGCTCTATCGCATGTAGGCCTTGGGCCTTGGGCCTTGGGCCTTGGGCCTTGGGCCTTGGGCCTTGGGCCTTGGGGCCTGACTTACCCGTCCTTTCCTGGCGTCTGGGGAAGACCTGCAACCGCAGTCCGAAGGTTCTGCAATTGTCGAATTAGGGTCAGGTACTCCTCCTGACAGGCTTCGATCGGACCAGGCGGCAGCATCTCGAGATCGAGCGCGAACTTCAGGAGGTATCGCACCTCCGACGCCGAGCTGCAGGCGATTGTCAGGAAGCGAAGATACTCCTTCCTCGTGGTGCGCGCGCAGCCCTCGACGATGTTGGTGGACACCGAGAGGGCGGCGCGCCGGACTTGCGCGCGGAGACTGTAGGTTTCAGCAGGCGGCATGCCTTCGGTCAGGCGATAGACGCGAAGCGCCAGCTCGTGCGCCGTGTTGAAGACGGTAAGCCTCGTGTGGTCCCTGGACATGCCCGGCCAGGGGCAATTTGCGAGCCAGTCTGCACCGAGCGCATTCGCTCCACTCTTTTGACCGAGAATCCGGGCGAGGAGCGGCAGCACTGCAGAATCGACGTACGCTCACTCTGTCGTTCGACGCAACTTCTGCGACCCAAGGCCCAACGCCCAAGGCCCAAGGCCCGAGGCCCAAGGCCCAAGGCCCAAGGCCCAATTCACCGGTAGATCAAATACTTCCCC
>JAHDVQ010000461.1 GCA_023384595.1 Vicinamibacteraceae bacterium | reverse complement strand
CAGCCAGACGATGAAGGACATGATCGACAAGTTCCACACGCACGCGGTGCTCGCCCAGCGCGGCGTGCCCGTGCCGGCGCACCACCTGGTGCGCGTGGGCGATGCCGACGTCGCGACCATTCGCTATCCCGCCTTCGTCAAGCCGATGGGCGAGTCGCGCTCGGTGGGGGTCACCGACGACAGCGTCGTGAACGACGAGCAGGAACTGCGGCGGCAGGTCGCCTTCATCGACCGCGAGTTCCGCCAGCCGGCGCTCGTCGAGGATTTCCTGCCCGGCGACGAGTTCACCGTGCTCATCGTGGGCAACGGCGACCACCAGACGGCCATTGCGGGACTCGTGAGCGTCGCGCCGCATCACTACGGCAAGCACAAGGTGCTGCGCGCCGACCTGCGCGGCGTCGGATTGACGAAGATCAGCGATCCAGGCCCGCGCGGCGACGACGCGACGGCCATCGCGGTGCAGGCGGCCAACGCGATGCGGTGCCTCGACCACGTGCGGATCGACGTGAAGACCGCGGCCGACGGCGGGCTCCGCATCATGGAGGTGAACGGGATTCCGGGCCTCAAGCCGCGCAAGAGCTGGGGCCCGCAGCTCTACACGCTGCACTACCGCTCGCCCGGCGGCGAGATGGACGACTACCGCCGGCTGGTGAACGACGTCATCGATTCAGGGTGCCGGCGGTTCGGGCTGGGCGCTCGCTGACGCTCGCGCCGACAGACGTAACGCCGACAGATGTAGGGTCCGGCTTAAGCCGGACCCCACGACAGATCGACGCGGCGCGTGAAGTACTCCTCGACGAGACGCGAAGCGTCGCGGGGCGGCGTCCGCCTCCCGCCCTGCATCACCCGCGTCAGCACGTCCTTCCACAGCTCCGCATGCTGCATCGTGGTCACGCGGTTGCGGAACATCGCCGCACCTTTCTGCGGCTCGCTCTCCATGCGCTCGAGGATGCCGGTCACCTCGCTCGCGAACCCCTCGACGCCGTAGTGCGCGAGATACGCGTCCCACGCGCGCAGGTGCCCCCCCTCGGAAGCGAACGGCGCCGAGAGCCGGGCCATCAGCCGCCGGAACTCGCGATCCTCGCGCGCTTCGAGCCCGCGCAGCCCCGTGTCGGTAATGGCATAGGGATGCAGGTCGGCGCCCTCGATCGCGCGTCCGTGAATCCGCAGGGTGACGAAGAAGCCGACCTTGCGGT
>JAHDVQ010000163.1:4545-8222 GCA_023384595.1 Vicinamibacteraceae bacterium | reverse complement strand
AACGTGCAGCAGAACAAGGGCATGTTCCTCGCGGCGCCCGAGCTGTCGCTCAAGGGCCTCGAGTCGCTGCGCCGGGCCATCACGCTGAAGCCCGGGTTCGCGCAGGCGCACCATCAGCTCGGGAGCGTGCTCATCACGCTGGGGCACCACGAAGAGGCGATTCCGGCCATCCGCGAGGCCTTGCGCCTCGATCCCACCACGGCAGGCGCGCACTCGGCACTCGGCCGCGCGCTGTGGTTCGGCCGCGGCGACTTCACCGGGGGCATCACCGAGCTCGAGCACGCCGTCGAGCTGAACCCCGATGCCGGCTATCCGTGGCTGCAGTTGTCGCTGCTCTACTCCCTCACGGGCGACCCCGTGCGAGGCGAGGAAGCGGCGCGGCGGGCCGTCGTGCTGCAGGAGCGGGCGGCGTCGGGCACCGAGGGGCTGCAGACCGTCGGCGCGCGCATCCGCCTTGGCTACGCGCTCTACCGGCAGGGCCGGTACGACGAGGCGATTGCCGAGTACGAACGCGAGCTGGAGTTCCTGACCGCGTCGGACCACATCCTGCAGCCGCGCACCCACATCGAAGGCTTGCTCAAGCTGGCCGCGGCACGCTGGCGGAACGGCGACCGCGCGCGAGCCGACAAGGCCTTCGAGGAGGGCCTCGGCGAGTTCAACGCCCGCCTCGCGCGCGGGGCCGACGATGGCGCCACGCGCTATTACGTGGCCGCGGCCTTCGGTCTGCGGGAGAACGCCGGGGACGCGGCCGCGCACCTGCGGGCCTCGCTCAGGACCATGCGGACGCTCAACCTGGCGCGGTTCCGGATCGATCCCGATTTCGACCCCGTCCGGTCGGACCCGGCGCTGGCCGCCCTCGTCGCCTGAAACCCCAGGCGTTGCCGGGGCATCCGAGTGCGTGTTACAACACGAATCTGGCCGTCCGCCGGGCGGCCACTGCTGGAGGAGGAGTCCCCCATGATCCGTGCATCAGTCCTGGCGCTGGCCGCCGCGCTGCTCGCGTCCCCTGCCGCCGCCCAGACCACGTGGCAGATTGACGGCACCCACTCGCAGGCCACCTTCGCCGTGACCCACATGATGGTGGCGACGGTTCGCGGCGAGTTCGGCAAGATGAGCGGCACGGTGCAATACGACGGCAAGGACCTGTCGTCGATCGTGGTGGACGCGACGATCGACGCCACGACCATCAGCACGCGCGAGCCCAAGCGCGATGCTCACCTCAAGAGCGCCGACTTCTTCGACGTGGAGAAGTACCCGGCGATCACCTTCAAGTCGAAGCGCGTCGTGCCCGGCACGGCGGGGAACTTCAAGCTGGTCGGCGACCTCACCATGCGGGGGGTCACCCGCGAAGTGACGCTCGACGTGGCCGGCCCGACGCCGCCGGTCAAGGGGCGCGGCGGCGAGACCCGCGTCGGCGCGACGGCCACGACCACGCTCAACCGGAAGGACTTCGGGGTGAGCTGGAGCGCTGCGCTCGATGGCGGCGGCGTGGTGGTCGGCGACGAGGTGAAGGTCACCATCGACCTGGCCCTCGTGCAGAAGAGCACGTAGTCCAGGTCGATCTTTGACTTCGCGGGGCCGTTCCCGCGACAATACCGATCTCGTGATTTTCGGGCCCGCTCGACCCTCCGGATGGCGCACGCCTGCGTCGCGCCTCGCCTCGCTGGCGTTGGCGCTCGTGGTGTCGATCGGCGCGGCGGCGCCGGTCGTCCCCATGGCGATGGGGGAGGGCGGGCACGACATGCCGTGCTGCGCGCAGCCCGGCAACTGCCACGAGGCGTCGCTCTCGGGCGTCTGCTGCCAGCCGGCCACACCCGAGGGCGCGCCGGCCTCTGCCCCTGCGGTCACGGCGGGCGCCCAGCCTGTCGTAAGCGTGGCCGCGTGGGCGTCGCTTCCGCCGCTTCCAGAGCCTGCCCGGTGGCAGGCCGCGCGCGCGTTCGCCTCGCTGCAGCTCACCCTCACGCACGACCCGCCCTTCCTGCTGAACGCCAGCTTCCTCATCTGATCCTCGTGCCGTTCGACGGCCCGGGGCGTGGTGTCTCTGTCGATGTCCGACAGGGTGCCGTGCCCGGGCAGTGCTGGCACCGGTGTGCCGGCGCGAACGAAGGGTCGGGGCCGCGCCCGAGGCGCCGCTCCGCGTTGCGAGGATCGAGGTCATGTTCCGTGCCGTTCTCCTTACGCTTCTCACCGCGGCGTTGATGGCGCCGGCGGGCCGTGCTCTGGCGCAGCAGCCGGTGCAATCTCCAGCGGCCGGCAGCCCCCCCGCGTCTGGCATTGCCGGCGACGACACAGGCGGCGCGCCGCCCCTCCCGCTCGACGAGGCCGTGCGCGAGGCGCTCGAGCGGAACCCGTCGGTCGGGTCGCGCCGGGCCGACGCCGAGGCCGCGCGGGCGAAGCCCGACACCGAGCGGGCGCTGCCTCCCCCCATGCTCGAGGCACAGGCCTGGCAGTGGCCGCGCGACACCGTGAATCCCGGCGACGTGCAGTGGATGGCCATGATCGGCCAGGAGTTTCCGGGACGTGGAAAGCGCGCGCTCCGGGTCGCGATGGCCCAGCGCGAGGCGTCCATGCGCGAAGGGGAGGTCGCCGTCGAGGCCGTGCGGGTGGCGGGCGAGGTGCGCCGCGCCTACGTCGACCTGTGGCTCGCACGCGCGACGCTCGACGTCTATGCCGACCGCGTGCGGCTGCTCCGGCAGGTCGCCGATGCCGCCGAGGCCAAGTACGCCGCGGGCCGGGCGAGCCAGCAGGACATCGTCCGCGCGCTCGTCGAGATCTCGCGCGTGCACGAACTTGCGGTGATGGCGCGCGAGCGGGCGCGCATGGCGCGCGTCGCGCTCAACAGCCTGATGGGCCGCCAGCCGGACGAGCCGATCGGCGAGGTGTCGCTGCCGGATCCTCCCGCGGACGTTCCCGGCACGTCAGCGCTCGTCGACCTGGCTCGGCAACGTCATCCCGAGCTCGCGCTGGTCGAGCGGGCCAGGGCGGTCGTGTCGGCCGAGATCGACGTGGCGAAGTCCGACCGACGGCCCAACTTCGTGGTCCAGGGCGGCTACATGTGGATGCCCGAGATGCGCGACGCCTTCACGGCCCGCGTGGGCATCACGTGGCCCGGCGCGCCGTGGGCGAGGCGCGGCATCGAGGCGCGCGTGCGCGAGGCCGACGCCCGCCGCACCGCCCTCGACGCGCGGCGTCTGGCCGTCGAGAACACGCTGGCGCGCATGGCCGGGGAAGGGCGCGTCCGCGCGCTCGCCGCGCGCGAGCGGGCCGACCTGGTGGACGCGAGCCTGCTGCCGCAGGCCACACACGCCCTCGAGCTCGCGCGTGCCGAGTACCAGACCGATCAAACCTCGTTCCTCGACCTCGTCGAGGCCGAGCGGCTGGTGCTCGACCTGCGCCTCGACGCCATCGTGGCCCGCGCCGACCTCGCGCGGGCGCTCATCGACATCGAGACCGCGACCGGCGGCCTGCCCGCCCCGAGCACGGAGTTCAGCCATGAGTAACCGTCGTCTCGCCATCGTCGGCGGCATTGCCGGCGTGCTCGTGCTCGTCACGGCCGCCTTGCTGTTCCGCCCCCATCTCGCCCATCTGCCTGTCGTCGGCCGATTCCTGGCGCCGGCGGCCGCCCCCGCTTCCGCCTCCGACGTCTACTTCTGCCCGATGCACCCGGAGGTGCGGCA
>JAHDVQ010000163.1:0-4445 GCA_023384595.1 Vicinamibacteraceae bacterium | reverse complement strand
CCGGCGCGACGACGCCGCGCGGTGGCGTGCAGCTCGACCTGCGGCGGCAGCAACTCGTGGGCGTGCGCCTGGCGGAGGTGCGCGAGGAGACGCTCTCGCCGACCATCCGCGCGGTGGGTACCGTCACCTACGACGAGACGCGCCTGCACGACGTCAACCTCAAGGTGGAAGGCTGGATCCGCGATCTGCACGTGAACGCCACGGGACAGGCGGTGCGGCGCGGGCAGGCCCTCTTCACGCTCTACAGTCCAGAGCTGCTGACGACGCAGAACGAGTACCTGCTGGCGCTGCGCACGCGCGACCAGTTGCAGGCGTCGACGGTGGCCGACGCGCGCGAGTACACCGGCCGTCTGGTGGCCGCGGCGCGGCAGCGCCTGACGCTGTGGGACCTGCCGGCGCGGGAGATCGAGCGGCTCGAGAAGACGCGAGAGGCCCGTGCGGAGCTGACGTTCGTGTCGCCGGCCTCCGGGGTCGTCATCGAGAAGCGCGCCGTCGAAGGCATGCGCGTCATGCCGGGCGAGAGCCTGTTCCGGCTGGCCGATCTCTCGACGGTGTGGGTCGAGGCCGACGTCTACGAATCGGAGCTGGCATCGGTGAGGCCCGGCGTGCGGGCCACAGTGACGCTCGACGCCTACCCCGGCGAGTCGTTCCCGGGCCGCGTCGCCTTCATCTATCCCTACGTCGGCGATGCGACCCGCACGGTGAAGGTGCGGGTCGTCCTCGCCAACCGCGGCGGGCGGCTCAAGCCAGGCATGTTCGCGAACGTGGAGCTGGCGACCCCGGCGCGGCCGGCCCTGACGGTCCCTGTCGATGCCGTCGTCGACTCGGGGCGCGCGCAGTTCGTCTTCGTGTCGCAGGGTGACGGCTACTTCGAGCCCAGGCGGATCGAGGCGGGCCGCCGCGTGAACGGCCGCGTCGAGGTGCGCGAGGGGCTCGCCGCGGGCGACCAGGTGGCGAGCGGCGCGACCTTCTTCATCGATTCGGAAAGCCAGCTGCGCGCGGCCATGCAGGGGTTCGACGAGCCGCCGGCCCTGTCGGGCGGCGCTGGCGAGGCGGCGAGCGCGTTGCGGATCGAGTTCGCCACCATTCCCGACCCGCCGCGCAACGGCGACAACACGTGGCAGGTCACGGTGCGCGACGCCAGCGGGGCACCGGTCACCGACGCCACGGTCGACGTGCGCATCTACATGGCGCCCATGCCCTCGATGAACATGCCGGCAATGTGGTCCGACGCGAGGCTCCTCCACACGGCCGACGGCGTCTACCGGGGCCAGGCCAACGTGAGCATGGCCGGCCGGTGGGACGTGACGGTGACCGTCTCACGCGACGGCGAGCGTCTCGGGCGCCGCATGTTCGCCATCGTCGCGAGGTAGGTCCGCCATGATCGAACGCGTCATCCTGTGGTGCGCGGGGAACCGCTTCCTCGTGCTGGTGGGCGCCGCGGTGCTGGCCGTGTGGGGCGCGTGGGCCATGCTGCGCACGCCGCTCGACGCGGTGCCCGACATCTCCGACGTGCAGGTCATCGTGCTCACCGAGTGGGACGGGCGCAGCCCCGACCTCATCGAGGACCAGGTGACCTATCCGATTGTCGCCTCGCTCGTGTCGGCGCCGAGGGTGAAGGCCGTGCGCGGGTTCACCGACTTCGGGATCTCGTACGTCTACGTCATCTTCGAGGACCACACCGACATGTACTGGGCGCGCACCCGCGTCGTCGAGTACTTGCAAGGCATCCGGGGGCAGCTGCCCGACGGGGTCAACCCCGTCATCGGGCCCGATGCGACGGGCGTGGGCTGGGTCTTCATGTACGCGCTGGTCGACGAGAGCGGCCGGCACACGCTGGCCGACCTGCGCAGCTTCCAGGACTGGTCGCTGCGCTACTGGCTCGCGAGCGTGCCGGGCGTGGCCGAAGTGGCGTCGATTGGCGGTTTCGTCAAGCAGTACCAGGTCGCGATGGACCCGAACCGGCTGGCCGCCTACGACCTGTCGATGAAGGAGGTCGTGATGGCGATCCAGGCCAGCAACAACGACGTCGAAGGGAGGCTGCTGGAGTTCGCGGGCCGCGAGTACATGGTCCGCGGGCGCGGCTACCTCGAGTCGGTTGCGGACATCGAGCAGATCGCGCTCGGCGTCGATGCGCGCGGCACGCCCGTGCGGGTGCGCGACGTGGCGCGCGTGCAGATCGGCCCGGAATTGCGGCGCGGCGCGGCCGACCTCGACGGGCGCGGCGAAGTGGTCGGCGGCATCATCGTGATGCGGTTCGGCGAGAACGCCCTCGACGTCATCGATCGCGTCAAGGCGCGCATCGAGGAGGTGCGCGGCTCGATGCCGCCCGGCGTGACGCTGGTCGCCACCTACGATCGGTCGGGCCTGATCCGCGACTCCATCGCGACGCTGCGCGAAACGCTTACCGAGGAGCTCATCGTCACCTCGCTGATGATCGTCGTGTTCCTGTTCCACTTCCGATCGGCGCTCATCCCGATCATCACGCTCCCGATTGCCGTCATCGCGTCGTTCATCCCCATGTACTACATGGGTGTGTCGAGCAACATCATGTCGCTTGGCGGCATCGCGCTCGCCATCGGGGAACTCGTGGACACCTCCATCGTGATGGTCGACAACGCCTATCGGCGGTTGTCGGAGCCGCGCGACGGGAGGCCGATCCCCGTCGAAGAACAGCCCGCCGAGGTCGTCAAGGCGGCCCTGCAGGTGGGCCGCGCGCTCTTCTTCTCGCTCGCGATCATCATCATCTCGTTCATCCCGGTCTTCATGCTCGAGGCGCAGGAGGGCCGCATGTTCAGGCCGCTCGCCTGGACGAAGACCTTCGCCATGATGAGCGCGACGATGCTGGCGGTGACGCTGGTGCCGGTGCTGATGACCGTGTTCATCAGGGGGCGGTCGTTCCGGCCAGAGCACAGGAACCCCGTGTCGCGCTTCTTCAATGCGCTCTACGCGCCGATGCTGCGCTTCGCGCTGCGGTGGCGGTGGACCTCGCTCCTCGTGAACTTCGCCGTCGTGCCGCTGGTCATCCCCCTTGCGCTCGCGCTGGGGAGCGAGTTCATCCCGTCGCTCTACGAGGGCGCGCTGCTCTACATGCCCACCTCGCCGCCCGGCATGTCGGTGACCGAAGGGACGCGGCTCATGCAGGTGCAGGACAAGGTGCTCACGACCTTTCCCGAGGTCGAGCGCGTGTTCGGCACCATCGGCCGCGCCACGACCGCCACCGACAACTCGCCGATGGGCATGGTGAACACCACCATCGTGCTCAAGCCGCGCGACCAGTGGCGTCCCGGCATGACCTTCGAGCGGCTGCAGGTCGAGATGGACGAGGCGTTGCAGTTCCCGGGCTTCCCGAACACGTGGACCCAGCCGATCCGCAACCGCCTCGACATGCTGTCGACCGGCATCAAGACGCCGGTCGGCATCAAGATCTTCGGCCCGGACCTGCGCGTCATCGATCAGCTCGGGCGCGAACTGGAGCGCGTGCTCCAGTCCGTGCCCGACACGCGCAGCGTCTACGCCGAGCGCGTCACCCAGGGCTACTTCACCGACATCACGGTGAATCGCGAGGCGATTGCCCGCCACGGCCTCACCGTCGAGGCCGTGCAGGAGGTCATCCAGAGCGCCATCGGCGGCATGAACGTGACCCGCACCATCGAGGGGCGCGAGCGCTATCCGGTGAACGTCCGGTACGACCGCGACTTCCGCGACGATCTGCCGGCGCTCGGGCGCGTGCTCGTCAGGACGCCGGCGGGCGCGCACGTGCCCCTGGCGCAGCTCGCCGACATCTCGCTCACCGAGGGGCCGGCGATGATCCGCGACGAGGGCGGCCAGCTCGCGGGCTACGTCTACGTCGACACCGGGTCCGACGATCTCGGCGGGTACGTGGCGCGTGCGCAGGAGGCCGTGCGCTCGGCCATCACCCTGCCGGCGGGCTACACGCTGCAGTGGACGGGCCAGTACGAGTTCCAGGTGCGCGCGCGCCAGCGGCTCGCCATCCTGATCCCGATCGTGCTCTTCCTCATCCTGGTGCTCCTCTACATGACGTTCCACTCCCTCACCGAGGCGGTCATCGTCATGCTGTCGGTCGTGTACGCCCTCACGGGCGGCGTCATCCTGCAATGGTGGCTCGGCTACAACTTCTCGGTGGCGGTCTGGGTCGGCTACATCGCGCTCTTCGGCGTGGCCGTCCAGACCGGCGTGGTCATGGTGGTCTACCTGCACGAGGCGCTCGACAGGCGCCTCCGCGAGGGCCGGCCGCTTTCGGCCGACGACGTGCTCGCGGCGACGGTGGAGGGGTCGGTGCTGCGGCTGCGGCCGAAGCTGATGACGGTGGCGACGACGATCATCTCGCTGCTGCCGGTGATGTGGGCGACGGGCGTCGGATCGGACGTCATGAAGCCCATGGCGGCGCCCATCATCGGCGGCATGGTGACCTCGACCATCCA
>JAHDVQ010000162.1:5071-8285 GCA_023384595.1 Vicinamibacteraceae bacterium | reverse complement strand
CACGTGGGGCGAGGCCGACAGCTATTGCGCGGCGGCGGGCGGCCGCCTGCCTACCGAGGCCGAGTGGGAGTACGCGGCGCGCGGGGGGCGGGCTGGAGAGCGGCACGTGTGGGGCAACGGTTCCTTGCCGCTTGTCAACGGCGCGGCCGCCGCCAATGTTGCCGACGAAAGCGCGAGACGCAGGTACCCGCAGATGACGATCTTCACCGGGTATGACGACGGCTACGCGTTCACGGCGCCGGCGGGCACGTTCGCGCCGAACGCCTACGGCCTGTTCGACATGGCCGGCAACGTGTGGGAGTGGATGGCCGACCGTTACGGCGCGAACTACTACGCGGCGTCGCCGCAGACCGACCCGACGGGGCCGTCATCGGGCGACCTTCGCGTGGTGCGAGGTGGTTCCTGGTACAGCTACGAGCGCGATGTCCGGATCTCGCGTCGGGGCGGGGACGAGCCGATCAAGCGGCCGTACGGCGACGGCATCGGCTTCCGGTGCGTGCGTCCGGTTGGGCGTTGATTGGAGCCCGAAGGCCCCGATCTTCTCACCACTGCTCGAGGTCGCGAACGAAGGGCCTGGCCTCGCGTTGCGTCTCGCGCATGCGTGAATCAGCGGGTCGGCGGGGGAAGAGTGAGGCCGGCGGCGCGCGTCCGAACCGCGAGGCGAATGGAGCGTTCCCAGACCTTGTCACGCCTCAGGGACAGGGGACGGGCTCGGGTGGGACACCCCGTGCTCGACGACGATCGTCTTCTCCTCATCGGTGAAGACCTTCATCCGAGTGCCCTCCTTGAGCTCGACGTCCTTACCGCGCTTGAGAAGCCCCAGAGGACCGAACAGGACAGTGAGCGCCACGGTGGTACCGGTCTTGTCCTCGCCTTCGCGACCACGCGAAGCGCGCAGCTTCAACTTCTGACCATCGACCGTCGTGGTCGTCTCTACTCGAATCGAGAGCTTGCCGGCCTTGCCCATCCGTCCACGCTGTTCCGCATGGGAAACGCTGCCCTTCACCAGCGTCCCCTTGGCGACGACGACCCTGCCGTCCACCATGAGATCCTCGTCCACGGTGAAGTTCACAGGGTCGCCCTCGACGGCGGTCTTGCTCGAGACGGTCTCGGCGCAGAGCACCGTCATCTCGACGCCGTCCGGTATCGTCACCGACGCGGCGTCAGGCATGGTTGGAGGCGGCACCAGGGGTGCCGACCCGCCCACGCTCGGCTCCGCCGGTGGCGGAACCTGCCGCGCTTGGGCCAGCGACGGCGGAGGGGCCGAGAGAAACCCGGCAAGCACGAAGGCCACGATTCGTCGCGGTGATTTCCGGTGTGCAGTCACATTGACCTCCTGACCCTGGTGTCGGCCCGCGCCGACGTGGCGTGGGCGCCGACACGAGGATCGGAGAGCGCCGTGACAGGTGAGGTCAGTGCTGTGGGGTGGCGTCAGGACTCGAGTGAGTCCGGCGTGGAGGCCTACTTCACCTCGATCTCCACGCCCCCGACGACGCCCGCCGCGAGGTTGTACAGCCACGCGCCGATGAGCGTCGTCACGAAGCCCAGGACGCCGTAGAAGATGGGCATCACCAGGATGGCGCCGATGCCGAAGAGCACGCCAAAGAGCGGCGGTTGCGGCGCATCGGGAACCAGGCTCCCCATCACCACCGAGAAGAACGAGAACATCGCGCCGAACACGAGGCCAAGTGCGGCATACAGCAAGCCGACGACCTTGGCACACGACACGGGATCCACGCGTGTGATGACCATGCCCCCTCCGTTATGTGCGCAACCGGGCGCGTCTGACCGTGCGGCCGGCGCGCCCGCTGCGCTGGCGATTCTACTCCGGGGATCGGGGGATTAGCGGATCGGCGGATCAGCGGATCGGGGGATCAGGCCCCGAGCTCTAGACTAGGCCCCGGGCTCCAGGCTCCGGGCTCCAGGCTCCAAAACGACATAGGATCCCTTCAGGAATCCTCCATGATGACTGTCCGCATCGAGCCGCTCACGTCCCTACCCAACCCCGACTGGCTGAGGATGCGACTCGCACTCTGGCCAGACACGAGCGCAGCCGAGCACCCTGAAGAAGTGCGGTTGATCCTCACCGACCCCGGCCGATTCGGTCAGTTCATTGCCGTCGCCGAAAACGGCGAGGCCCTGGGCTTTGCCGAGGTGGCCCTTCGCTCGGATTACGTGAACGGGACCACGTCGAGCCCGGTCGGGTTTCTCGAAGGCCTCTACGTCGAGCCCGCCGCCCGTCGACAGGGCGTTGCCCGCGCGCTCCTGGACGCGGTGGTTGCTTGGGCGAAAGACCGCGGCTGTCGCGAGCTGGCGTCGGACACCGACCTCGAGAACCGGGCGAGCCAGTCCGTTCACACCCGCCTCGGCTTCGTCGAAACCGAGCGCGTGGTGTATTTCAGAAGGGAACTGACTTAGGTCGGGGGATCCAGCGGATCAGCGGATCGACGCCGGGCCCCTCTCGCGTACGCCCGACGCGCGTCGCTGAGTGCCGAGTGCCCAGTGCCGAGTGCCCAGTGCCCAGGAGGGCAACCATGAGTGAGCAAGGCTGGGAGCGGTTCCTCGACGCTGACGGCGTCGGCGACTGGGTTGTGTTGCACGGCGGCCCGGCGGCTGTCTTTCGCGTGGGCTCGCTGGCGCAGGCGGCGCGCCTCGCGGGGGCGATCGCGCAAATCCCTGCCCTCGAGGGCTCTGGAGTCCTGTTGACGCTGGCCGACGCCAGCCTCTGCGTGCGGTTGACCCGCGACATCTGGCAGCTCGAATCGCAGCACATCGACATGGCACGAGCAGTCTCGGCCGTCGCGCGCGAGCACGGCGCGGTCGCCGATCGCGCGGCCACCCAGGACGTGCAGCTCGCCATCGCGGCGCGGCCCGAGGAGATCGACCTCGGCTTCTGGCGCGCGGTGCTCGGCTACGACCAGGTGGCCGACGACAACGGCGCCGATCCCCTCGGTCACGGGTCGACCGTCTGGATGCAGCCCCTCCCGGAGCACAAGCCACTGCGGCACGCCATGCATCTCGACGTGTCCGTGGCACGTGAACACGCCGCGGCGCGGCTTCAGGCTGCACTCGCCGCGGGCGGGCGCATTGTCGACGCCTCGCATGCCCCGTCGTACTGGACGCTCGCCGACCGCGCGGGGAACCGCGTGTGCGTCTGCGCGTGGCCGGACGGATCGACCCGGACACCATCGGGCGGCACGTAGTCTGGCGACGC
>JAHDVQ010000162.1:0-4971 GCA_023384595.1 Vicinamibacteraceae bacterium | reverse complement strand
CGTGGCCGGACGGATCGACCCGGACACCATCGGGCGGCACGTAGTCTGGCGACGCGGGCGTCCCCTCTCGCTCACGCCCGACGCGCGCTGAGTGTGCCGAGTGCCCAGTGCCCAGTGCCGGGTGCCCTTTCCGGCCTACGCCCGCCGTGGTCTGCGCTCGTACGACATCGCTCGATAGCCGAGTCCCTTGCGGAGCAGCGCGACCTGCCCGACGTGGTAGGCCTCGTGCTGCACGAGGAAGGCGAGCGCCCCCAGAACCGTCGTGTCGGGGACGGGGAAGGTGTGTCCCGAGGGCCTGTCGAGACACTCGTCAGACGTCGTCTCGAGGCAGTGCGAAACGTGTCCGGCGACGGTTACCCACATGGAAGACAGCTCGCCGACACTTGGCAGGGTCGTCACCTCGTCGATGCCCTTCACGGCGCCAAGCGCGGCCTGCAGCGGATTCTCGATCGGTCGATCTAGGAGCTGCGCCATGAAGTGCCGCGCGTCTATCACATGAGCCGTGATGAACGCGATGCTATTGATCCGTGGGAGCGGCCGTGCTGAGGCATCCGACTCAGACAGGCCCTCGAGGCAGCTCAGAAGCAGATCGGCGTTCAGTTCCAGGAGCTGTGCCAGCGGTCTGAGTCTGACATCCATGGCACTTCCTTTCGTTCTCGCGGGGCGACTGCCCCCGCGGGTCCGGCTGAAGCCGGACCCTACGCCTTCCGGGCTCCAAGCTCCGGGCTCCAAGCTCCGGGCTCCAGGCTCCAGGCTCCAGGCTCCGGGCTCGGGACCTGTGTCGATCCGGTGTTCCCGCGTGGCGAACCGCGTTGACCAGCAGGCGCGCCGGTGGCATCGTGGACCGCGGAGGTCCCCCATGTCGAGACTCGTCACCGCGTCCACCCTGGCGTTGGTCCTCGTTCTGTGCCCGCGGCCCGCATGGCCAGAGATGGAACAGCAGGACCGGCAGCGATTGCTGGCCCACCTCGACATGACCGAAGCGTGGCTCGTGAGCGAGCTGGCGGGGCTTTCTCCCGAGCAGCTGCGGTTTCGCATGACGCCCGACACCTGGCACATCCTCGACGTCGTCGAGCACCTCGCGATCGCGGAGCCCCAGTACTGGAAGCAGCTGCAGGACTCGCTGACACAGCCTGTGACGAGCGAGGCCATGCAGGCCACCGACGCCGGCATCCTCTGGTACGGCATCGACCGCACCCAGCGCAACCGGACGGGCGAAGCGCGCGTGCCGAAGGGGAGGTACGAGGACGTGGCGCCGCCGCTGGCCGAGTTTCGTAAGCTCCGGGCGGCGATGCGCGACTATGCGTCGACGACGAAGGACGACCTCCGTCCGCGCCGGCTGATCGAGGGGAACATGAGCGTCTACCAGTGGTTCCTCATGATCTCAACGCACTCGCAGCGGCACATCCTGCAGATCCGCGAGATCAAGGCGCACCCGAAGTTCCCGAAGAAGTGAGCCTGGCTCAGGGCTCCAGGCTCCGGGCGCCAGGCTGAGTGCTGTCGTCTTCCAGTTTCACATTTCGATATTCCCCTCGGGACGGGACGAAACCTGTGTCCGATCACACACCGCGCGTGTCGCGCGGAGAGGGAAGAACTGTATGAAGACCGCTATCACTGCACTCATCATCGCGTTCACGGTCTGGATGCCGTGGACGGCGGTGGCTCAGAACGTCACGCCTCCTGCCGTGCCCGGAAACCTCGAGGTGCCGGACGGGAGCACCGCGTATCTCATCGGCCGTGCGTACGGCACCCAGAACTACATCTGTCTGCTCGCAGGCGGCGGCTTCGCCTGGACGTTCCTGGGGCCGCAGGCGACCGTGTTCGACGACACCATGCAGCAGATCACCACGCACTACCTGGGCGCAAATCCCTCCGAGGGCGGAACGCTGCGCGCGACATGGCAGCACTCGGCAGACACGAGCGCCGTCTGGGCCGTCGCCATCGGCAGCTCCCTCGACCCGGGCTTCGTCGCCCCCGACTCCATTCCCTGGCTCCTGCTGCGGAGTGTCGGTGCCAAGGCCGGTCCGCTCGCCGGCGACGCGCTGGCCGCAACGACGTTCATCCAGCGCGTGAACACGTCTGGAGGCCTGGCCCCCGCGGCGGGCTGCAAGCGCGCCGGTGACATCGGCAAGAAGGCGTTCGTGCCCTACACAGCCGACTACGTCTTCTACAGGCAGTAGCACTCGGGTGGCAGGGACCGGCGGGGCGGGCGTCCGCCCCCCCGCCGTGTGGCCTCACGACGCCGCCACCGGATCCGCCACCTCCTCCACCACACGCCCCAGGAGCTTCCCGCGGTAGGCGAACTCCTGGCGCCGCAGCGCCGACACGTAGGCCGGCAGCGCCTCGCGCGTCAGCGTGCCGCCGTGCATCGCGTGCACCCACGCCGGGTCGATCGTCTCGATGCGGTCCACGACGCGGCGCACGGGATTCTCGTGGGCGAAGATGCCCACCTGACGGTAGACCTCGCACATCGCATCAGACAGGTTCTCGCTGACGACGGGCGGCTGGTCGCCGGGCTGCAGGAAGAGATCGGACGGGAACAGGCTGTGGGTCGTCTCCTCGACGACCATCATCGAGTCCCAGTGGTGCACGTGCGGCGTCTCGAGGAAGCGCAGGGCGTGGCGTCCGAGGTCGAGCCTCTCCCCGTCCTGGAAGCCGCGCACCCGCTCGGTGACGCCGAAGCCGCGCGCGTTGAGCGCAATCGACAGCGCCGACCCGACCAGCTCCGATTCGGGCGCCGAGCGCATGAACCGATCCATGCCGCCGTTCTCGTCGCCCTCCCAGTGGAGGAGCACCAGGTAGCGGAGCCGCGACGGGTCGAGCACCTCGCCGATGGCCGCCCTGATGTGCTCGTACTGCGCGTAGTCGCCCGTGTGCACCAGCGCCGGCCGCTCATCGTCGATGAGGAACTGGTTGAAGGTGATGCCGTAGTCCGGTGTCCAGGTCGAGATGCGGTAGATGCCGCCCGTCAGGTGATCGATGCGGGTCTGCGATTCCATGGCTGTTCTGCTCCCTCTGGAAGGCGATGGCTCTTCCGGCCGCCGGCGCGTCGGCGGCTTAATCGGTGAACACCAGTGTGTAGTGATTGGAGCCTAGATCGTTACACAGCTCTGTGCAACAATATTCTCGTGGGCAGGAAGTACGAGCTGAAGCGGCGAGCCGAGCGGCAGGAGGAAACGCGCCAGCGGATCGTGGACGCCGCCATCGCCCTGCACACGACCATCGGGCCCGCGCACACCTCGGTGAGCGCCGTCGCCGATCGCGCGGGGGTCCAGCGCCACACCGTCTACAGTCATTTCCCCGACGAGCGGGCGCTCGGGCTGGCGTGCTCCGCGTGCCACACCGGACGGCATCCCCTGCCCGATCCGGATGCGTGGGCGTCGATGCCGAATCCCGAGCGGCGCCTTCGCGCCGGCCTCGGGGCGCTCTACGCCTACTACGCGAAACACGGCGAGGAGTTCGTGCCCATCCTGCGCGACGCGGAGGTCCACGCGCCCACGCGCGAGATGGTGGAGTTGCGCCTGCGGCCAGGTTTCGAGCGTATCCGCGACGCGCTCGTCGAGCCCTTCGCCGCGCGCGGCGCCAGGCGGGAGCGCCTGCTCGCCCTCGTGGAGCTGTTCCTCGATCTGCACACCTGGCGGACCCTGTCGCGCTCGATGCCGGCCGGAGACGTGGTCGAGGTGGCCGTGCGCGCTGTCTGGGCGCAGGCCTCGTCGCGGGACGGCGGTCCTTTGGGTCAGCGGCCACGGCGCGCTGTCGTGCGCGGTCGGTCGTCTTCACGGTCCTGAGGCGCACGCCCCGCGCTATCCTGCGGGTGATGGCCCTCTTCCTGGCTGCGATTGTGGCCGTCGCGGTCCTGGCCGCGGTGCTGTATCAGCAGGCCGGAGTGTGGCGCGACCGGCAGCGCCTGCCTCCGCCGGGACACGTGGTGGAGGTCGGCGGCCTGCGCCTGCACCTGCTGGTCCGCGGCGAGGGCACCCCGCCAGTGGTGCTCGTCTCCGGCATCGCGGCCTCGTGCCTCAACTGGACCGCGCTCTCGCGCGAGCTGGCGACGCACTCGACCGTCGCCGCCTACGACAGGCCCGGCCTTGGATGGAGTGAGCTCGGCACGCGCGGGTTCACCGCCGCGCAGCACGCGGCGCTCCTCAGGCGCGTGCTCGATGCCGCGGGCATCGCCGTCCCCGTGGTTCTCGTCGCGCACTCCTTCGGCGCCTTCGTCGCCCAGATCTTCGCTGACGAGTACCCGGACGACGTCGTCGGCCTGGTGCTCCTCGACCCCGTGTGCTGGCAGGACTGGATCGCGCCGGTCGCCGACCGGCGGTTCATGCTGCGGGGCGGCATCGTCGTCGCCCGCGTCGGCGCCGTGCTCGCCGCGCTCGGCGTCGTCCGCGCGGCCGTCGCGCGGTACCGGCGGGGCTCCGAGCGCATGGGACGCGCGCTCCTCGGTTCCTTTGGCGGGCGTGCGACGCAGGCCGTCTCGCGCGTCATGGGCGAGGTCGGAAAGATGCCGCCGGAGACGTGGGACGCCATCCAGGCGCACTGGAGCCGGCCGCGCGCCTTCCTGGCGATGGCGCGCCACTTCGCCGCCCTGCCGGCGAGCGCGCGCGAGGTCCAGCGTGCCGCGGGGAACCGCACGCGGGCGTGGACGATGCCGCTCGTGGTGCTGGGCGCGGCGACGCTGACCAGCGCGCAGCGGGCGGCGCAGGAGGAGGTGGCCCGTCAGTCGTCACGCGGACGCTACGCGACGGTGGCCGGCGCCGGCCACTGGGTGCACCTCGACCGGCCCGTGGTCGTGCGCGACGCCGTCCTCGAGGTGCTCGAGGCCGCGCGCCACGCCGTGGCGAGCGGCGCCCGCTGAGGGCAGGAACCGCGCCACTCAGACCCGGCGCTCCGGGCTCAGCACGAATACCGCTCCCGACGGATTTCGCCGGACGCCGTCCGCTGATACCGTAGAGGGCACAGGAGACCTCC
>JAHDVQ010000460.1 GCA_023384595.1 Vicinamibacteraceae bacterium | reverse complement strand
CGGCGCGATGCTGTATCACGTCGACGGCGATGCCTATGAGGGCCGGGACCGGCTCGGCATCGAGATCGTGCCCAGCGTGCTGCGACTCGTGCGCCCGCCTGGTTGGCCTGGCGCGAGGGGCCGTATCGGAAGACCGCCGCAACCGGATCAGGGGGAAGCACCATGATGGGCGAGGGCGAATACGAGCGGCTGTCCGAGTTCTACGACCACCTCCCGTTGTACGCGGAGCGGCCCGACATCGCGTTCTACGTCGATCTCGCCCGGTCTGCGGCCGGGCCCGTGCTCGAGGTCGGGTGCGGGACCGGACGCATCCTCGTCCCGTCGGCCGAGGCGGGTGCGACCATGGTGGGCCTCGACCCGTCGCCGGCCATGCTCGCGCGGTGCCGCGAGAGGGTGGCCGCCCTGCCCGAGACGGTTCGCCGGCGGGTGACGCTCGTGCAGGGCGACGCGAGGGAGGTCGACCTGGGGCGGACCTTCCGGCTCGTGACCCTGCCGTTCCGCGTCTTCCAGCACCTGCTGACGCCCGACGATCAGCGCGCGGCGTTGCGCCGCTGCCGGTTCCACCTGGGGCAGAACGGATTGCTCGTCTTCGATCTCTTCAATCCGTCGATCCCCTTCCTCGCCGACACCAGCGGGCGGTGGACCGAGGAAGCCGAGTTCTCGCTGCCCGACGGGCGGCGCGTGGTGCGCAGTTTCCGCGTGCCCGAACGGCGGTACTTCGACCAGCAGCAGGACGTCGAGATGCGCTACGTGACGACGGCGTCCGACGGGGCGGTGGCCGAGGCCACCGAGCGCTTCACGATGCGCTACGGGTTTCACGACGAGGTCGCGCACCTGCTCGAGCTCGAGGGCTTCCGCGTCGAGAGCGTCCTCGGCGGCTTCAACGGCGAACCCTACGGCACCACCGCCTACCCGGGCGAGCTGATCTTCGTCGCGCGCAAGCTGTAGGGGTGGGGTCAGGTCTGCGATCGCACATCGGCGTGATGCGCCGGGCGCAGGGCCCGATCTGCAGAATTCCTTGAAAAAGCGACCAGGATCGGGAGAGACGTGTGCGACGGCAGACCTGACCCCGCCGCCCCCGGCCGATGTGCTGTCTCAGACCTGACCCCACCTCCTCCTCAGAACGTCGGCAGGTACGGGGTGAGGTATTGGGCGATCAGGGTGAGGCGGTTGGTGACCATGAGCACGCCGATGCCGACGAGCA
>JAHDVQ010000161.1:3038-8303 GCA_023384595.1 Vicinamibacteraceae bacterium | reverse complement strand
CTAGGCGGAGCGTCATCATGGCCACCCGAAGCGTTCGCGACCTGCCGCTCGCCGGCAGGAAGGTCTTCATCCGCGTCGACTTCAACGTGCCGCTGAAGAGCGGCACGATCAAGGACGACACGCGCATCCGGGCCTCGCTGCCGACCATCACCTACGTCATCGGGCAGGGCGCCACGGCGATTCTCGCCTCGCACCTGGGGCGCCCGAAGGGCAAGCCGAATCCCGAGATGAGCCTGCGGCCGGTCGCCGCGCGCCTCGGCGAGCTGCTCGGCCGGCCGGTGACCTTCGCGGAAGACTGCGTGGGCGAGGCCGCCGAACACGCCATCGCCGAGGCCGGCCCCAACGGCGTGGTCCTGCTCGAGAACCTGCGGTTCCACCCCGAAGAGGAGAAGAACGACGCGGAGTTCGCGAAGGCTCTGGCGGCGCTCGCCGACGTGTACGTCAACGACGCGTTCGGCTCGGCGCACCGCGCGCACGCCTCGACCGAGGGCATCGTGCGCCACGTGAAGGAGGCCGCGGCGGGCTTCCTGATGGCCAACGAGGTCGCCTACCTCGGAAAGGCGCTCGAGTCGCCCGACCGCCCGTTTGTCGCCATCCTCGGCGGCGCGAAGGTGTCGGACAAGCTCGAGGTCATCCAGAACCTCCTCGGGAAGGTCGACGCGCTGCTCATCGGCGGCGCGATGGCCTACACGTTCCTCAAGGCACAGGGCAAGCCCGTCGGCAAGTCGCTCGTCGAGGAGGAGCTCGTCGACGAGGCGCGGACGATCCTGGCCGACGCCGCCGGCAAGGGGCTCACCTTCGAGCTGCCGAGCGATCACGTGGTCGCCGAGCGGCTCGAGGCCGGCGTCCCGGCCGAGACGCTCGACGTGGGCGACGCGGCGATCGGCGATCGCATGGGCCTCGACATCGGGCCGAAGACCGCGGCCCGGTACGCGGCCGTCATTGCCGACGCGAAGACGGTGGTGTGGAACGGGCCGATGGGTGTCTTCGAGATCGACGCCTTCGCCTCGGGCACGATGGCGGTGGCCAAGGCGGTGGCCGACGTCGACGCGACGACCATCATCGGCGGCGGCGACTCGATTGCGGCCGTCGCGAAGGCCGGCGTGTCGGATCGGATCAGCCACATCTCGACGGGCGGCGGCGCATCGCTCGAGTTCCTCGGCGGCCGGACGCTCCCGGGCGTGGCGGTGCTGCCATGAGAACACCCTTCTTCGCCGGCAACTGGAAGATGTTCAAGACGGTGGCGGAGGCGACGGCCTTCGCCAACGCCTTCGTCGAGGACGTGCGCGGTGTCGATGGCGTCGACCTCGTGCTCGCCCCGCCCTTCACGGCCATCCACGCGCTGGCCGGCGCCACCCAGGGGTCGCGCGTGGCCGTCGCGTCTCAGGACGTGTACTGGGAGAAGGAGGGTGCGTTCACCGGCGAGGTGAGCGCCGGCATGCTCGTCGAAGCCGGCGCACGCTACGCGATTGTCGGCCACAGCGAGCGGCGGCGCCTCTTCGGCGACTCCGACGCGTGGGTGAACCGCAAGGCGCGCGCGGCCATGAGCGCCGGGCTCGTGCCGATCGTGTGCATCGGCGAAACGCTCGAGGAGCGCGAGGCCGGCCAGACCTTCGATGTGCTCGACCGGCAGATCACGGCGGGCCTCGATGGCTTCGCCGGCTCCGAGGTCGCGGGTCTCGTCCTCGCCTACGAACCGGTGTGGGCCATCGGCACCGGACGCAACGCGACGCCCGAGCAGGCTGGAGAGGCCCACGCGCACATCAGGCAGCGCCTGCGCCAGTGGTTCGGCGCCGAGGCCGCCGAGGGCTGCCGCGTGCTGTACGGCGGGTCGGTGAAGGCCGACAACATCGCCGCGCTGCGCGGGCAGCCCGACGTGGACGGCGCACTGGTGGGCGGAGCCAGCCTCGATCCGAAGAGCTTCGCCGCGATCGTGCGGAACGGACGCTAGCGGGGGCTCGGGGGATCCGCGGATCGGCAGATCAGCGGATCGGGGCCTCCGCTCGTGCGCCGGTCAGTCGCGCAACGCCAGCTGCACCGCCTCGGCCAGCCGCCCGGCGCCGTCACCGTAGCGGTGCAGGAACCGCACCCGCCCCTCGCGATCGATCACGTAGACGATGGCGGTGTGGTCGATGAGGTATCCCATCGCCGAGTCCGACTCCACCTTCTCGTAGTAGGCCTTGTACTGCGAGACGATGCGATCGAGGTCTTCCGTGCTGCCCGTGACGGCCACGGCGGGGATGCGGAAGTGGTCGATGTACTCCCTGAGCACCTCAGGGGTGTCGCGCTCGGGATCGACGCTCACGAAGACCGTGAGCACCTCGCTCGAGCGGTCGCCGAGCTGCTTCATCGCGCTCGACACGGTCGCGAGCGTGGTCGGGCACACGTCGGGACACGACGCATATCCGAAGAAGAGCAGGACGACCTTGCCCCGCGCATCCGCGAGACGGAAGGGCGCGCCGTCGTGCGCGGTGAGCGCGAAGTCTCCGCCGAACTCGTAGAGGTCGAGCGTGACGGGACCGCCCGTCGCCTCGTGCGCATGACCGTCGCCGGCCTCGTGGGCCTCACCGGCCGCCGACGAGCCGGTATCCGGGGCACGGTTGCAGGCGCCCGAGGCAAGCACGACGGCCACGGCCGCGGCGAGCATCAGCGCGCGCATCAATGCCCTCCCATCGCGCGCACCGTGGCCGACACGCGGATGTCGGTGCCATCCTCGAGCGTCAGGGTGAGCGCGACGTGCTCGCCAGCCTCGAGCGGCTTCACGAGCCCGATGAGCATCACGTGCAGCCCGCCGGGCTGCAGCTTCACGGGCTGGCGCGCTGGCAGGGCGATCTTCTCGATCTTGCGCATGCGCATCACGTCGCCCTGCATCGCCATCTCGTGCAGCTCGACGACGCGGGCGGCGGGCGAGGCCGCGGAGACAATCGCCGTGTCTGCAGGGCGACGGTTCTCGATCGTCATGAACACGGCGCCGTTCCTGCCGTTTGGCGCCATGCGGGCCCACGCTTCGGACACCACGATGTCCGGCGTCTCGGCACGGATGGCGACGAGGCCCGTGAAGGCGAGCAGGAGGGAGAGGACGAGGCGGAACGCGGCGGGCACGGGAACGGAAGAAAGACGAGACGCGACGACGTGCATGGATGACTCCCTGGCCGGATTGGATGCCGGGGCCTGGTCGATCGTGACACGGATCGGAGGATCGGCGGATCTGGCCTGTCGCCCGTAGCCTGGAGCCTGTAGCCCATAATGACCCCGTGAACCTTCCGACGGCGGGACCCGCCGACATCGCGCGGGCAGTCGAGCTCCTGCGGCGCGGGGGCCTGGTGGCCTTCCCCACCGAGACCGTGTACGGGCTGGGCGCCGATGCCCGCAACCCGGACGCCGTCGGCCGCATCTTCCGGGTGAAGGGCCGTCCGGCCTCCCATCCGCTCATCGTGCATCTCGCGGACGGCTCGCAGATCGAAGCGTGGGCCGCCACCGTGTCCCGCGAGGCGCGCCTGCTGGCCGAGGCGTTCTGGCCCGGACCCCTGACGCTGATCCTTCCGCGCCGACCGGACGTCCCCGACGTGGTCACGGCCGGGCAGGACACCGTGGGCCTGCGCGTGCCGGCGCATCCGGTAGCGCAGGCGCTGCTCACGGCGTTCGCGGGCGGGATTGCCGCGCCATCGGCCAACCGCTTCGGGCGCCTCAGCCCCACGCGCGCCGACCACGTTCGCGCGGATCTCGGCGATGCCGTGGATCTGGTGCTGGAAGGCGGCCCGAGCCGCGTGGGCATCGAGTCCACCATCGTGGACGTCTCGGCCGGGACACCTCTTGTGCTGCGACCGGGCCACATCACGACGCGGATGCTGTCAGACGTCCTGGGCGTGCACGTCGAGGTGAAGGTGCTGGCGCGCGCGCCCGGATTCGATGACGAGGCACCCACCGGGGTGGCGCAGCCGGCAGTGGCCGCGGCCGGGACAGGGGCCGAGGCCGAGAGGATCCCGCGCGCACCGGGCACGCTCGCCGCGCACTACGCGCCCGAGACGCCGCTCGAGCTGCTCGACGCGGCGACGCTCGCGCGCCGGCTGGCCGAAGCACCGGAAGTGGTGCGCTACGCGGTGGTGTGGCTTGGGAGCCGGGCCCATGAGGCAGCGGCAGACGAGCGGCACGTGGTGGTGCCGCTCTCCCGCGATCCCGAGGCCGTCGCGCGCGACCTCTACGCCACGCTGCGGCGGCTCGATGCGGCGGGCGTCACGCGCATCCTCGTCGAGGAGCCGCCACCCGGTGCGGAGTGGGAGGCCGTGCGCGATCGCCTGCGCCGCGCGGCGGCCACCTTCCGGCAGCCGCCGCCCTCGACCGAGGACGCGTGACGCGCGTCAGGACCCGCTAGCGGCCCCGGCGCCGTGTCTCGCGGTGCGCGTCGCGCCGCAGCGCGTCTTCAGCCAGGGGCTCGCCTTCGCGCTCGGCGGCGCGGCGGCGCTCGTCCTCGTCCTCCGCCGTGTCGCCGAGGCTCGTCGTCTCGCCACCGCGGGCGAGACCGAGGACATCACCCGGCTGGGCCCGCGCCGTGTCGGGATCGACGGCCACACCCGGGGCGAGCCTCACCGAGCCGTTCCCGCTGGCGTCCTCGCGGATGCGGATGCCGACGGGCGCGTCGGTTGCCGCAATCGGCGCGTCGGTCGCCGGTTCGCGCCGCCCGAGGTAATCGCGCTTCCACCAGGTCGGCTGCGCGTAGTGCGGCCACGCGTCGCGATCCCATTCGGGCGTCGGCGCCACCACGCCGGGATCGTCGCCGTAGGTTTCGATGATGCGCCGCTCGATCGCCCACAGCTCACGGTCCGAGATGTCCTCCCGATACTGGTCGGGATCGAACTCGGGAAAGCGCTGCACGGCATCGCGCGTCGCGTCCACCCACATGACCTGCTGCTCGGCGTCGAGCTGCGTGTAGCTGGGCGGCAGCAAATAGGTGCCGCCGCTGAACCATCCGCCCGACTCGACCACGACGAAGTGAAGGCGCCCTCGCGCGGGATCCACGATGAACCCCTCGAGGGTGCCCAGTTCCTCGGCGCCGCGCGTGCTCGAGCGCACGGGCAGATTGCCGAAATTCACGAGATCGTCCGTCAGGTCGTCCGCATCGACGAAGCGCCAGCCGTGTGTCGCGTTCATGAAGTCCTCCAGCTACGCCGGGAAGTCCGGCGGGGGTAGTCGAATGTTCGTACGAGGAATTGAACGCAACCCGCGTGCCGCCACGCGAGCGCGCCGGGCCATGGTCCGTGGGCGCGC
>JAHDVQ010000161.1:0-2938 GCA_023384595.1 Vicinamibacteraceae bacterium | reverse complement strand
AACGCAACCCGCGTGCCGCCACGCGAGCGCGCCGGGCCATGGTCCGTGGGCGCGCGGTCTGCTTGGGGGATACTGTCGCGTATGGGATGGAAACACCTCGTGATCGCGATCCTGACAGGCGCGGGGGCGTCATCGCTGTCCGCGCAGCCGGCCCCTCGCGCGTCGTGGCCATCAGCCAGCGAACCCCTGTTCGCGGCGCGCGACCTGACGGCGCCCGGCACGTTCTCGCGCAACGCCGAGGGACCCGAGTTCACGCGCACCGGCCGCCTCTTCGTCGTCAACTGCGAGCGCGACGGCACCGTGTGCGAGGTGCACCCGGATGGGCGTGTCGAGGTCGTGGGGTCGCTCGAGGGCGAGTCGGTGGCCAACGCCATCCGCGAGGCCTCGGATGGGACGCTCCTGCTGGCCGACTACAAGGGGCACAACATCCTGCGCCTCGATGTCGAGTCGCGGCGCGTGTCGGTCGCCACGCACGAGCCGAACTTCAACCAGCCGAACGATCTGGCGCTCGCGTCAGGTGACGTTCTCTACGCGTCGGATCCGGACTGGAAGCACGGCACGGGCCGGATCTGGCGTATCAACCCGGCGGGCCAGGCGGTCATCGTCTCGGAGGTGATGGGCACGACCAACGGCCTGGCGCTCAGCCCCGATGGCCGGCTGCTGTACGTGGCCGAAAGTGTCCAGCGGAAGATCTGGGTCTTCCGTGTCACGACCGACGGCCACCTCGCGATGCGCCGCTTGTTCGCCGAGTTCCCCGACTACGGCCTCGACGGCATCAAGTGCGACACCGAGGGCCGCCTGTACGTCACGCGCTACGGCAAGGGCACCGTCGCGGTGCTGGCGCCGTCGGGCGCACTCGTTCGCGAGGTCGAGCTCCCCGGTAAGAACGTGAGCAACATCGTGTTCGGCGGTCCTGACGGCCGCACGGCGTTCGTCACGTTCCAGGATCGGGGCAACGTCGGCTGGTTCTTCATCGACGTCCCGGGCCGATGACCCCCCAAGGTCCAAGGCCCAAGGTCCAAGGCCCAAGGTCCAAGGTCTAAGGTCCAAGGCCCAAGGTCTAAGGTCCAAGGCCCGGTTGAGATTCCGCCGCAGACGCAATACAGTGGCAGCGATCGGCGTTCGCTGCACGCGCCGACGCCCTTCTCTGGCGCGTTCCGCGCCGGCATCCACGCCTCCCGACCCCGGCCGCGCATCACGATGCCGCCGCACGCGATCGCTTGCGAGGTGCACGATCATGTCCGACACACCCCGAGCATTGAAGCGCCTCGACCTTTCGGTGTTCCCCCCGGTGGCGACGGCCGACTGGGACGCGGCCGTCCGCCGCGACCTGAAGGGCGCCGACTACGAGAAGCGCCTCGTCTGGCGGCCCGAGGAAGGGCTGGCCGTCAAGCCGTTCTACCGCGAGGAGGATCCCGGCGGCGCCGGGCACGAGCGGGGCCCCGAGTCGGGCGGCTGGGCCATCGCCGAGACGTTCGATCCGCCGCGCGATGCCGTGCGCGCGGATCTGCTGCACGATGCGGGGGCGACGGCCGCCCAGGAACTCGCCTATGCGCTGGCGGAAGGCGTCGAGCACCTCGATGCGGCCACCGCCGACGGACGCGCGGCGGCCGAGGCCGCCGACCGACTCACGTTCGTCTTCGCCGTAGGCGGCTACTACTTCCTCGAGATCGCGAAGCTGCGTGCGGCGCGCCTCCTGTGGACCCAGGCCGTAGCCGCCTTCGACCCGACCGCGGCCGCGACCGCCGGCACCACCATGCGCCTGCTCGTGCGCACCGCACGGCGCAACAAGAGCACGTACGACACCTACACCAACCTGCTGCGCGTGACGACGGAGGCCATGGCGGCCGCGATCGGCGGGGGCGGGACCATCGCGGTCGAAGCGACGGGTTTCGCGCCGCACCTTGCCGTGAACGTGCAGCGCATCCTCGCCGAGGAGGCGCACCTTGGCAAGGTCGCCGATCCGGCCGGCGGTTCGTACTACGTCGAGGCGCTCACCGACACGCTCGCGCACCAGGCGTGGGCGCTGTTCCAGGAGATCGAAGCCGCCGGCGGCTACCGCGAGGCCGTGCGAAGCGGCACGATGGAAGTCGCGATTGCCCGCTCGCGGGCCGCGCGCGAACAGGCGTTCGCGGTGCGACGACGGAAGCTCGTGGGTGTCAACGACTACCCCAACACGATGGATCCCGACCGCGTGGACTCGCCGTGGCCGGCGCCCGAGGAGGGCGCCGTGTCGCCCTGGCGCGCGGCCGAGCCCATCGAGCGCATCCGCGCGCGGACCGAGCGCCATCGCCGCGCCACCGGCTCACCGCCACGCGTGCACCTGGTGACACGCGGCGACGTCAGGATGCGGACCGCCCGCGCGAACTTCTGCCGCAACTTCTTCGGGTGCGCCGGCTTCGCCATCACGGAGTCGGCCGATCCCGAGGCGGCCGATCTGCTCGTGCTCTGCAGCGCCGATGCGGAGTACATGGATCTGGCCCGCGACATCGTGCCCCGCGCGGTGGCGCCGGTCGTCGTCGCCGGCCATCCCGTGGGCACGCACGACGCGCTGCGCGAGCTGGGCGTCCAGGACTTCGTCCACATCGGCAGCGACATCGTCGCCACGCTGACGGCGTGGCAGGACCGTCTTGGCCTGGAGCCGCTCTCATGAGGCCCGATTTCACGAGCATCGACTACGACCCGCGCGCAGGCGTTTCCGAAACCGGCCAACGCGCGGCCGCCGACGCGCGGCAGGGGGCCGAGGCCGCGGAGGCCGCCGCGACGGGCTGGATGACGCCGGAGCACATCCGCGTCGCCCCCGTCTACACGGCCGACGACCTGGAGGGGCTCGAACACCTGCACTATGCCGCCGGGATTCCGCCGTTTTTGCGAGGCCCGTATTCGGCGATGTACGCGCTGCAGCCGTGGACCATCCGCCAGTACGCCGGCTTCTCGA
>JAHDVQ010000160.1:3369-8324 GCA_023384595.1 Vicinamibacteraceae bacterium | reverse complement strand
CCGGCGTCCGGTCGGCCGCTCACCCCGCGGGCTGCTGCTGCGTCAGGCAATGGATCGCGCCGAGGCCCCACACCAGTTCCCGGCAGTCGATGCCCACCACGTCGTGATCGGGCAGGCGTCGCCGCAGGTGAGAGAGCGCCTCGCGGTCGCGGCGCCGATCGCCAAAGGTGGGAACGAGCAGCGCGCCGTTGACGAACAGGAAGTTCAGGTACGTCGCCGGCAGCCGCTCCCCCTGATGGAAGACGGGCGGCGGCATGGGGATCGTCACCACCTCGAAGGGCCGGCCGTCCTGGTCGCGCGCCGACTCGAGGCGGCGCAGGTTCTCGACGAGCACGCGGTGGTTCGGGTCGGCCGGGTCCGGCTCCAGCGCCGTCACCACGGTCCGCGCGTCGAGGAAGCGCGCGAGATCGTCGATGTGGCCGTCGGTGTCGTCGCCCGCGATGCCCTCGCCCAGCCACACCACGTGCCGCTGGCCGTAATAGGCCTTCAGATAGGCCTCGATGTCGCGCCGCGAGAGCCCCGGGTTGCGGTTCCGGTTCAACAGGCACGAGGTCGTGGTCATCACCGTGCCCGCCCCGTTGAACTCCACGGCGCCGCCCTCCATCACGATGCCCGGGTAGAACACGGGCAGCCCCAGCGCCGCCGCGACGCCCGTGGGCACCTCGTCATCGTCGTCCCACGGAGGGTACTTGCCGCCCCAGGCGTTGAAGCCCCAGTCCACCACGGCCAGCTCGCGCCGGCCGCGCCGGGTCCGCACGACGAACGCCGGGCCGTGGTCGCGGCACCAGCACTCGTTGCTCCGCAGATGGAAGAAGCGCACGCGCCGGAGGGGCACGCCGTGGCTGCGGAGCGTCTCGCGCACGATGCGCTCCCAGTTGCCGTTGGCCACGATGATGTGCGCCCGCTGCCGCGCGACGACCTCGCCGACGATGCGCGCGAGCACCTTCGGCACGGTGTGGTACGTGTCGGGGAACGAGATGCCCTCGGGACGCGGCCACGTGAACCAGGTCGCCTCCTGCGGCTCCCACTCGGCCGGGAACGTGAAGCCGAGATCGGCCGGCGTCGTCTCGAGCACGCGCAGGCGCGGCATGATCAGCGGCCGTCCACGAAGCGCCGCGAGAGGTCGCCGTACGCGTCGATGCGGCGATCGCGCAGAAACGGCCAGTGCGTTCGCACCTCGTCGACCAGCCGCAGGTCGCAGTCAACCGTGAGCACGTCCTCGCGGTCGACCGACGCTCTCGCGACAATGCGCCCGTCGGGCGCGGCCACGAACGACTGGCCCCAGAACTCGATGCCATCCGGGTTGACGGGCGCGCCGGCCGCGTCGAGCACGATCTCGTGGCCGATGCGATTGGGCGCGCACACGTAGCAGCCATTGGCCACGGCGTGGCTCCGCTGCATCACCTCCCAGGCCTCGTGCTGGCGCTCGCCGTATTCGGCCTTCTCGCTGGGGTGCCAGCCGATGGCCGTCGGATAGAAGAGAATCTCGGCCCCCTGCAGCGCCGTCGCCCGGGCGCCCTCCGGAAACCACTGGTCCCAGCACACCAGCACGCCAATCGTGGCGTGCGCGGTCTTCCACGCGCGGAATCCCGTGTCGCCCGGCGTGAAGTAGAACTTCTCGTAGTAGAACGGGTCGTCCGGGATGTGCATCTTCCGGTAGACGCCGGCAATCGACCCGTCGGCGTCGATGACGACCGCCGTGTTGTGGTAGAGGCCCGCCGAGCGCCGCTCGAACAGCGAGGCGATGACGACGACGCCCTGCTTGCGGGCAAGTTTGCCGAAGAGGTCGGTGGAGGGTCCCGGGATCGTCTCGGCCAGCTTGAAGAAGCGGTGATCTTCCGACTGGCAGAAGTACTGCGACGCGAACAGTTCCTGCGTGCACAGGACACGGGCGCCCTGTTTCGCGGCGCGCTCGAGCAGCGCCAGCTGCCGCTTGCGGTTGGCCTTCGGTTCGGGGCCGCACGCCATCTGCGTGAGGCCGACGGTGACGAGGCCGTCGCGTCTCGATCGGGTCCTGGCCATGGGTTCCGGGGCGCTCCTTTGCCAGTGGCCAGTGTAACAGGCGCGCGGGGCGGGCGTGCCGGGGGGCCGGGGACGTAAATGGCGCGGAACGTGGCCGAAAACGTCGCGCCGGGCCGCCATTTCGCGTTAAGCTTAGCCCGTCGTGTTTGCCCCCAGGTGAGGTGCGACGTGCGAATTGCTCTGGCCATACTCCTTGCGACAGCAGTGGCGATCCCCGTGGCGGCGCAGATGACGCGGGACATGCCAACGCCCGGGGCGAGCGTACAGAAGCTGCCCTCCGGCCTGGCCATGGAGGACGTCCGGGTCGGCAAGGGTGCCATCGTCGAAAAGGGTTCGCCCATCCGGGTGCTCTATACGGGCTGGTTGACGAAGACGGGACGGCCGTTCGACTCGCGGATGGACCGCGCGCGGCCGCTCGTCGTCTACGTGGGCGCCGGGAAGCTGATCAAGGGATTCGAGGACGGTGTCATCGGGATGCGCGTGGGCGGCAAGCGCCGCCTCTTCATCCCGGCCAAGCTCGCGTACGGGAAGGCGGGGGCGCCGAGGATTCCACCCAACAGCGACCTGACCTTCGAGATCGAGCTCGTGGGCGTGGCGAAGAAGATTCAGTAGCGGGCGGCCTCGAGGAGCGCCTGCGGCCAGTTGCCGCGGCCGTGACGCGGCCGCAGCGGGCGGAGCGCGGCCAGCCCCGTGGGGCCAATCTGCCGCCGCAGGTAGCGGAGTTCGGCGGCGCGCCGGGCCACGTCGTCTCCCACCGGGGCGTTCATCCCCGCCTCGCGCGCCATCAGAAGGCCCCGCGCCCGGATGGCGAGTTCCAGTTCCAGGCGGAGCAGGCAGAACATGTCGGCCACCGTCTCGCCGGGCAGGTGGGCGCCGAGCGAGCGGAGGTAGCGGCCGACGCGCGTCGACCCGAAATCGGGCGAGGTGAGCGCGCGGAGCACCTCCACATCGGCGTCGAATCCTTGGGTCATCCAAAGCCGCGTCGCCCGTTCGCTGCGCGCGAAGACGACGGCGACCACCGGCGGGAGCGTCGCGACGAGCACGGCAGCCGAAGCCACGGGCGTGAGGACGAAGTGGTTGTAGGCCGCGTGCAAGCCGGCGGCGGCGGCGAGGCCGAGCCAGGCGCCGGAGGCGAAGCGCTCACGGTCGGCGAGCGCCTTGGCCACGAGGCCGGCGAGCGCCGTGCACGCCCCGTGGAGCGTGGCCGTCCCCACGCCCCGCACCAGCCACAACGCGGGCGGGGCGTGGTCGGCCGACGCCAGGTACGTCAGATTCTCGACGAGCGCGAAGCCGGCGCCGACGGCAAAGCCGAGGATGAGGGTATCCACCAGAAAGCCCACGCGTCCCCGGTGGACGAGCGCGAAGACGTAGGCGGCCTTCAGGCCTTCCTCGATGAGCGGCGCGACATAGCGGGAGACCGAGACGGGCCCGACGCCGAGCACGGCGGCCGCGAGGCCGTTGGCGAGCGCCGCCGCGAGCGCCGCCGCGCCGCCCACCGCAAGGGCCAGCCCCACCGACCGGCGCGAGGTCAGCGTGAAGCTGTCGAAGACCACGAGGCTGGCAAGGAACGCCAGCACCGGGACGAGCGCGAGCGCGGGAGCGAGCACCGCGCGCTAGGGTAGCACCGGTAGCCGATGGGGGGTTTCGTCGAGTGAAACGATGCAGGTGGCGGGAAGGCCGGCGCGGCGCTCGAACCGGGCCGTCACGCGGGTCTCCCCGGTCTGCTGCCACGCGACGACGTTCGTGTCGATGCGGAGATCCGTGGCCTCGCCGGAGCGGGTGACGCCGAGGGGCGAGCGCCCTTCGCACGCGATCTCCACGCGCACGGGCCGGGTCGCGGACGCCGACACCACCACGAGGACGTCCGATGGCGACAGGCTCACGCGGGCTTCGCCGCGCACCCCATCGGCGGCGAGCGCCAGGGTCGCGGTCTCCGACGCGCGGCCGGTGCCGCCGCCCATCGTGGCCCGCGCCTCGTCGCGGCCGGCCGGATCCCACCCGAGCCGACTGGCGGTCCAGAACACGGCCGACCCAAGGACGGCCCCGACGAGCAGCATCGCGGCATAGCGCGGCACGAGCGAGGGCGTGAACCAGTCGCGCCACCAGGCGCGGCGCTCGGGCACGAGACGGCCGCCCGGGCGGATCCGCGTGCCGGCCGGAATCTGCGCCATGACGTCCTGCAGGAACCCGGGCGGCGGATCGACCGACCGTGCGCCGGCGAGGTAGCCCTCGAGCTCGCGATGCGCCGCGACCCGCGCCGCCAACGCGGCATCCGACGCCATCCGCGCGCGCACCGCGTCGCGCTCGGCCTCCGGGAGCTCGCCGTCGAGGGCGCGTTCGATCCACTCGTCGAAATCGCGGTCGGTCACGATGGGTCGCTCCATCCAAGGAGAAGCCGCCCCAGGCGGCGCCGCGCCTCGAACAGCCGGGACTTCACGGTCTTCACGGCCAGGCCCGTCGCCTCGGCAATGTCCTCGTAGGACAGGTCGCCGTAGTAGCGAAGGACCACCACTTCACGATGCTCGCGCGTCAGCCGGGCGAGCGCGGCCTGAACCGTTGCCGCGCGCTCGACCGCGACCGCCGATCGGAATGGGCTGTCGGGGCTGGCCAGCGCCGCATCGAGCTCGGCGTGCTCGCGCCGGCCCCGCCGGACGTTCAGGCACTCGTTCACCAGGATCCGGTAGATCCAGCTGAAGAACTTGTACTGCCGATCGTACGAGTCGAGCCGCTCGAACGCCTTCACGAACGCCGTCTGCGCCGCGTCGCGTGCGTCTTCGTAGTTGCCGAGCATGCGCAGCGCGACGTTGAACAGCACGCGCTCGTAGCGCGCCACCAGCGGCTCGAAGGCCCCCGTCTCGCCGTCGAGGCACCGGGCCACCAGGGCCGTATCGTCGGGTGCGCTGTTCATTGGAAATACACGGGAATCGGACCGG
>JAHDVQ010000160.1:0-3269 GCA_023384595.1 Vicinamibacteraceae bacterium | reverse complement strand
CCCGATCCCCCGATCCGCTATCATTCCGCCGTCCTCGAGGAGGTGTGTCACGCCGTCCCAACGTCTCGAGACGCGGGTCGAGGCCTCGCCCGAGGGCGTGGCGCGCCTGCACGCCTGGCTCGACCGGGCGCTCGCCGCGTCCGGGGAGGAGGTGGCGGCCGCCTGGCCGGTGTATGTCGCCATCGACGAAGCCATCACCAACGTTGCGCGCCACGGCTACGGTCCGGAACGGACGGGCGAGGTCGATGTCGTGGTTTCCCTCGACGCCCCGAGAATCACCATCACGCTCGTCGACGACGCCCCGCCGTTCGATCCGCGGCGGCCCCCGCGACGCGAGCCGCCGGCAGACGCGGCCGCGCCCGAACGCGAGCGGCCCGGCGGCCACGGCCTTGCTCTCGTGCTCGGGCTGATGGACGATGTCGCCTACGAGTACCGGGACGGCCGCAACGTGCTGACGCTGGTGAGCTCGCTCCAGTCCAGTCCCCCGCGCACCCCATGACGCTGGCCCTTTCCACCGAGATCCGCGACGGCGTCGCGGTGGTGCGCCTGGCCGGCCGTCTCGATTCGACCGCCAGCCCCGACCTCGAGCGCCTGCTGCGCGACACCCTCGACCGCGGGTGCGTCCGGATGGTGCTCGACTTCTCGGCCACCGACTACATCAGCAGCGCGGGCCTGCGCGTGCTGCTCGTGCTCGCGCGGCGCCTCGAGGAACGCCGGGGCCATCTGGTGCTTTCCGCCCTGACTCCACCCGTGCACCAGGTCTTCGACCTCGCGGGCCTGCTGCCGCTGTTCGCGCAGGCGGCGTCGCTCGACGAGGCCGTGGCAAGGGCGGCGGCGTCGTGATCCCGCTTCGGCTCCGCGTCGAATCGGCCGGCGGCGAGGGCTACGAGGTCGCCTGCGAACGCGGCACGCTGGTGGTCGGCCGTGCGCGCGATGCCGACCTGTTCCTGGCCGACACGCACGTCTCGCGGCGCCACGCGCAGGTCGTGTGCCGCGACGATGCCTGGTGGGCCGAGGATCTCGGCGCGCGCAACGGCACGTTCCTCAACGGTCAGCCGCTCGCCGCCGCGACGCGGCTCGCCCTTGGCGACGTGCTCTCGATCGGGCGCACCAGCCTGCGAGTCGTGGCGCTGGGCGAGGCGCGGCTCAGTGGTTGGGGCGAGCCGATGACGACCGAAGCGGTCGGGGGCGACATCGGCGCGACGGTCCTGAGGCGCGTCGAAATCGACAGGGCCCTCGGGTCGGACACGGGCACCGGCGACATCGTCGCGGCCGACCTCACCGTGCGCCTCCGGTTGTTGAACGAAGTGCACCGGGCGCTGGCGACGACGCAGTCGCTCGACGAGCTGCTGCGTCTCATTCTCGACCGCGCCTTCGCGGCCTTCGGTCCCGAGGAGGGCGCCATCTTCCTGTGCCGGCCCGACGGCTCGGTGGTGCGGGCGGCGGAGCGGCGGCCGCCGGGCGCGGCCGGCGACCCGATGGCGTCGCGCAGCCTGCTCGAGGAGGTTGCCATCAAGGGCGCCGCCGCGCTCGTGCTCGACGCGTCGGCCGATGCGCGCTTCGCCCAGGCCGCGAGCATCGTGGGCACGGGCCTGCGCAGCATCGTCGCGGCGCCGCTGCTCGACGACCGGGGCAGCCTTGGGATGATCGCGCTCGGCTCGCGGCTCGGCGCCCGCCGGTTCTCGGAACAGGACCTCGAGCTGCTCACGTCGCTGGCCTCGGCGGCGGCCCTCCGGGTGCGCAACCTCGCGCTCGCCGAGGAGGCTGCCGCACGGCGCCTGCTCGAGCACGAGCTCGCGCTCGCCCACGACATGCAGATGGCCATGCTCGCGCCGCGCGCGCTGCGGCTCCGCCGGCTCGATCTCGTCGCGCACCTCCGGCCCGCGCGATCGGTGGGCGGCGACTTCTACGACTACGTGGTCGTCGGCGACCGCGTCTGGTTCATCGTGGGCGACGTCGCCGGCAAGGGCGTCGAGGCCGCGCTCTTCATGGCCGTCGCGCGCACGCTCTTCCGCGCCCACGTGCACGCGGCCGGGTCGGCGGCGGCGCTGCTCGCGCGCATGAACGACGACCTCGCGCGCGACAACGATCGCGCGATGTTCGTGACAGCCTGTGCCGGGTGGGTCGATGCGGCCACGGGAATCGGACAGGTGGCCAACGCCGGTCATCCTCCGCCGCTCAGGCGGTGCGGTGATGTCGGCGTGGACGTCGTGGACTCGCCGCGCGCCATGCCGCTCGGCGTCCGCGCCGGACAGGTGGCGGTTGACGCGGACTTCGTCGTCGCGCCCGACCAGCCGGTCGTCGTGTTCACCGACGGCGTGAGCGAGGCCTCGAACGCCGAGGGCGAACGCTTTGGTGTCGCGCGCGTGGCCGCGGCGATGGCCGGCGATCTCGCCGCGCACGATGCCACGACCACGCTCGGCGCCGTGCTCGGCTCGTTGCGCGCGTTCAAGGGCACCGCTCCGCAGGACGATGACGAGGCGCTGCTGGTCATCGCGGTGACTCCCGGCGAGACAGCATCCAGTGGGGGGAAGTCATGACGAGATGCAAGCCGTTGTGTGCCGCGTTCGTGGTGTTCTGCGTGGCGTTCTGCGTGGCGCTCGGAGCGGGCACGGTGCTGGCGGATGGGGCGGACCCGGCCGCACGCGCGGCCACGCCTCTGGGCGCGGTGGCCGGCGCGGGCGCGCCATCGAGCGTGCCGCCGGCCGCCTTCACCGACGCCGCGCGCCGGCAGAAGCTGGCAACGGCGTTTCCCCGCATCGACGCGCTCGTGGCCGACTTCGCGAAGCGCACGAACCAGCCCGGCGCGGTGCTCGGCGTGGTCATCGACGGCGAACTCGTACACGTGGCGACGCACGGCGTCCAGGATCTCGAATCGAAGCGCCCGGTGACGGCCGACTCGGTGTTCCGCATCGCCTCGATGTCGAAGAGCTTCACGGCGATGGCCATCCTGAGGCTGCGCGACGAGGGCAAGCTCTCGCTCGACGATCCGGCCGAGCGCTACCTGCCGGAGCTTCGCGCGCTCGCGCCCGCGACGGCCGACGCGCCGGCGATCACGATCAGGCACCTGCTGACGCACTCGGCGGGCTTTCCCGAGGACAACCCCTGGGGCGATCGCCAGCTTGCGCAATCCGACGCGTGGATGGGCGAGGCGCTGCGCGCGGGCCTGCCGTTCTCGACCACGCCCGGCACCGCCTTCGAGTACTCGAACTACGGGTTCGCGATGCTCGGACGCATCGTGCAGCAGGTGGCCGGCAAGCCGTACGCCC
>JAHDVQ010000159.1:6048-8351 GCA_023384595.1 Vicinamibacteraceae bacterium | reverse complement strand
CTCGGGCCGGGACGCACTTCGGGGGAGGGCCGGCAACGGCTCTCCCCTTTTTTTGTTCTGACGATGCCGGCACTCGGCACTGGGCACTCGGCACTGGGCACTGGGCACTGGGCGTTCGGCCTCGGCGTCCGACCTCCGGCTACCGGCCACGTCCGGCGTCAACGGTTGCGTCGCGCCGCGGAGTGTCTGTCATCGCATCCAGCGTGGCCGGCCACGTTGCGAGCGGGGCGGTGAGGGCCTGCTGGAGCGGTGCGCCGGGGAAGGACGGCGCGACGGAGTGAAGCAGCGCCCGCGCCCGTGCCTCTTCGCCGAAGTCGCGATCGAAGAGCGCGAGGGCCACGTTGACCAGCGGATGGCGGCGGGCGGTCTCGGGCAGCGCACGCAACAGCGGCTCGGCCTCGACGGCCCGGCCCGTGCGCCGCAGCGTCTCGAGCCGCCAGGCGGCGGCCTCACCGTCCATCACGTTCATCCTGAGCACCCGATCCGAAAGCGCCAGCGCGCGATCGAGGTCGCCCATCTGGTTGGCCAGAACGACCTGATCGAGCAAGGCCGCCGCATAGACGCGGGCGTAGGGGCCTCCCGTGCCCGTCAGGCTGCGGCCGAGGAAGCCCGGCTGCCAGCGCGGCACCACCTGACGCGCGACCGCGGGAGGCCAGGGCCTCGCCGGTACGAGGTCGGGCCGGGCTTCGTGCCACGGCGGAGTCCGGAGCCGCCCGGCGAGAGCCTCGTCGTCAAGCCGGCTCGCACGCCAGAACCAGAGGTACACGCGCCAAGGGTTGGCCGCGGATTCGGTCTCGAGCACCTCGAACGGCACGACTGTCGGGCGTCCGGCCTCGGAGCGGCCGCTCGCGTAGAACGGGTAGCGCCATGCTTCGCTCTCGGGCACCTCGGGCCAGGTGAGGTTCATCACGTAGGTGGCGACCGGCGTCGGATGTTGGAGCAGCGGCGGCAGGTTCACGATCACCGTCAGCGCCACGACGGCGGCCAGCACGCGGCCGCGCGAGGGCGCAAGCGCGGTGGCAGCAAACGGTGCGAGCAGCGGAAGCGCCGCCACGACAAGCCGTGGGCCCCAGCCCTCCATGCCGTGCCACCCCCAGTAGCCGGCGGCGATGGCGATCTGGACGACGAGCGCGACCAGCGCGCCGAGCCATGCCCGGGACTCCGGAGAGGCCAGCCACCGTCCGCGCCACCGACGCGCGGCCCACGCGAAGAGCAGGAGCGCGGGCCAGAAGAACAGGAGCCCGCGGTTGGGACCTGCGAGGAGCCGCCACACGCCGTCGAGCCACGGGTGCGTGAAGCGATCGTCGGGATACCCGCCGAAGAAGTGGCCGAAGCGCACGATCTCGAATGCGGCCCACACGGCCAGTGGAACCATCGATCCAGCGGCCGTGCGCGCGAGCGTTCGCCAGGTGCGGGCGAGGTTGCCGACATCGACGAGCGGCAGGAGCGTGGCCGGCGCGACGACGAGGAGGCTGCTCTTGGTGAGGACGGCGAACCCCGCGGCAAGGCCCGCGGCGAGTTCGAGCTTGGCGCGAGGCGAGGGCGACTGCGCGGCCGCGAGACTCGACGCGAGCGCCAGGGCAAGGGCCGCGGCTTGAAGCGGTTCCGAGAACTCGAGCGCGGCGTAGGACGCCAGCGGCGAGGCGAGGGTCGCCAGCAGCACGGCGGCCACGACCTGCCCGTCCGTGGCACCAAGGCGGCGGGCCATCGCGCCGGCCGCCGCGCCCGCGATCCCGACGGCCAGCCAGGGCAGCACCAGGAAGAGCGCCTGTGAACTGCCTGGGCCCAGCTCGGGCTCGACCCTCGCCGCCAGCCACACGGCGGGCACCTGCAGCAGGCTCGTCGCCATCCCGAACCGCGAGACGGCATCGCCGCGCGGGCGCTCGATGGTGAAGTCGCGCCCACGAGGCTGGCCAATCCCGCCCCTCTCGGCGAGTGCGACGGCGGTCCGGATCATCTGGCGCCCATCGGCAATCAGCCCGACGTGGCGGTCGTCGATGACGAGGGCGAGCAACACCAGCACCCCCAGCACCGTGCCCAGAAGGGTATGGTCGCGGCGGCGGCGAGTTCGTGCCGGTGCCGCGGGACGCCCGCGGGCCGGACGCCCCTCCTGGGGCGGCGTGTCGTGACGGGTTCGCGCAGGCGAGGAGCGCTTCCGGGCCATCGCGCGATCATAGTAGCCTGACGCGGCGAGCCTGGAGCCTGGAGCGCGGAGCCCGGAGCCCGGAGCCTGGAGCCTGGAGCCCAGAGCCTATGTACAACGGTCAGCGAATCGTCGTCGTGATGCCCGCGCGCAACGCCTC
>JAHDVQ010000159.1:3675-5948 GCA_023384595.1 Vicinamibacteraceae bacterium | reverse complement strand
AGCCTATGTACAACGGTCAGCGAATCGTCGTCGTGATGCCCGCGCGCAACGCCTCCAGGACGTTGCGCACGACCTATGACGAGGTCGCGGGACAGGGAATCGTGGACGAAATCATCCTCGTCGACGATGCGAGCGGCGACGACACCGTGGCGATTGCGCGCTCGCTGGAGGGGGTGCGCGTGTTCGAGCACGCGCGGAACCTCGGGTACGGCGCCAACCAGAAGACGTGCTACCGCGCCGCGCTCGAGACCGGCGCCGACATCGTCATCATGGTGCACCCCGACTACCAGTACACGCCCAAGCTGATTCCCGCGATGGCGTCGCTCGTCGCGAGCGGTCTGTATCACTGCGTGCTCGGTTCCCGGATCCTCGGCGGTCACGCCGTGCGGAACGGGATGCCGTGGTGGCGCTACGTCTCGAACCGGGCGCTGACGTTGTTCTCGAACGTGGTCATGGGGGCGAAGCTCTCCGAGTACCACACGGGGTACCGCGCCTACTCGCGCGAGCTGCTCGAGAGGCTGCCGCTCGACGCCAATTCCGACGACTTCGTGTTCGACAACCAGGTGCTCGCCGAGATCCTGTGGCTCGGCTACGTCATCGCCGAGGTGAGCTGTCCGACGAAGTACTTCCCCGAGGCGTCGTCCATCAATTTCGGGCGGAGCGTGACCTACGGACTCGGGTGCGTGAAGACGGCCGTCACCTACCGGCTGGCGAAACTGAGGCTCGTGCGCTCGCCCCTATTTCCGTCCGTGTGAAGCCGCCTGACTGGTCCCTTTCTCGATGGGCGCCAGCGTCTCGGGGCGCGTGGTCCACTCCTCGAACGACCCGTCGTAGAGCCGCGCCTCGTGACCGAGCATGCGCGCGACGAAGTACACGAGGCTCGCCTGCTGGCCGATGTGGCAATACGACGTGACGATATCGCCCTCGCCGATGCCGGCATCGCGGAAGATTGCCCGCAGCTCGTCGGGCGTCTTGAAGTGGCCGGACGGCGTCAGGAGCGTGGAGAACGGCACGCTGACGGCCCCAGCGATGTGACCGGGCCTCGGGTACCGGCCCTGTGCGTCGTCTTCGCCCGAGTAGAACTGCGTGTCGCGCGCATCCACGACCGACGTGGATGGGGCGGTCCGCGCCTCGCGGACCGAGGCGAAGTCGGCCAGGGCCGCGGGGTTGAGCCGCGCGGTGATGCGACCACGCGGCGCGGGGGCTGGCGCCTCACTGGTGACGGGAAGTCCGGCCGCCTGCCAGGCCGGCAGGCCGCCATCGAGGTACGACACCCGAGTGCCGAGCCCGAGGTAGTCGAGCGCGAAGAAGACGCGGGCGGCCGGCGTGGCCCAATCCTTCCCGAAGTACACGATCACGTGGGTCCCGTCCGAGATGCCGAGGCCCTCGAAGGTGGCCACGAGCGATGTCGCGTCGGCCAGTTCGAGACGCAGCGGGTCGCCGTCGCGTCGGGGACGCGAGATTGCGGCGAGTTCGATGAATCGCGCTCCGGGGATGTGCGCTTCGTCATAGCCGGCCTTCACGCCGAGATGCAGGAAGACGACGCCCGGCTCGCCGAGCCTGGCGCCGGCTGCCGCCGCGGGAATGACGAAGGGTACGTCTCGTCCCGTCGCGGGAGCGCCGGCGTAGGACGGGACGGCTGCGACGACTCGCACCGGGCCCCCGGAGCCGCCGCGCACCTTCATCGGGAGCGCCATGACCGTCGCGCCCGTGGGAGGCAGTTCCTCGAGGGCGGTCAGGTTCTCGAGGCCCACGACGTTCCCGGCAGCGGCCAGACGATGGACGGGGAAGTCGTTCGAGGGGCCGTAGTCGATGGACGCGGTGTCGACCCCGAGCACCTGCACGCCGCGCTCGCGCACGAGCAGAGCGGCGGCCTCGGGTCCGAACGACGGGAAGCGCAGCTTCGAGGCGTCGCCCGGCGTGTCGTCGCCGAAGTACGCCTTCCGGTCGGACCAGTGCCGGCTCCACCCGGTGCGCAGGAGCACCATCGTGCCGCGGGCGATCCGGCCGTGGCGCCGCTCGAACTCGCGCACATCGTCCACCGTGAGGCGATAGCTGGCGTCGCTCGCGGCCGATGCCTTCGCGCTGACGTCGATGACCACGGCCGGCGCGACGAGTTGGCCGAGCGGCACCTGGTCCGTCGTCCGCTGGCCGCGGGCGAAGTGCACCGGCGCGTCGAGGTGGGTGCCGCCGTGCTCGGGCGTGCAGAACGCGTACGCCGAGTAGTAGTAGCCGGCTGGCGTGTCGCCGGCCGCCAGCGTCTTCACCTCGAA
>JAHDVQ010000159.1:2081-3575 GCA_023384595.1 Vicinamibacteraceae bacterium | reverse complement strand
CGGCGGGCTGTGGGGGTGGTCCCACGGCGCCTTCCTCGAGCCGTGCTCCCGCTGTCGTCCTCCTCCCCGGAACATATACGCTCACGGTGAGCCAGGGTATCGCCCCGGGTGGACTGTCCGGCGGTGCAACCACGAGCCTCATGGTGTGCCTCTCCAGCGGGCTCAGTGCACCCACCAGTGTCACCATCGACGTGCCGCTTGTGGCCGACGGGGAGCGCGTGCGGGGCTCGGTGGACCAGCTGTCACTGGTGCTGGCGCCATCGGGCGTCGGCGTGTCCGGTCCCGCCCAGGGCCGTGTGACCACGGCGACCGGGCTCGGATTGACGCTGGGAGAGGGCGACCAGCCAACGATCCTCAGCGGGGTAGTGAACTCGCGAGGCGCACTCGAAGGCACCATCGAAGGCCGCGTCCAGTTGTCGTTCGGCACCTCGACGTCGAGCTGCAACCAGAACTCGTTCAGGCTCACTCCGAAATAGCGAGGGCGCCAAATCGTCCGGCGGTCGGGTGCCCGTCGAGGCGGCCGTAATCCTACGTCTCCCGCCGCCCGATGAGCAGCGAGGTGCCGAACGGCGTATCGCGCCGGACGATGTCGGTGAGCCCGGCCGTCTCGAACCAGCCGCGCATCTCCTGCTCGGTGTAGGTGTCGCCGCCTTCGGTCGCCACCAGCATGTTCAGCGCGAAGATGGCGCCGCTCACGGGGTGCGTGCGGTCGGCCGACATCACCCAGTCGAGCACCGCGACACGCCCTTCAGGCTTCGCGGCCCTGGCGGCCGATTGGAGCAGCGCCTGGTTCTCGCCCGGCGACTGGCTGTGCACGATGGCGGAGAGGAAGACGAGGTCGAAGCCGGCGGGGAGCGGGTCGCGCGTGTAGTCGCCCGGCAGCGTCGTGATACGGTCGGCGAGGCCCGCGGCCTCGACGTAGCTTCGTGTGAGCGGCAGCACGTTCGGCAGGTCGAAGACGACGGCCCTCAGCGCGAGCGCCTTGCGGGCGAACGCCATGGAGAAGGCGGCCGACCCGCCTCCCACGTCGAGGACGTTCGACACGCGATCGAGGTCCACGAGGTGCGCGATGATGGGCGCCTGCACCTGCGCGCGCGTGTGCATGGCGCCGATGAAGGCCTCGAGCCAGGCGCCGCCCCTGTCGTTGACGGCTTCGCGCGCCTGCGGGGCGCCCTCGCGAACCGTCCTCGTGAGGCCGCTCCAGCTCTCCCAGAGGTGGACGGTGTGCTGCAGTCCCGCCATGTACTCCGGCGTGCCGCGCACGAGGAACCTGCCCGTTGCCGGGGTGTTCTGGAAGCGGTCGTCGAACTTGTGCAGCAGGTCGAGGGCCGCGAGCGCGTTCAGCAGGCGGTCGACGGCGCGCGGGTCGCCGCCGACGGCCGCCGCCACCTCGCGCGAGGTGTGCGCGCCCTGCGCGATGGCCGTGAAGACGCCGAGCTCGAACGCCGTGAGCACGATGCGGCTCGCCTGGAACGCGACGGCCAGTTCGCGAAT
>JAHDVQ010000159.1:0-1981 GCA_023384595.1 Vicinamibacteraceae bacterium | reverse complement strand
CGAACGCCGTGAGCACGATGCGGCTCGCCTGGAACGCGACGGCCAGTTCGCGAATAGCTCCGGGGCTGTCGATGATGCTCATGGGAGCGATTCTAACCGGCATCAGGCATCCGGCTACCGGCATCCGGTCTGGCATCCGGCATCCGGCATCCGGCATCCGGTCCAGCATCCGGACGGCCTGGCCGGTAGCCGGACGCCGCCGGTAGCCGGATGCCGGATGCCTGATGCCTGATTCATTTCGCCGGCAGCATGTTCCTGATGGCGGCGATGCGCCAGCCGTCGGCCGTGCGCACGGCCACAAACGTGCTCCACATGCGTCGGGGCTCGCCGCCCGGGTTGGCGATCTCGTACCGCGCATCGGCGATGGCCACGTCCCGTCCAAGCAGCCGCACGGCCTCCACGGTGATCGTGCGGTCGCCCGGCTGGCTCTGCGAGCTCTTCAACATCCCCTGAACCAGCGTGTCACGTCCACGCCGCCATTCGCCCGTCGACACCAGTTGGTCGGCATCGTCGGTGAAGATCGCGCCAATGGCGGCGGGGTCCTTGACGTCGCGGGCCTCGTTGTAGCGTGCGACCAGCGCCGTCACCGCCGCCTCGTCTGCCGTGGCGGCCGGGGCCTGTGCGCGCCCGGCCGAGGACAGCAGCGCGACGACAAACGCCAGGGTCAGCAGGACCGGAATTGGAGCAAGTTGGAGTTTCATCGCAGCAGTATCCCTCGAGTCCCTGGGTCCCTGGGTACCTGAGTACCTGAGTACCTGAGTACCAGGCTCCCGGCTCCCGGCTCCCGGCCCCCGGCCCCAGGCTCCCGGCTACATCTGCGGCCGCGGCGTCGACGGCGAACTCGGCGGCAGGATGGGGTAGACCACCTTCGGCTGGTCGCCCGTGAGCGTGCGCAGGAAGGCGGCAATGTCGGCCGCTTCCTCGTCGGTGAGTGTCGCGCCGAGCTGCACGCTGCCCATGATGGCGACGGCCTGCGTGAGCTCCCACACCTCGCCCGAGTGGAAGTACGGCGCCGTGAGCGCGATGTTGCGCAGCGGCGAGGCGCGGAACACGTATTCGTCGCTCGCCGTCTTCGTGACCTCGAAGCGCCCCTTGTCGTTCTCGGGGAGGATGTCGGCGCCGGGCTTCTTCTGGACGCCAAAGGGATAGTAGGCTTCGCCGCCGAGGTTCAAGCCGCGGTGGCACATGATGCACCCCTTGTCCATGAAGAGCGCCAGGCCCTTTTCCTCGCGCGCCGACAGCGCGTTCGCCTCACCGGTGAGGTAGCGGTCGAACGCCGCGTTGGGCGTGAGCAGCGTGGCCTCGAACACCTCGATCGCCGCGGCGACGTTGTCGAACGTCACGGGATCCGGGTCGTCGGGGAATGCCTTCTTGAACCGCTCCACATACGCCGGGATGCTCTTGAGCGTCTCGACGACGAGCTCCGGGGTCGAGTTCATCTCGACCGACTCCTGCAGCGGTCCCTTGGCCTGCTCGCGCAGGTCCTTCGCGCGGCCGTCCCAGAACTGCGCGATGTTGAAGACGGCGTTGAAGACGGTGGGCGCGTTGCGGGGGCCCTTCTGCCAGCCGTGTCCGACCGACGTGCGGACGTTGTCGGCGCCGCCCGTGCCGATGCTGTGGCAGGTGTTACAGCTGATGAGGCCGCTGCGCGACAGCCGCGGCTCGAAGTAGAGCATGTGGCCCAGTTCGAGCTTCTCCGGGGTGGCAAGGTTGGCCGAGATGATCGGGGCGGAGTCGGGAATCGGATCGAAGATCTCCCGGGCGCGTTCCTGGATGTCGCTGGCACAGAGCACGCTGCCAACGGTCGCGACGACCGTCAGCACCACCATGGAGAGGAGATTGCGCATGGCCAGGTCCTCGGTGGGGGCGAGGGTCACAGGCAGTCTACGCCCGCGCGGCCGCCTCACGCCAGCGGAGGAGACCAGGCTGTCAAAGCTCGTTAGAAATGTCCCCTGCGTTAACTCGATAGAAATGTCCCCTC
>JAHDVQ010000158.1:6417-8356 GCA_023384595.1 Vicinamibacteraceae bacterium | reverse complement strand
TCCCGACCCCTATTTCAGCGCCAGCAGTGCGAACCCCGCCAGCAGGCCGAGCGCCGCGCGGTACTCGCGGTTCCGTATCGCGCGCTCGACACTGAAGCGGCGCGCCCGGTCCTGCGCCTCCCCCGCCGCATACCGGTCGTAGGTGTCGCCGAACCGCTCGCGCAGGATGCGCTCCTCGCTGCGCACCGCAATCGTGATCGTCACCAGGAAGTACGCGGCAATGAGCAGCGCCACCGGCAGACTCCGCGCCGCCAGCGCCACGCCGGCCCCCATCACCACCGATCCCACGTAGAGCGGGTGCCGCGTCAGCCGGTACGGCCCCGACATCGTCACCTCGCGCGCCTTCTCGAGATGCCCCGCCGCCCAGATGCGGATGGCCTCGCCCACCATCGCCACCGCGAACCCCCAGGCCAGAGAGGTCCACGTGGGCCGCGCGAGCCAGAACACGATGACCGCCGACAGGAACCCCAGCGGCACCCGCCACCGCGCAAGGCGCCGCAGCAGCGACGGCGAAGACGTCGAGTCACTCATGCCGATTCCCGGCCTCGTCGAAGCCGCTCGACGACGGCCTCAACCACTTCCTCCACGCCGAGATCGTCCAGACACCAGCGCGGCGCGCGGCATCGCCGCTGGTGCGAGCACTCGCAGATGGCGTGCCTCGACAGCGAGATGTCGTACGGCGACCAGGGGCCGTTACGCGCCGGGTCGGTCGGGCCGTAGATCCCGACGCACGGCGCGCCCACCGCCGCCGCCAGGTGTAGCGGCCCGGTGTCGCCCGACACCACCACTGACGCCGCCCGCGCCAGGTGCATCACATCGGCCAGTGTCGTCTCGGGCGCCAGCGCGGCCGCTCCCACCGACGACGCGACGACCGTCGCGGCCAGCCGCTCGTCCCCCGGTCCCCACAAGACGAGGCTGTGGAGTCCGGTGCGTTCGCGCACGCGCCCGGCCACGGCGCCGAATCGCTCGGCAGGCCACCGCTTGTTCGGCCAGTTCCCGCCGGCGTTGAGCAGCGCGAACCCGCTGGCTCGCCCGCGGGCGAACTCGCCCACCGCCGGCGAGGCCGGCGGCGGCTCCAGCACGATCTCGCGGCGGTCGTCGATGTCGAAGTCGAGCGCCTCGACGACGGTCAGGTTGCGGTCGATGACGTGCGGGCCCCGCGGCGCGAACGCCTGGCGCGTGTAGAAGAGCCGCGCCGCGCGCTCGCGCAGGTGAAGCGTGTCGAAGCCCACCACCTCACGCGCGCCGGAGGCGCGCGCGATGACCCCGGACTTGAGCAGTCCCTGCACGTCGAGCGCGGCATCGTACCGCGCACCGCGCAGCCGCCGCCGCGCCGCCAGCCAGCCATCGTTGCCCCGGAGCCGGCGGCCGTCGACGGCGACGACCTCGTCGACGAGCGGACACATGTCGACGAGCGCGCGGTGCCGGCGATCGACGATCCAGTCGATCGCCGCGTCGGGCCGGGCGCGCCGCAGCGCCGCCGCCACGGGCAGCGCGTGCAGGATGTCGCCAAGGGCGCCGAGTCGGACGATCAGGTAACGCGGCATCGAAGCGGCACCAGAGGCAGGCACGGCCGCGCCCGGACGCGGCCGGGTCAGCTCCGCACGCGCGCGAGCAGGTCGCGCGTCGAGTGGTCCTTGGGGTCGCCGACAATCGCGGTCCGCCCCCCATAGGCCGCGACGAGCGCGCGTTCGGGCACGCTCTCGACGGTGTAGTCGGTGCCCTTGCAGTGCACCTCAGGCTTCAATTGCTGGATGACGTCACCCACGGTGCGCCCGCCAAAGATGACGACGTAGTCCACGCCCCGCAGCGCCGCGACGAGTTCCGCCCTGTCGGCGGCCGGCAGAATCGGCCGGCCCTCGCCCTTCAGCAGCCGCACCGACGCGTCGTCGTTGATGGCCACGACGAGGCGGTCGGCTTCGTCGGCCGACGCCTGGAG
>JAHDVQ010000158.1:0-6317 GCA_023384595.1 Vicinamibacteraceae bacterium | reverse complement strand
CTCGCCGCGTCGAACACGTGATCGACGATGGCCTCGGCGCGGATGCCGTCGGGCGGGAAGCCCGACTCCGTGTCGCCGTACCCGGTGCGCACCAGGATACCGCGGCCGCCGGTGCGGGCGGCCAGCGCCACGTCGATCCATCGATCGCCGACGACCCACGAGCGCGTCAGATCGAGGCCCAGTTCCTCGGCCGCCCGGGTCACCATGCCGATGCGCGGTTTGCGGCAGTCGCAGTCGACCCGGTAGCGCTCCCGCGTCGCCAGCGCGGCATCGGGGTGATGCGGGCAGTAGTAGGCGCGCGCGAGCGGGACCCCCGCCGCAGCCATGTCGCGCGCCATCGTGGCGTGGATCTCGCGCACCGTGTCCTCGGTGAAGAAGCCGCGCGCGACGCCCGCCTGGTTGGTCACGATGACCAGCGCGTACCCCGCCCGGTGCAGCACGCGCAGGGCATCGATGGCGAAGGGAAACCAGCGCATGCGCTCGACGCGATTCAGGTAGCCGGCCTCCTCGACGAGCGTGCCGTCGCGATCGAAGAAGACCGCGCGACGCAGGTGGCGCGCGGGAACGAGGGCGTCCGAGGAGGTGGTCACGGGTTGGACACTCCGGAAGAAGGCGGGCCGGGCGGCGCGGGCGGCGGCGTCCAGTCTCCGCCGGCATCACCCCCGGTGATCCAACCGGCCACCGACGCGGCGACGCGGCCCGGCGCGATGCGCTTCATACAGCGATGGTCGATGGGGCACTCGCGCAGCAGACAGGGCCGGCAGAACACCGGCTCGACGAGGATCTCGTGCCGCCCGAGCGGGGCCGTCGCGCGCTCGTCGGTCGGACCGAACACCGCCGTAACCGGCACGCCGAGCGCGCCCGCCACGTGCATGACGCCCGAGTCGTTGGCGACCACCGCGTGGCAGCTCGCGACGACGGCGAGCAGTTCGCCCACCGTGGTGTAGCCGACCGCGTCGATCACGTCGCGACCCGGCGTGAACGAGGCCTCGCGCGCGCGCCACGCGTCCTCGAGAGCGCGAGCCCCCGGCCGGTCGTTCACGGCACCGAGCCAGACGACCTGCGCGCCCGTCCGGGCGACGATGTCGATGAGCGCCGCCGCGAGCAGCGCCGGCGGGTACTGCTTGGCCGTGCCATACGCGGCGCCAGGGGCCACGCCGACGAGCGGCCGGCGGGAATCGCGTCCGCGCGTGGCGAGCCACGCCTCGATGCGGGCCGCATCGGCGGGATCGACACCAAGGCGAAGCGGCCCGGGCTCCTCGCCTGGCGCCAGCGGCGCGAGGGCCTCGACCAACCGCAGGTAGTAGCGCGAGTGGTGCCGGCCGGCGAAGCGCGTGGACGCCAGCCCCCGGGGAACGCCTCGCGTCAGCGCGAGCGTGCGCAGCCCGTTCGCATAGCCCCACCGCCGGGGAATGCCCGCGCGCCAGAACGGCAACGAGGAACCGACGGAATTCGTCAGGAGAATCCCCGCGTCGTAGGCCTGCGCGCGCAGCCGCGCCGCGTTCACACGGACCGCCACGGGACTGCTGCCGGCCTCGAGCACGAGGACCTGGTCGAGTCCCGTCACCGATTCGAAGAACCGTGCGAGGCCGGCCGTCGAGGCCGCGGCCAGGTGCGCGCCCGGGAACGCCGCCCGCAGCCAGCCGAGCGCCGGGAGCGCCATCACGGCATCGCCGAGCCAGTTGGGCACGCGCACGACCAGGCGGTCGATGCGGGCATCGGGCGCCACCCTGCGCCTCACGCGGGCGTCTCCCCATCGGGTGACGCGCCCGCCGACGGCCGTGCCGCATCATCCCGAGCTCCGCCGTTGGCGTCGGCCGACGGGAACATCCCGGGGACGTCGCGCGGTTCGACGTCGCGCCAGCGGCGGTGCATCCAGAGCCACAGGTGCGGATAGCGCCGCACGTACATCTCGAGCACGTCCGTCGCCCGCTGCATGAACTCGCGCATCGGATCGGGATGGTCGGGCGGCGGCGGCTCGACGGGCGGCTCGTACACCATGCGATACCGCCCGTCGGCCAGCGGCAGCGCGAAGACGGGAATCACGGGGGCGCCAGTGCGCAGCGCCAGGGCCGCGACGACGGAGGTGGTCGACGCCGGCCGGTCGAAGAAGTCGACGAGCACCGAGTCGGTCGAGCGCATGTGCTGGTCGATGAGGATGGCCACGCCCTGGTTCGACTCGAGCGCGCGCAGGATGCGGCGCACGCCCCCCCGGCGGTAGATGACGCGGTTGCCCGTCGACGTCCTGATGCGCTCGAGCAGCACGTGGAGCTTCGGGTTGTCGAGGGCGCGCGCGACGACCGAGATGGGCTCGCACCGGAGAGCGTGCACGAGCCCGTGCAGCTCCCACAATCCGAAGTGGCCCGTGACGAGCAGCGCGCCGCGCCCCTGGCGCCGTGCCTCGTCGACGTACTCGACGCCCTCGAACTCGCAGGCCGCGAGCATGGCGTCGGGCGAGAGCTCGCTGAACCGCATGATCTCGACGAGCAGGCGCCCGAAGTGCGAGAAGACCTCGCGCCCGGTGTCACGGATCTCGGCGGGTGTCCGGTTGGGGAACGCCGCGGCCAGGTTGGCCTCGGTGAGGCGGCGGTGCTGGCGATCGAGCGCGTGGAACGCGCGGCCGATGCCGGCGCCGACGCCGAGCGCGGCGCGGGACGGCAGGCCGCGGACGAGGCCGGTCACCGCCGAGACGGCGGCGTACTCGAGACCGTACCGCCAGGCGCTATCGCTCATGCGCGTCCCTTCCGTTCCGGGCGGGCGTCGCGCGCCCGGGCGAGACGCGCGCGCAGCCACGCCTCGAACGCGTCGGCCGGCCCGACGTGCGCCGCAATGGGCAGCCACGCGAGCGGGAACGGCAGCGGTCTGAACGGCAGCAGCCGTTCGAGGTCCTTGGCGGTGGTCATCACGAGGCGGGCTCCGCTCTGGCGCCAGCGATCGGCAATCGAGGCCACGTCGCGCGCCGTGAACCTGTGATGATCGCCGAAGGCGAGCGCGGCGTCCACGCGCCATCCGTGCGCGCCGAGGAGCGTGAAGAACCGTTCCGGCCGCGCGATCCCGGCCACGGCCACCACGCCGGCGCGCTCGCCACGCACGGGCTCGCCGAACGGCTCGGCGTGACGTGCGCCGAGCGCCTCGATCTCGACCCCGAACACGTCGCCCACGCCGAGCGCCACGGCAAACCGCTCGATCGCCGCCGTCTCGGCGGTCGGGACGAGCCACGCGTCGGCCCATCGCGCCGCGTCGAGCGGCTCGCGCAGCCGGCCGGCGGGTACGACGGCGTCGTCGGTGAAGTCCGACGGAGAGACGAGCAGCAGGTCCACGTCGCGTGCGAGGCCGACGTGCTGGAACCCGTCGTCGAGCACGTGCACGGTCGCGCCCAGATGGCGTTCGGCAAGCCGTCCCGCGACGTAGCGATCCGCGCCGACGAGCACGGTCGCGCCCCGGAGTTCGCGCGCGAGCGCGAGCGGCTCGTCGCCGGCCCGCGCGAGGTCGGCGCGAAGGTGCTCGCCGTCGCTGACCACGGTGACACCGGGCGGGGCGTCCTCGCGTCGATAGCCGCGCGTCAGGATCGCGGGCCGCTCGCCCCACTCGAGGAGCCGGCGCACGAGCGCCGCGACGACCGGCGTCTTGCCGCTGCCGCCCATCGTGAGGTTGCCCACCGAGACGACGGGCGCGGAGAGGCGGCGGATCTGCGCGGGATGGAGACGGGCCCGCCTCCGCCGCCACGCCGCGGCCGCCCCGTACGCGCGGGCGAGGCTGCGGCGGATCATGCCCGGCCCGCCCCGGCGTCGAGCAGCGACACCAGCCGATCGAGCGTACGCACCGTGGCGCCGCCCTGCGCGCGCGCGGCATCGAACGCGGCACGGCCGGCGGCGCGCCGCGCGCCGTCATCGGTGAGCCACGCGGTCCACGTGTCGGCGAGCCCCCGCCAGTCGGCGACCTCGACCCTGGCACCGCGCGCCGAGAACAGGTCGGCGAGCGCGCGGAAGTTGTGCATCGAGGGGCCGGTGACGACGGGCGTCCCGAACCAGGCCGGCTCGAGCAGGTTGTGGCCGCCGGCGTCCACGAGCGACCCCCCGACGAACGCGGCCTCGGCGTGGGCGAAGACCCGCGCCAACTCTCCTATCGTGTCGAGCACGACGATGTCGACATCGGCCGGCGCCGGCATCGACCGATCGGCGTCGGTCCCCGCGGCGAGCGCCGTCCGGCGCACCACCCGCCAGCCGCGCGCACCGGCAAGCGCCACGACGTCGTCGAACCGTTCGGGATGCCGCGCCGCCAGGAGGAGCCGCGCGTCGGGGACGCGGGTCCGGACGGCCGCGTAGGCGTCGAGCACGGCCGCCTCCTCGCCGGCGAGCGTGCTGGCGGCGACGAGCCAGCGCAGGCCTCCCCGATCGAGCCACGCCAGCCAGGCGGCCAGGGCGGCGTCGGGTTCACCGGCCGGTGCGACCGCGTCGAACTTCAGGTTCCCGGTGACGTGGACGCGCGCCGGATCGGCGCCGAGCGCGCGAGCGCGGGCCGCCGAGGCCTCGTCCTGCATGCACAGCAGGTCGAGGTCGCCCAGCACGCGGCGCGTGAACCGGCCGACGCGCGCGTAGCGGGTGGCCGAGGTCTCCGAGATCCGCCCGTTGGCCATCATCGTCTTCACGCCGCGCCGGCGCGCCTCGCGCAGCAGCGACGGCCACAGTTCGGTTTCCATCACGACGAGCGCGTGGGGCCGCAAGGCCTCGACGACGCGGCCGACGCTCCACGCGAAGTCGAGCGGGCAGTAGAAGACCGCATCGACCAGCGCGCCGAAGCTGCGCGCCACGCCCTGGCCGGTGCGCGTGGTGGTCGACACGACGAGGCGGTGCCCGGGCAGGCGCTCGCGCAGCGCCGAGAGGAGCGGCCGGGCCGCGAGCGTCTCGCCGACCGACACGGCGTGCACCCACACGAGCGGGCCGTCGCCCGGCCTGGCCGGAGGCGGCATCCCGAAGCGCGCGCCCATCGAGTCGAGGTACTTGCCGTCGCGCCAGCCGCGCCACAGCCACCAGGGCGCGGTGACGACGAGCCCGGCGGCCAGAGCGAGGTTGTAAAGGAAGTACATCGGCGGCCCGAAGCGGCGTCGCGTTCTGCGGAGCCGGCGGCCCGGACGGACGCCGGCGGCGGAATGGCCGGAGTATATCGGCCACGTTGACCCCCGCGCAACCGAATCATTAGAATGGCGGTTGGCCGTAATCTCGCGGTTTTCTCAGACTTTCGGCATTTTCCGCCGCTCCCGCGGCTCCGATCCCCGCCGCTCGGCAGCATCCCGCCTGGAGGTTCTCGATGGCAATCAAGGTTGGTATCAACGGATTCGGCCGCATCGGCCGCAACATCATGCGGGCCGCCCTCGGGCACAAGGACTTCGATTTCGTCGCGGTCAACGACATCACCGATACCAAGACCCTTGCGCACCTGCTCAAGTACGACTCGATCCTCGGCAACCTCGACGCGACCATCGAGGCCGGCGACGGCTGGATTAGCGTCAACGGCGACAAGTTCCAGGTGCTCTCGCAGAAGGACCCGGCCCAGCTGCCGTGGAAGGACCTCGGCGTCGATCTCGTCTTCGAATCCACCGGCAAGTTCACCAAGCGCGACGACGCCGCCAAGCACATCGCCGGCGGCGCCAAGCGCGTGATGATCACCGCGCCGGCCACCGCGCCCGACGGCACCTTCGTGATGGGCGTCAACCACGACCAGTACGATCCGGCGACGCACCAGGTCATCTCGAACGCCTCGTGCACCACCAACTGCCTCGCGCCCTTCGCCAAGGTCCTGCAGGACTCCTTCGGCATCGTCAAGGGCTGGATGACGACCATCCATTCCTACACGAACGACCAGCAGCTGCTCGACCTGCCGCACAAGGACATCCGCCGCGCCCGCGCGGCCGCGCTCTCGATGATCCCGACGACGACGGGCGCCGCCAAGGCCGTCGGCGAGGTGATGCCCGCCCTCAAGGGCAAGATGGATGGCTTCTCGATGCGCGTGCCGACGCCGAACGTGTCGGTCGTCGACCTCGCCGCCGTGCTCGCGAAGAAGACGACGGCCGACGAGGTGAACGCGGCGTTCCGCGCCGCCGCCGCCGGGCCGATGAAGGGCATCCTCGCCGTCGAGGACGCGCCGCTGGTCTCGATCGACTTCCGCGGCAACCCCCACTCCTCCATCGTGGATGCGGTCTACACCAAGGTGATGGACGGCGACTTCGTGAAGGTGCTGTCGTGGTACGACAACGAGTGGGGCTACTCGTGCCGCTGCATCGACCTGGCGCGCTACATGGCGGAGAAGGGCTTCTAGGC
>JAHDVQ010000459.1 GCA_023384595.1 Vicinamibacteraceae bacterium | reverse complement strand
GGGTTCGGCGAGCCTGACCGCGACGACGGCGCCGGCGCCGAGCCGCACGTCCGGTCCGCGCTGCGTCAACACGACGGCCGTGCCCGCGCCGCCGCCCGTCGCGCCGCCGATGACGGCGCCCTTCTTCCCTCCGATGATGCCTCCGACAATCGCGCCGCCCGCCGCAGGGATGCCGATGGTGGCCGCATCCTTCTTGGCCTGACCCTCGGCCACCTTCGTCCACGTCCGCGTCCTGATGCGGTACGTATCGTCGCCCTCGGGCCTCAGCGCGGTGAACCGGAGGCTGAGACGCCCACGACCCTTCACCTTGCCCGACCGCACGCTCTCCACGACCTGGCCCGACACGGCGCTGCCTGCCGGGACCACCGTCACGCCGTCCTCGACGATGGAGTTCTCGAGCGTGCCGTTCACGGGATCCTCGACCTTGGCGGATGCAGTGGAGAGCGAGTTGCCGAGCCGGATCCGGAGCTGGGTCCCGGCAGGGAGCGTGAACTCGCGTACCACGGGTGCGGAGGCCGCCGGGCCCGCAGCCGCCGTGGGAGGCTCGGGCGCGATGGCACGGCCGGGTTCGCGCTGGTCGCCGGAGACCGGCGCAGTCGTCGCGCCCCGCGACGAGGCGGTGACGGGCGCGGTCAGCGTGGGTGAGGCAACCGTACCGTCGGGGCCCATGCTCTTGTCGACCGACACGGGCGGCGCACCCTCCGGCGATCCGCTCCCGTCTGGGGCCAGCTGATTGGGTGCGGGCGTGCCGGACGCGCTCAGTTCGCGGTCGGCAGTGGCCACCCGCATCGACGCGGGCTCGCGGCTGGCGATCACGACGAAGGTGCCGACCGACACCAGCGCGATGACCGCGATGACGAGCCATCCCGACGTGCTGCTGAAGAAGTGGCGAGCGTTCATACCGTGTCGAGAGGCAAGGCGCGTGCCGGTCGAGCTCGACGGGGTCTGAACTCAGTACATCGACTGTCCGGCACGGGCATCCCTCATGTAATGAATGAAATGCGGGCGTTGATGCCCTGCGTTTCGGGAACGGGACCGGGGCAGACGAGCCCTCAGAGATGTGGTTCGTCTCCGCAGGTGGACAAGGTGACCGGATCGAACGTCGGGAATTGCGACAGTGCGGAGCATGGCCGCGGCCAGCGATTGGCGATCTCCGGCCGGATGCCGGACGCCGGATGCCTGACGCCGGATGCCTGACGCCGGATGCCTGACGCCGGATGCC
>JAHDVQ010000157.1:4483-8446 GCA_023384595.1 Vicinamibacteraceae bacterium | reverse complement strand
AGGCCCGATAGAATGCTCCCTATGCCCAATCGCCTGCTGCCCGACACGCTGGTGGCGACCTTCGCGCCGCTCGTGGCCAGTCTTCGCGAGCTGTTCGGCGAGCGCCTGCACACGGTCGTAGCGTACGGACCGTGCGTGAGCCTCGGGCTCGTGCCCAGCCCGCGCCTGCCCGTCAGCACGCTGGCACTCGTCGATCGTGTGCGACTCGCGGATCTCGACGCCGCCGCCCCGCGCGCGCCCGGCTGGCGGAAGAAGGGCATCGCCGTTCCGCTCCTGCTCGGCGAGGCGGAGTTCCGCGCCTCGCTCGACGCCTTCCCTCTCGAGTACGGCGACATCATCGCGCACCACGTGGTGCTCGCGGGCCACGATCCCTTCGAGACGCTGGCCGCCGACCAGGACGACCTGCGCTGGGCCATCGAGCGCCAGGCCAAGGGTCACCTCATTCACCTGCGCGAAGGCTACATCGAGGCCGCCCAGCGCCCGGCCGCGCTCACCGACATGGTGCTGGCCTCCACGGTGCCGTTCATCCTGCTGGTGCAGACGCTCGCCCGGCTGCTCGGTCACGAAGACGACCGCCTCGCGTCGCTGCCGGCGGCCATGAGCGAGGTGCCCGGCGTCTCGGCGCCCGTCGTGCAGGCGCTCGTCGATCTGGTACGGCATCCCGTGCTCGCCAACGACGAGGCGCGGCGCCTCTACCCGGACTACCTCGACACGGTGGAGCACCTCGTGGCGTTCGTCGACACGTGGAAGGCCGGCACCGCCGATCCGCCGCCGCCGGGCGGGACGGCGGGAGGCGCGAGATGACGTGCGGCGCGGCCGCGCGCGTCCCCTTCGTCGCGGTCCTTGGCGCGGCGGCGCTCCTGACGGGGCTCTGCCCGCCCCTCGCTGCACGGGCCGGCGCGCAGGAGGCCTCGCCGCGCGTGACCTTGCCGGTGTTGCGCGAACCGGTGACCGATCTTGCGGGAATCATCGACGCCGAGTCGTCGGCGAGTCTCGATCGCCTGAGCCGATCGCTCCAGCAGGCCACCGGCGACGTCATCGTGGTCCTCACCGTCCCCACCTACAAACCAGACTTCGCCGATATCCGCGAGTTCGCCAACCGGGCGTTCGAGAACCACGGGCGCGGCATCGGCGACAAGGAGAAGGACAACGGGCTGCTGATGGTGCTCGCGGTGAACGACCGCGAGGTCTACACCGAGGTGGGCTACGGTCTCGAGGGCGCCATCACCGACGGCGTCGCGGGGTCGACCGCGCGCCAGGTGATGCTGCCCCACTTCCGCCGCGGCGACTACGGCGCGGGCCTGCTCGCTGGCGCACAGCAGTTCGCCGGGCGCATTGCCGAGGAGCGCGGCATCACCCTCGAGGGGCTGCCACCGCCATCGGCGGAAGAGCCCGCGGGCGAGAGCGGCATCCAGTGGAAGGTCTTCCTCCTCGTCCTCGCGTTCATCGTCATGATGAACCTCTTCGGCGGCGGGCGTCGGGGACGTGGACGCCGCGTGCACTGGGGCGGCGGCACGTGGAGCGGCTGGGGCACGGGCTACACGTGGGGCGGCGGCGGCTTCGGCGGCGGCGGATGGAGCGGCGGCGGCGGCTTCGGCGGGTTCGGCGGCGGCGGCAGCGGCGGCGGCGGCGGCGGCGCGAGCTGGTAGCCCGATCAGCCGATCCGCTGATCCCCCGATCAGCCGATCCGCTGATCCCCCGATCCCCCGGCCAACCACTCCTTGAGACGCGTCCACCGGCGTGGCGCGCTGGTGCCGCGCACGGCCATGGCCAGCGCCTTCAGCTGGCCCACGATCACGACCAGCCGCCGCCCGCGCGTCATCGCCGTGTAGACGAGGTTTCGCTGCAGCATCGGGAAGTGCTGCGTCGTGAGCGGCACGACCACGGCCGGGTACTCGGACCCCTGCGCCTTGTGGATGGTCGTCGCGTACGCCAGGACGAGCGTATCCAGATCGTCGGCGTCGTAGGCGACCTGGCGCCCGTCGAAATCCACCGTCACGACGCCCATCGCCTCGTCGACCCGCGCGATGACGCCGACATCGCCGTTGTAGACGTCCTTGTCGTAGTCGTTCTCGATCTGCATCACCTTGTCGCCTTCGCCGAAGACGACGCCGAACCGCTCGAGACGAGCGGGAGGCCGGGGATTCAGGCGGCGCTGCAGGGCCTCGTTGAGCGCGCGCGCGCCGAGCGTGCCCCGGTGCATCGGGCAGAGCACCTGCACGTCGCGCACCGCGTCGAGCCCGAAGCGCGCGGGGATGCGCTCGGCGACGATCTGCACGACGCGGCGAGCGGCCTCGTCCGGGTCGGCGCACTCGACGAAGTGGAAGTCCCCGTCGGGCCGCGTGCCGCGCACCTCGGGCATCAGCCCCTGGTTCACCCGGTGGGCCGAGACGACGATGCGGCTCGCCTCGGCCTGCCGGAAGACCTCGGTGAGGCGCACCGTCGCGACCGCACCCGACGCAATGAGATCGGCCAGCACCTGGCCCGGTCCCACCGACGGCAGCTGGTCCACGTCGCCCACGAGCAGCAGTGCCGCCCGCGCGGGCACCGCGCGAACGAGGGCGTGCATGAGCGGCACGTCGACCATCGAGGCCTCGTCGATGACGACGAGATCGGCGTCGAGGGGATGCGTCTCGGTGCGGCGGAATCCTCCGGTGCGCGGGTCGACCTCGAGCAGCCGGTGGATGGTCCGCGCCTCGAGGCCCGTCGCCTCGGCAAGGCGCCGCGCCGCGCGCCCGGTGGGCGCCGCCAGCAGCGCCTTCACGCGCTTGGCGCCCAGGATGCGGAGCACGGCCCGCAGCAGCGTGGTCTTGCCGACGCCGGGACCGCCCGTGAGCACGAGCACCTTGGTCCCGAGCGCCGCCTCGAGCGCCTCGACCTGGCTCGGGGCCAGGGCGATCGCGAGCTTCTCTTCGACCCACGCGATGGCGCGGCCGGTGTCGAAGGCCGGCCAGGGCAACGCGCCCAGGGTCAGCGCGCGCACGCGCCGCGCGATGTCGCGCTCGGCGCTGTACATCGCCGACAGGAACAGGCAGGGCTCTCCGTCGAGCCGGTCGCGCACGATCGCGCCGTCTTCCACCTCGCGTTCGATGGCCTCGACAATCGCCTCGGGATCGGCCTGGAGCAGCGCCGCGCCGCCCTCGCGCACCTGCGACTCGGGCAGCCCGCAGTGCCCCTCGCCCTGCGCCTGCTCGAGCAGGTGGGCGACTCCCGCGCGGTGCCGCGCCGGCGACTGGGGATCGACGCCGAGCCGCTGCGCGAGCTGGTCGGCCGTGGGAAACCCGATGCCGCGGATGTCGCGCGCGAGACGCCACGGGTTGGCGCGCACGATCCCGATGGCGTCGGCACCGTAGGTCTTGTAGATGCGGTGCGCGCGCGAGGTGCCGACCCCGTGCGCGTGCAGGAACAGCATGATGTCGCGCACGGCGCGCTGCGCGCGCCAGCTCTCGACCATCCGCGTGGCGCGCGTCGGGCCGATGCCCTCGACATCGCGCAGGCGGTCGGGTTGGCGCTCGAAGACGTCGAACACCTCGACGCCGAAGGCGGCGACCAGGCGCCGGGCAAAGTGCGGCCCCACGCCCCGGATGAAGCCCGACCCGAGGAACCGCTCGATGCCTTCGGGACTGGTCGGCGGCGCGACGTGCAGGTACGTCGCCTTGAACTGCCGCCCGTGCGTGCGGTCCTGTACCCAGGCGCCGCTCGCCTGCACCTGCTCCCCCACGGACACGGCGGCGATGGTCCCGACGACCACCACGGGCTCGCCGCGGCCTCCCACGCGCACCTTCAGCACCGCGAACCCCGTCTCGGGGCTGTGAAACGTCACGCGCTCGACGAGACCGCTGAGCAGCTCGTGACCGGACGAAGGCTCGAAGGGGAGACCAGGCATGGAGGATGGAAGACCGCCGGACCCGTCTATTCTAGAAGCATGCTCCTCGGTCGACTGCTCATGATTGCCGCGGCCGC
>JAHDVQ010000157.1:0-4383 GCA_023384595.1 Vicinamibacteraceae bacterium | reverse complement strand
CTCTCGTCCCGGCCGCCTCACCGGCCGCTTCGAGTACCAGGCGTGCGACGACACCCTCTGCTACAAGCCGGCGCGCGTGCCGTTGGCCTGGGCGCCCGGGCGCTGAGCGAGGAACGCCCCCACCTCGGCGCGCGCGATGTCGGGGCGATCGCTGATGAGACCGCCGACGCCCCACGTCAGGAGCCGCCGCATGTCGTCGGCGCGGTTGACGACCCAGACGTGCACGGGGAGACCCACGCGCCGCATGATCCCGACGAACCGGGGCGTGACGATCGTGTAGAGGCCCGAGGTCTCGGGCACCTGGTAGCCGAAGAACCGCGGTCGCAACGGCGCCAGCCGGGCCCACGAGCGGTAGAGCGCCCAGCGGATCTCGCGGCTGGCCGCGCTCGTCACCACGCGCGCGTCAGCACGCCGCGCCGCGTCGATCACCCGATCCGAGAAGCTGCCGAGGCAGACGTGGCCGAAGGCGTCGAAGGCCCGGACGAGCGCCACGGCCTCGTGCGCGAGCGCCTCGTCTTCCCCTTTCAGCTCGACGATGAGGGGCCGGCCGGGATAGCGCTCGAGCACGTCGGCCAGGCGCGGCACGCCGACGCCGCGGCCGCGGTACGGATACCCGTCCGAGGCGCCGAAGGCAAACCCCGCGTCGACCCCGGCCAGCTCGCGCGCGGTGAAGGACGCCACGGCTCCGCTCGCATTGGTGGTGCGGTCGAGCGTGGCATCGTGGATGGCCACCACCTCGCCGTCGCGCGAGAGGTGCACGTCGAGTTCGAGACCATCGGCCCCCGCGTCGAGGCCGGCGTCGAAGGCGGCCAGCGTGTTCTCGGGCGCCAGCGCGAGCCCGCCGCGGTGTCCGAAGACGAGCGGGCGGGGCGAGTCGAAAGCGGCGTGGCCGGCGGCGCGGACGGGCATGGTCGGGCAAAACCCGCATGATACTATCGAACTCATGCAGCCCCAGACTCGAGGTGGACTGCGGCAGGCCGTCGAGGCCGGCCGCATCAGGCGGCGTTCCGTCCGCGACGAGGTACGCGAGAACCTCATCGCCCGGCTCCGCGACGGCGGGCCCGTCTTCCCGGGCATCATCGGCTACGACGACACCGTGGTGCCGCAGGTGGCCAACGCCATTCTCTCGCGGCACCACTTCATCCTCCTCGGCCTGCGGGGCCAGGCGAAGACGCGGCTGCTGCGCGCCCTCACGACGCTCCTCGACGAGTGGTCGCCGGTCGTGGCCGGCTGCGAGATCCACGACGATCCGCTGGCGCCCCTCTGCGCGGCGTGCCGCCGGCGCGCGGCGGCGGACGGCGACGATCTCGCCGTCGCGTGGCGTCACCGCGAGGACCGCTACGTCGAGAAGCTCGCCACGCCGGACGTGACGATTGCCGACATGCTCGGCGACATCGATCCCATCAAGGCGGCCAAGGCGGGCCTCCAGCTCGGCGACGAGCTGACGATGCATTACGGGCTCCTGCCTCGGGCCAACCGCGGCATCTTCGCGATCAACGAGCTGCCCGATCTCGCCGGCAAGATCCAGGTGGGGCTCTTCAACATCCTTCAGGAGGGCGACGTTCAGATCAAAGGCTATCCGGTGCGGCTGCCGCTGGACGTCTTCATGGTGTTCAGCGCGAACCCCGAGGACTATACGGCGCGCGGCAAGATCATCACGCCGCTCAAGGACCGCATCGGCTCCGAGATCCGCACCCACTACCCGATGAGCCGCGCCGACGCGCTGGCCATCACGGCGCAGGAGGCCTGGACCGAGCGCGGCGACGGCGCGCCCGCCGTTCACATTCCTTCCTACGTGCGCGAGATCGTCGAGGAGATCGCGTTCCAGGCGCGTGCCGACGCGAAGGTCGACAAGCGCTCGGGCGTGAGCCAGCGCCTGCCGATCACGGCCATCGAGAACGTCGTCTCGAACGCGGAGCGCCGCGCGCTCGTCGCCGGCGAGCCCGTCGTCGTGCCGCGCGTCACCGACGTCTTCTCGGCGCTGCCGTCGCTCACCGGCAAGATCGAGCTGGAGTACGAGGGCGAGCTGCGAGGCGCGGCCACCGTCGCCGGCGACATCATCCGCGCCGCGGTCAGCAACGTGTCGATGGCCTATCTCGACGCCTCGGACACCCGTCCCATCGTCGACTGGTTCGAGACCGGGGGGACGCTGCAGCTCACCGACACGATGGCGGCCGACGCGCTCATCGACGAGACGGCCCGCGTCGACGGCCTGCACGAGGCGGCGCGGCGCGCCGTGGCGGACGCCGGCGACACGCCGGAGCGCCTCGCCTCGGCGGTGGACTTCGTCCTCGAAGGGCTGCACGCGCAGAAGAAGATCACGCGCTCCGACGACTGGCGCTACGCGGCCGCCGAGGGGCCGCGCCGTCCCGGCCGCCGCGAGCCCGCGCTCGACGCCGACTCGCCAATGCCTGGCGGCGGGCGCCGGAAGTACTACAACTGAGGAGGCGGCCGCGGAGGCCGGCGCCGTGCGCTACAAGTACTCGCGATTTGTCGGCGACGACCTCGAGGGCATCGACCTCGAGGACCTGCTGTCGAAGCTCTCGGATCTGCTGCTCGCCAGCGGATTCGACGATCCGTACGGATCGAGCGGCGGCGAGAGCCGGGATCTGTCGTCGCTCTACGACGCGATTCTCGAGGCCCTCCTGAACGGCGGACTGCTCTCCGACGAGGCGCTCGAGCGGCTGATGGGCGACCCGGCCGATGCCGACGGGCGGTCGGCCCTCGAGGACCTCGTCGACAAGCTCGTGCGGCGGATGGCCGAAGAGGGCTACATCACGCTCGCGCCCGATCTCGAGGCCGAGCGCGTGCGGCGCGACGGCGCCGGCCGGTTCGACGAGGGCCGCGACGAGGAGGGGCCGACCCAGTTCGAGGTCACCGACAAGGGCCTCGACTTCCTGGGCTATCGCGCGCTCCGCGACCTGCTCGGCTCGATCGGCAAGAGCCACTTCGGCCGGCACGACACGCGCGACTTCGCGACGGGGGTCGAGACGAGCGCGGCCCCCAAGCCCTACGAGTTCGGCGACACGCTGAACCTCGACGCGTCGGCCACGGTGCTCAACGCCGTCCAGCGCCTTGGCGCCGGAGCCCTCGCGGCCGGAGGCGGGGCGCTCTCGATCGACGTCGAGCACGAGGACCTGATGGTGGTCCAGGGCGAGTACCAGAGCTCGTGCGCGACGGTCGTGATGCTGGACTGCAGCCACAGCATGATTCTCTACGGCGAGGACCGCTTCACGCCCGCCAAGCGTGTCGCGCTCGCCCTCTCGAACCTGATCCGGCACCAGTACCCGGGCGACGCCCTGCACTTGGTGCTGTTCCACGACTCGGCCGAAGAGGTGCCGCTCAGCCGCCTGGCGCGGGTGCGCGTCGGTCCCTACTACACCAACACGCGCGAGGGCCTGCGGCTCGCGCGCCGCATCCTGGAGCGCCAGCGCAAGGACATGCGGCAGATCGTGATGATCACCGACGGCAAGCCGTCGGCGCTCACGCTGCCCGACGGGCGCATCTACCGGAACGCCTTCGGCCTCGACCCGCTCGTCGTGGGCGAGACCTTCGCCGAGGTCGCGGCGTGCCGCAAGGCCGGGATCATGATCAACACCTTCATGCTCGCGCGCGACTACGATCTGGTCGCGTTCGTGCGGCGGGTGGCCGAGATCTGCCACGGCAAGGCCTACTTCACGACCCCTGAAACCCTGGGCCAGTACGTGCTCTTCGACTACGTGACGAAGAAGACGCGCACGGTGCACTGAGCCGGCGACCGCGACATGCTGCCACCCGTCATCCCGATCTTCCCGCTGCCCGGCGCGGTGCTCTTCCCGAACGTGTTCCTGCCGCTGCACATCTTCGAGCCGCGGTACCGCGCGATGGTGCGCGACGCCCTCGACGGCGACCGCCTGATCGGGATGACGCTGCTCAAGCCGGGGTGGCGCGACGACTACGAGGGCCGGCCGCCCGTCTACTCCATCGGCTGCGCCGGACTCATCTCGCACGCCGAGCGGCTTCCCGACGGGCGCTTCAACATCGTGCTGCGCGGCCTCGAGAAGTTCCGGATCCACGACGAGGACCACAGCCGCCCGTACCGCCTGGCCACCATCGAAGGCCTGCCCGAGGCCGTCACCGAGGCCGACCGCACGCAGCTGCGGCACGAGCGGCGCCGGCTCGAGGCGCTCGCGCTCTCGGTCGGCGAAGGCACCGAGCCGCCGGTCGCGCCCGACATGCCCGACGAGGACCTCGTCAACGCGCTGGCTCAGTACCTGACGCTCGATCCCATCGAGCGGCAGGCGCTCCTCGAGCAGCCGGGCCTCCTGACGCGATGCCGCGCCCTGGCCGACCTGCTCGAGATGAAGGTCATGACCTCGACGTCGTGGCCGCCGCCGATGGCGT
>JAHDVQ010000458.1 GCA_023384595.1 Vicinamibacteraceae bacterium | reverse complement strand
CTAGTGTCCCGATTCAGAAGTTCCTATCCAGGCGGTACGTGAACTTGGAGTGTGCGGCGGCAGAAGCGCTCGATGGAGGCGAGGATATCGTCGGCGGATTTGGTCCAGCGCAGCGGCCTCGGGTCGGCGTTCTGGCGCTCGATGAACGCCTCGATGTCCTTGATGAGCGCTGCCACCGATCTGTGCGCACCGCGCTTGATCTGCTTCTCAGCGAGCAGGGCGAAGAAGCGCTCGACCTGATTGATCCAGGACGACGAGGTCGGCGTGAAGTGCATGTGCCATCGGGGTCGCTTGGCGAACCAGTCGCGGATCAGCTTCGTCTTGTGGCTCGACGCGTTGTCCATCACGACATGGATGTCGAACCTTTCGGGGACGTTCCTCTCGATCTCGTCGAGAAACGTGCGGAACTCCCGCGCCCGGTGCCGCGGCATGCACTTGCCGATGACGGTGCCGGCTTTCACGTCGGTATTGGCCGTGACCGACGCGATGAGGCCCGCGAAGAGCGTCGTCGTTCCGTGACGCTCGTAGTCGTGCGTGCGCCGCTCGATCTGTCCAGGGCGCATCGGCAGCAGCGGTTGCGTACGATCGAGCGCCTGGATCTGGCTCTTTTCGTCGACGCAGACGACCAGCGCCTTCTCCGGCGGGGCGAGATACAGGCCGACGATGTCGCGCACCTTCTCGACGAACTGCGGATCGGCCGACAGCTTGAACGTTTCGCTCCGATGCGGCTGCAGCGAGAACGCCCGCCAAATCCGATGCACCGTCGACGTCGAGACGCCCGACGCCTTGGCCATGCCGCGCGTGCTCCAATGCGTCGCGTTCGCCGGCTTCTCTTCGAGCGTCTTGACCACGATGGCTTCGATGCGGTCGTCGCCGATCTTGCGCGGTGCGCCGCATCTCGGCTCGTCGCCGAGACCGTCCAGCCGGTCCTTGGCGAAGCGCTCACGCCACGTGCGGACCGTCTGGCGCGTGACCCCGACGGCGTCCGCGATCTGGCAGTTGTTCTCCCCGTCGGCGGCCCGCAAGATGATCTCGGCACGCTGAGCTTCGGCCCGGGCGATCTTGCGGCGCCGGGTACGGCGCTCAAGGACATCCCGCTCATCGGCCGAGAGTCCGATCGGACTTGCCACCCGCCTCGTCATGCGATTCCCCGATTCGCCATGGCACAAACCAGGAATCACACGCACGATCTCATGGCTAGGAATTAATGAGACGGGACACTAG
>JAHDVQ010000457.1 GCA_023384595.1 Vicinamibacteraceae bacterium | reverse complement strand
TTCCAGCGCACCGGGTTTGTGGGCACGGCCGTCACGCCTGCTAGCGTCACGGCTCATAGCGCCCCCCTGGGCCTTGACTACCACACCTATCTGCCCTTAATTGCTAATCAGGTTTGTCGGTAGGGTTTTAGTTGACCCTTTAGTGGACCTTTTAGCTGACCCTCACTTTCAAATTTCAAAAGTGAGGGTCAACTGTGATGGCTTACGGCCGTTGTACCATCGGCAAATAGGTAAAATACGTCCATTCATTCGGTAAAGGTGTACTTGTTGGTGTCACGGTGACGGTACCCGTTGGCGTGGGCGTATGCGTAGTAGTCGGCATCGGCGTATTGGTCGGCGTCGGTGTGATGGTTGGCGTCAGCGTATTGGTCGGCGTTGGCGTGATAGTTGGCGTCAGCGTATTGGTCGGTGTTGGCGTGATAGTTGGCGTTAGTGTATTGGTCGGCGTCGGCGTGGCTGTATTTGTTGGCGTCGGCGTGTTGCTTGCTGTCGGTGTAGCCGTATTGGTTGGTGTTGGTGTCGGGGTATTCGTTGGCGTGTCAGTTGGTGTCGGTGTGGGGGTGTTGGTTGGCGTATTGGTTGGCGTGGGTGTATGTGTACTGGTCGGCGTCGGTGTATGCGTATTCGTCGGCGTCGGCGGGGCGGTCACCGCCACGTTGCGGGCAAATTCCGAGGTATTTCCTGCGCTGTCAGTCGTGTGGGCCGTCAGGATGTCTCCCACGACCACCCCACTAACGGCGATAGTGAAATTGCCACTGCTATTCGCCGTCCCCTGGGCCAGATACGTTTTGCCCTCGCCATAATTGTCTCCATTGGGATCATTCAGGTCATCGTCACAGATCCCTGACTTCAACCGGATTCCCTTCGCCGCATTATCAAACAGGCTGTTCTGGCTGAAGGTATTGTAGTAGGGTTCACACGTGCCGTAACTCAGGTATCCTTTGTCAGCATCCAGATAAATGCCATACTCTGGATGATAGGCAATAATGTTGCCCGTCACGCTGTTCCCCTGGCTGCCACCGGTCATATACACCCCGCTCAGACCATAACCGTTCCCTGGCAGCGTGCCGTTGGGCATCACCACCAGACCATCTTCGGTGCCCGGCACGGGCACTATCACATCTCGTGGCCCTAAGCCGGTGGGGGCGACACCAATGAAGTTATCATATAGCTGGTTATCAAAGACGGTGTAAAATCGTGTGCCATCCCCGCCATTCCCCACAAT
>JAHDVQ010000156.1 GCA_023384595.1 Vicinamibacteraceae bacterium | reverse complement strand
TCCTCCCAGAGCCGCGGCGTACCCGGATGATCGAGCGACGGGCAGGGCCAGAACACGCCCATCTGCCGCTCGATCTTCTCGTAGGTGATGCCGTAGTAGTCGGCGGTTCCGCCCTTCGAAGCCACGCGCAGCTCGTTGAAGATGTCTTCGGAGGTCGCGAACGCGAACTTGTCGCCCGCGCCGAGGCGGGCGGCGATGCCGAGCAGGATCGACGTGTCGGTACGCGCGCGGCCCGGAGGCGGCACCGCGGCGCGCACTCGCGTCACGCGCCCCTCGGCCGTCGTCACCGTGCCCTCCTCTTCCTCGTGCAGCGAGCCGGCGAGGACGAGGTCGGCATGGCGGGCCGTCTCGTTCAGGAAGAAATCGATGGCGGCGTAGAACTCGAGCTTCTCGAGCGCCTCCCGCACCATGGTGTTGTTGGGGAGCGACACGAGCGGGTTGAAGCAGATCGAGATGAGGCCCCTGATCTCGCCGCGATGCGCGGCCTCCATGATCTCGTAGGCCGTCAGCCCCTTGCCGGGCAGCTCGGGCTCGGGAATGCCCCACACGTCCGCGATGTACCGGCGGTGCTCGGGGTTCTCGATGTCGCGGTTGCCGGGCAGCTGGTCGCACTTGTGGCCGTGCTCGCGGCCGCCCTGCCCGTTGCCCTGCCCGGTGATGGTGCCGTAGCCGCAGTACGGCTTCCCGATGCGGCCCGTGGCGAGCACCAGGTTGATGCACGCGACCACGTTCTCGACGCCCTTGGTCTGGTGCTCGATGCCGCGCGCGTGCATCAGGAAGCTGGTCTTCGCCTGTCCCCACCATCGCGCGGCGGTCACGATGCGATCGGCGGGAACCCCCGTGACCTCTTCCGCCCACTCGGGCGTGTAGTCGCGCACGGCCGCGGCCGCCTCGTCGAAGCCCGTCGTGTGCGCCGCGATGAAGTCGCGATCGAGCCAGTCGTTCGCGACGAGCTGCTGCAGCAGCGCGCCGTAGAGCGCCGAGTCGCGGCCCGGCCGGACGGGCAGGTGCAGGTCGGCGGTGCGCGCGATGGGCGTCACCCGCGGGTCGACGACGATGAGCTTCGCGCCCCGGTCGCGGGCCTGCCAGATCCAGTGCGTGAGCGTGGGAAACGTCTCGCTCACGTTGGTGCCGCAGATCATGATGACCTCGGCGCCCGCCAGGTCCGCGTAGGTGTTCGACGCACGGTCGAGCCCGAACGCCTTCTTGTTGCCGGCCCCGGCGCTCACCATGCAGAGCCGGCCGTTGTAATCGAGGTTGCGCGTGCGAAGCGCCACGCGCGCGAACTTGCCCACCAGGTAGCTCTTCTCGTTGGTGAGCGAGACGCCCGACAGCATGGCGAACGCGTCGGGCCCATGGGCGCCCTGGATGCGCCTGACTTCCGAGGCGACGCGATCGAGCGCCGTGTTCCACTCGACCGGCTTGAAGCCGACGCCCTCGACCCGCTCGAGCGGGTCGAGCAGGCGGTCAGGGTGGTTGTTCTGCAGGTAGCGCTGCACGCCCTTCGGGCACAGCCTGCCCTCGTTGAACGGGAACTCCTCCCACGGGTCGAAGCCGACGACGCGCTCGCCCTTCACGAGGAGCTTGATCCCGCACTGCATGCCGCAGAAGCAGCAGTGCGTCTCCACGATGCGGTCGGGCTCGTCGCGACCGGGATAGCCCTCGCGCGGCGGATAGTTCTTGTGGGGTCCGAACTGCTCGATGAGCCGCTCGGCCGGAACCGGAAGCCGTGCCATGAGTGCCTCGCTAGCCGAAGAAACGGCCCGACTGCGCGCGGGCGTCGAGGTGCGCGCGCGCGAGCGCGGCGCGCTTGCCCTGCGGGCTCAGATCGAGGTGCGACCGCCCGTCCCCCAGATCGAACTCGAAGCCCAGCTCGCGCGTGACCTCCTTGAGGTCGTCGATGTGCATCTTCGAGGCGAACGCCTCGCCCGTGTGCGGACACACCACCTGGGGCCCCGCCTCGCCCTCGGCGCGGTAGAGGGCCACGCCGAGCTGCGCCGGACGCTGGAAGACGTGGAAGAACTTGCCGAAGGGCAGCCACAGCAGGAACAGCACCACCGTGATGGCATGGGTGATGGCCATGAAGTCGTGGGCCTTCCCGCGCATGAACTCGTAGTCCCACCAGATGCCGAGACCCGTCACCGAGACCAGAATCAGCAGCAGCAGCGGCACCCAGTCCATCTCGAAGGTCTGCGTCGCGATCTGCCCGGCGTCGGTGAGCCGCCGGTGGATGAAGTAGCTCGCCCCGAGGATGACGGCGATCGACGACCAGTTCAGGCCGTGAAAGAGCATCGACGCCATCCACGTGCCCAGCGTGAACTCGAAGACCCTGAACCCCCAGAAGTGGGTCTCGTAAATCGTGATCGTGCCGGGCTTCAGCGTGAAGTGAATCCAGCCGAAGGTGAGCGGCAGCGTGATGGCGAACGCCGTCAGGCAGCCCCACGCCAGCAGGAAGTGCGCGAGCCCCCGCTTCGTGCCGCGCCGGAAGATGAACGCCTGGAGGGCGATGTTGCCGACGAAGTGCTTCACGGCCTCGACGGCGTAGACCGCGAAGCGGCGTGAAAACAGCAGCTGCCACGACCGCCGCCAGTACCGCCGCGTCGGCGGCCGCTGGAGCCAGACGGCATACCGGTAGACGATGCCGAAGCAGGCAAACAGGGTGCCGAACAGGTAGCCGTAGAGCGCGCCGTCGTAGTTCTGCAGATTCCTGGACCCGGCGATGACCGCCGAGAGCAGGACCATCGTCCAGAAGAAGGCCCAGCCGAGCGCGCGGAGGTTGAGCGTCGAAAACATGGACAGCCCTTCGCGACAGTCTAGGAGCGGGGAATCCGAGCCGTATTGACGCGGATCAACCTGTCCGCGGAGTCGCCCGGCTCGCAGTGGGCGGATGCTACCACAGCCCCCCTCCCCCGTAGCCATCGTACCCTTTGTAGCCTTCGTAGCCTTCGTAGCCTTTGTAGCCTTTGTAGCCTTTGTAGCCTTTGTAGCCTTACAATCTCCCCTTCACGGATCCCGACACCCGGAGCCCCGAATGCGAGACCGCATTGCCCTGCTTGCCGCCCTGGCGCTGTGTGCCGCCGTTCTGCCGCCGACGCCGGCACCGCAGGCGGCCGGGCAGTACGCCACGACCTCGGTGCCGCGCATGCCGCTGCCCGAGTTCAAGGCCCTTCTCGACCAGGACGCCATCGTTGTCATCGACGTGCGGAGCCGCGACGCCTATCGCGCGGCGCACATTCCCGGGGCCTTGTCGGTTCCACTCGAGACCGTGGCCGCCCGCGCGGCCGAGTTGAAGGCCGCCGGGAAGCCGGTGGTCGCGTACTGTGCTTGACCGGCCGAGAACACGAGCGCCCGTGCGGCGCTGACGCTGACGATGGCCGGGGTGAAGGATGCCAGCGCCCTCCTCGGGGGATGGGATGCCTGGGTCGCGCTCGGCCACCCCACGGTGAAGGGCGACCGCGCCCGGTAGGGCGCGGCACGGCCGGAAGGAGGCGCTCGGCCCGCCCGTCGGGACCGCCGCACACGCCATGGCCCACAGGTTCACGCTCGGTGTCGAGGAAGAATTCCAGATCATCGATCCCGCGACGGGCGAGCTGCGCTCGCACGTGAGCGAGCTGATGGCCGCCAGCACGCCGGCGCTCGGCGAGCAGATCAAGCGCGAGATGCACCAGTCGATCGTGGAGGTCGGCACGCGCATCTGCGCCGACGTGCACGAGCTGCGCGACGAGATGTTCAGGCTGCGCACGGAGCTGGCGACGGGCGCCGAACGCATCGGCCTCGCGGTGGCGGCCGCCGGCACGCATCCCATCTCGGATTGGACGCAGCAGGTCATCTCGCCCGGAGAGCGCTACGAGAACCTCGTGGAGGAGTTGCAGCAGCTGGCGCGCTCGCTCCTCATCTTCGGGCTTCACGTCCACGTCGCGATGCCCGACCGGCAGACGACCATCGACATCATGAACGCGGCGCGCTACTTCCTGCCGCACTTGCTGGCCATCTCGACGAGCTCGCCGTTCTGGGCGGGGCGCGACACCGGCCTCAAGTCGTACCGCACGGCGATCTTCCGCCGGTTCCCGCGCACCGGCGTGCCCGACCACTTCACGTCGTGGAGCGAGTACGACAACTACGTGAACCTGCTCGTCGACCTGCGCTGCATCGACGACGGGAAGAAGATCTGGTGGGATCTGCGGCCGCACCCGATGTTCGGCACCCTCGAGTTCCGCGTCTGCGACGTGCCCACGCGCGTCGAGGACACCATCTGCCTCGCGGCTCTCGTCCAGGCCATCGTCGTCAAGCTGCACCGCCTCTACGCCCAGAACATGGGGTTCCGCCTCTATCGGCGCGCGCTCATCGAGGAGAACAAGTGGCGGGCGTCCCGCTGGGGGCTCGACGGGAAACTGATCGACTTCGGGCGGCGGCAGGAGGTGCCCATGCGCGACCTGGCCATCGAGCTGCTCCAGTTCGTCGACGACGTCGTGGACGATCTCGGCAGCCGGGCGGAGGTCGAACATCTCCACCGCATCCTGGCGGAGGGCACGAGCGCGGACAGGCAGCTCGCCGTGTATCGCGAGACGGGCGATCTGCGCGCGGTGGTGCACCATCTGGTTCAGGAGACCCGGGCGGGGATCCTGGCCTAGGCGCGGCAGCACGCAGGAGAGGACTCACACGTCATGAAGATCGGGCTCATGGTCGGGCGGGAGTACAGCTTCCCCCCCGCGTTCATCGACCGCGTCAACCAGTTGGGACGGGGGCACGGCATCTCGGCCGACTTCGTGAAGCTCGGAGGCACCCGGCTCGGCGAGCCCGCCGAGTACCGCGTCATCGTCGACCGCATCTCGCACGAGGTCGAGTACTACCGCGGCTACCTGAAGCACGCCGTCCTGCAGGGCGCCTACGTGATCAACAACCCGTTCTGGTGGACGGCCGACGACAAGTTCTTCAACTACGCGGTGATGGCGAGGCTGGGCGTGGCCATCCCGAAGACGGTGCTCCTGCCGCAGAAGGGCTACCCGGCCGATGTCGACATCCTGCCGGAGTCGCTCCGCAACCTGACCTATCCGATCGACTGGGACGCGCTGCTCGATCACGTCGGCCGCCCGGCGATCCTGAAGCCCTATTCCGGCGGCGGCTGGAAGCACGTCTACAAGGTGCACGACCGCGAGGAGCTGATTGCGGCCTACGACGGCACGGCGCCGTACTGCATGACGCTGCAGGAGTTCATCGACTTCGAGCAGTACGTCCGGTGCTTCACCTTCGGCAAGAACGACATCGTGCCGGTGGCCTACGATCCGCGCGCGCGGCAGTACATCGTGGATCATCACTACCTGACGAGCGAGCTGGGCGCCCGGGTCGTACGCGACGCGCAGACCATCAACAACGCGCTCGGCTACGAGATGAACACGATCGAGTTCGCCATCCGCGATGGCGTGCCCTACGCGATCGACTTCCTGAACCCGGCGCCCGACTTCGAGCGCGACCGCATCACCCCGCACTACTTCGAGATCGCCGTCGACAAGATGGCGCGCCTCGTGATCGACAGGGCGCTCTCGGACAACGTGACCTCGCCCTGGCCGCGGTGGGAGGAGATGCTGGGCCTCGGTCCCGCCGCCGGGTTCATCGGCGCGCCCGGGCGGCGGACGTCGCCGTGAGCGCCGCCTCGCCGGCCGCGCGCGCGGCCGAGCACTGGACGTCGCTGCTCGCCCAGGACGAAGAGCTCTCGCCGGCCTTCTGGGAGCGCCACGCCGCCACGCTGCACGATCGCCGTCTCACCTTCGGCGGCCGGCTGTCGTGCCCGTTCCTGCGCCCGATGTTCCTGGATCCCGCGGAGCTTCGGCGCGTCCGCGACGCCGCCGAGACCATCGCCGCCGTCGGGGAGCGCCTGGTGGCCGCGTCGGCCGAGCGTCCCGAGGTGCTCGACGCGCTCGGCCTCACCGCCGGGGAGCGCGACCTCGTCTCGATCGACCCCGGCTACCGCACGGCGAGCACGGCCTCGCGGCTCGATGCCTTCCTCCTGCCCGACGCGCTGTGGTGCGCCGAGTACAACGCCGAGTCGCCGGCGGGGCTCGGCTACACCGAAACGTTGTCGGAGGTCTTCGACGAACTGGCCGTCATGCGCCGCTTCAAGGCGCAGTGGCGCGCGGAGTACTTCCGCCTGTGCGGCGCCATGCTCGAGGCGCTCCTCGAGAGCTACCGCGAGTGGGGCGGACGGGCGTCGCCGCCGACGATGCTGATCACCGACTTCCACGGCGTGCCGACGTGGACCGAGTTCGAGATCCTCCGCGACCGCTTCGAGGCGAGCGGCATTCCGACGGTCATCGCGGCCCCGGGCGAGCTGGAGTTCGATGGCCGCCGCCTGGTCGCCGGCGGGCGGCCCGTGGATCTCGTCTACCGCCGAGCCCTGATGAACGACCTGATCGAGCGCCCTGACGAGTCGCGGGCGCTCCTCGACGCGTACCGCGCCAGGGCCGTCTGCATGGCCAATACGCTGCGGTGCAAGCTGCCTCACAAGAAGGCGTTCTTCGCCCTGCTCACCGATCCGGCCTGGTCGTGGCTGCTCAGCGACGCCGAGCGTCGTCTTCTCTCGAACCACGTGCCCTGGACGCGCGTCATGGCCGGGGGACGGACGACCGTCGATGGCCGCGACGTCGACCTCGTGGCGTTTGTACGCGAGGCCCGGCCCGATCTGGTGATCAAGCCCAACGACGAGTACGGCGGCAGCGGCGTCGCGCTCGGCTGGGAGGCGTCGCCAGACGAGTGGGACGCGACCATCCACCGCGCGCTGGCGGCTCCGGCCGGCGCGTGGGTGGTGCAGCGGCGGATTCCCGTCCGCCGCGAGACCTACCCCATGGTCGAGACGCCGCACCGCGTCGTGATGCGCGACATGCTCGTGGACCTCGCGCCTTACGTCTTCCGCGGCCGCGTCGCCGGGTTCCTGACGCGCCTGAGCAGCACGGGGCTTGCCAACGTCACCTCCGGCGGCGGGCAGGTGCCGGCCTTCGTCGTCGAGCCGCTCGTGGAGCCATGAGGGACGATCGTGGCCGTTGACGACGATGCCGGTTGAGTGCCGCCAGCGGCTGGCCGACGGGCTCGAGTCGTGCCTGACGGCGTGCGGGGCGCTGACCGCGCCTGCCGTCTTCTCGCGCGCCTGGTGCGGCTCGTCGGGCGACATTCCCGCGCCCGACGACGATGTCGTGGACGTGGCCGTGCTCGATCTCCACCACGGCTGGCCCAATCTCGGTCACGACGCCATCGTGGCGGCCGTGCAGGGCCTGGCGTGCGACCTCAGGCCGGCGCTGCTCCTCGCGGGCCTGCGCCTGCGTGTGATCTCGTACGACGTGCGGCGCGGACAGGTCCTGCCGGAACCTCCCGGCGGCCGGCATGCCGTGTACCTCGGGACGGGCGGCCCCGGCCACCTCGACCCGCGGCTGAACGACGGCGTCTCCGAGGGCTCGCAGGGCATCACCGAGGACCCCGCCTGGGAGCCGCGCCTGTTCGCGCTCTTCGACGCCATCCTGGCCGATGACGATGCCGCGCTGCTCGGCATCTGCCACACCTTCGGCGTGATGTGCCGCTGGCTCGGCGTGGCCGACGCGGTGCTGAGACCGGTGGAGAAGGGCGGGAAGAGCGCCGGGATCGTCTGGAATCAGCTCTTCCCCGAGGCGACGACGCACCCGTGGTTCGGGCGGCTCGCGGGCTGGCTGGGCCCCGATGCCCGGTTTCCGGTGCTCGACAACCGCCTCTACGACCTCATCGCGCGTCCTGCCGCCGGGCGCCACGTGGCCTGGATCTCACGCGAAGTGCTTCCGACGGGCGTCGTCGGCGACGCCGTGACGGCGATGGAGCTGGCCCGCGACAGGTCGGGTCGCGTGCCTCGTGTGCTGGGCGTGAACCACCATCCCGAGGTGGTGAACCGCGCGACGCAGCTGGCCGTGCTCGAACGCAAGCGCGTGCGCGGCGAGGTGACCGAGGCGTGGTACGAGGAGCGCCGCAGGACGCTGACCGAGCCGCTCGCCGACATGCAGGGCGAGCGGGCGCTCCTCCTGTCGGCCAGCTACGCCTTTCACGGGGTGCTGCGCTACGCGGTGCTGCGCGCGCTGGGGGAACGCGCCCGGGCGCTCGGACGCGACTGGACGCGGGACGAGGCGACGACGGCCGTGCTCTACGATCCCGACCTCGATGCGCTCGCCGGTACCGTCAGCGCGTCCCCTTCACGTACTCGCGCATGATGTGGCGCCAGTAGGGCCAGTCGTGGCCGCCCAGGTGGCCCCAGTCGTCGAGGTGGTGCGGCACGTGCTTGCTGCGCAGCACCTCGGCCAGGCGGTACGTGTTCTCGGGAATCTCCCACGGGCCCGTGCCCGTCACGAGGCGGATCTCGCACGACTGGTATTGCTCGTAGTACCACGGGTCGGCGAGGTTGGCCATGTAGTCGACGGGATTGTTGAAGTAGAAGTTGTCGTCGTACATCCCGTCCATGAA
>JAHDVQ010000155.1:6063-8485 GCA_023384595.1 Vicinamibacteraceae bacterium | reverse complement strand
GGCCCGACGAGGCGTCCGTTCTCGTCGCGGGCGACGATGGGGAGCCGCACGAGCGCCTTGCGGTTGTAGCGTCCCCAGGTGACGACCGACGGCGCTTCCTTGGCCTGCGACAACCGCACGAACGACGAGGGCTCGCGGTTGCCGAAGGCCATGAGCGCAGGCGCGTGCAGCACGAGGCCGCCAACGAGGGCCGCGGCGACCGGCTCGAGGCCGTCCTGCCCGTCCGAGACCGCGACCGGCAGGCCGTCGACGTGCGGCGACAGGTGGAAGTGCATGCCGCTGCCGGCGTGCCCGCGCCGCACGACCGGCTCGAAGCTGCAGTGCCAACCGCGCTGGTGCGCGAGGTTCCGCAGCACCCACTGCGCGAGGACCACGGCATCGGCGGCCTGCGGCAGCGGCAGCAGCGCCATCTCGATCTCGTGCTGCTCCCAGATGGTGGGGTCCTCGTCCTCGGCCTCGATGTAGCCCACCTCGCTGTGGCCGTACTTGAGGGGGATGCCCATCTCGGCGAGCACGACGAGCACATCGCGGCGCATGGCCTCGCCGAAGACGAAGGGCGCCGTGGCGTGGTAGCCGCGCTCGCGCGCGCCGTAGACGTCGCTCGTCTCGGCCTGCTTGCCCAGGAAGAACTCGATCTCGCCGAGCGCGTGCAGCTCGATGCCCGCCGTCTCGCGCAGGCGGTCGTCGGCGGCGCGGACCAGCGTGTCGGGCGATTCGGGAAGCGGCCGTCCGTCGCGACCGTGGTGGGCGCAGAGCACGGCGAGCGTCGGCACGCGCGCGAAGGGATCGATGAAGGCCGTCTCGATCCGCGGGCGCAGCACCACGTCGGAGGCCGAGGGCGGGATGCCGAGCGGGCCGAAGAGGCTCGAGCCGTCGGCGCGCTCGCCGAAGCGGAGCACCTCGTGCAGGTGCGACATGTCGCGCGGCACGAAGTCGAGCGTCTTCAGCCAGCCGTCGCCGCCGACGTGCAGCAGGCTCACGAGCCGCAAGCCGTGCGTCGAGGCCACGCGCACCAGGTCGTCAGGGGTCCAGGCGTCACGCGCCTGGCCGATCAGGCGTTCGAGCGTGCAGGCGGGAGAGGGGCTGGGGTGCCACGCGGAGGCATCGTGCGGGAAGGAGGACGTCATGGAACACCGGGCCGTCATCGCCCGCGGCGCGGCAGCAGCCACAGGCCGGCGAAGAAGAAGAGGAGCGCCGCAAACGCCAGGTAGCCGGCGAGCGGCGGGAGATGGGTCGCGCCGAGGGCGCCGAGCGTGATGCCCTCGACGGCGGCCGAGAACAGGCGCCGTGCAAGGCTGCCGCCCGGCGCGGCGAGCCCGCTGAGGACGACGAACTTCAGGAGCAAGGCGCCGCCGAGCGTCACCGCGAGGCTGTGGAGCACGCGGGACGGTTCGGGCCGCGCGGCGAGCGTCGTGAGCAGCAGGAGCAGGAAATACGTCGAGACGACGAACGAGAAGAGGCCCCGCTCCGGCGTGAGCACCGCGAAGACCTGTGCGCTCGCCACGAGCAGCAGGAGCAGCACCGCGACGCCGTTGGCGTTTTCGAGGCCGCCGCGGCGATCCGAGGCGAGCCGCGGGAGATCGACCACGCCGGTTTGCACGACGAGGCCCGCCGCCAGCAGGCCGAGCACGAGCGCCATCAACGAGGGCGGCGAGAAGGCGAGCGCGCCGCCCTCGGCGATGCGCACGCTCGCGACGAGCGCGGCGCCGAGGAACAGGAGCGGCAGCGTGATGGCCTCGCGCACGGCGGCACGCCGTTCGTCGACGGGTGTGACGCCGCCGCCGCCAGGCGTGCGCGCCGGCGTGCTTGTCGACGGGCGTGCCGGCGGCGCAGCGCCCGCCGCCGGCTCCGGCGGCAGGCTCTCGGCCTCGACAATGATGGCGTCGCGCGGTTCCATCACTGGCGCTCCTTGAGGACGCGGAGCGGGTTCAGGTCCGACCACTCGCGCGTCAGCCCGCGCTCGACCTCCGCGCGCAGCAGGTCCGACGAAGGCAGCTTCAGATTGGCATCGTCGACGGCGACGCGGCCCTCGCTGGCATTCGCGTCGGCGCGGTCGAGCGCCTCGAGCGCCGCGCGAAACAGCACGTCGTCGTTGTAGACGCGGCCCCAGCCCTGACGGTAGAAGGCGTAGGCGATGTAGAACTGGGTGGTCGCGTCGCGGCGGGCGGGGTCGGCGCGCTCGAAGGCGCGGCGCGCCTCGACGAAGCGGTCGGCGCGAAAGTGGTCGAGGCCCTCGGCGAAGGCCTGCTCGTCGATGCGGTAGAGGCCGACGGTGGACGTGAGACCGCCGCGCACCTCGGCGAGCGTCGCCGGCTGCGCGGCGTAGAGCCACAGCAGCAGGGCACCGCCGCCAGCGGCAACCGCGAGTCCCACGAGGCGAACCAGCCGCGGCGACATGGGGGATAGGGTAATGCAAAAGGCT
>JAHDVQ010000155.1:1474-5963 GCA_023384595.1 Vicinamibacteraceae bacterium | reverse complement strand
GGCTCCGGGCTCCGGGCTACGAGCGACGCAGAAATGCCCCGAGCGCGCGGAAGGCGTGGCCGCGGTGGCTGACCTCGGCCTTGCGGGCCTCGTCGATCTCGGCGAGCGTCTGGCCGAAGGGCGGGTAGTAGAAGATCGGGTCGTAGCCAAAGCCGCCCGTGCCGCGGGGCTGGCGGGTGATCTCGCCCTCCACCGTGCCGCGCGTCTCGAAGAGGATGCGGCCCTGGCCGGCGAGCGCGAGCGCGCACACGAAGCGGGCCGTGCTGGTGGCCGCCCCGCGCGCATCGAGCATCGCGAAGAGGCGGGCGAACTTCTCGGGGAACGTGTTACCAGGGAAGCGCGCCGACGTGATGCCGGGCAGGCCGTCGAGCGCGTCGATCTCGAGACCCGAATCCTCGGCGACCGTCGGGAGGCCCGACGCCCGCGCGTAGTAGAGCGCCTTGTCGCGCGCGATCGCCTCGAAGGTATCGCCCGTCTCCTCGTGCTCCTCGATCGGCGCGATGTCGGAGAGCGACAGCACCTCGAGATCGAGGCCGGCCAGGATGCCGCGGATCTCGCGGAGCTTGCCGGCGTTGGTCGTGGCGGCGAGCAGGCGGGTCACCGGAGTCGGATGCCCTCGGGGCCGTACTGCTCGAGCATGGGTCCGACGACGTTGCGCTGCAGCCCGACGAGGCGCCGGATGCCGTGTCCGGCCAGCTCGAGGAGCAGGTCGAGCGTGTCGCGCGAGTACGGCGCGCCCTCGGCCGTGCCCTGCACCTCGACGAAGCGGCCGTCGCCCGTCATCACGACGTTCATGTCGACCTCGGCGCGCGAGTCCTCCTCGTAGGCGAGATCGAGCAGCGGCGTGCCGTCGACCACGCCGACGCTGGTGGCCGCGACGAAGTCGGTGACGGGGATGCGCTGGTAGACGCCCTGCTCGCGCAGCTTCGCGAGGGCGAGCACGAGCGCGACGTAGGCGCCCGTGATCGACGCCGTGCGCGTGCCGCCGTCGGCCTGGATGACATCGCAGTCGATCCACACCGTGCGCTCGCCCACCGCGTCGAGCTGCGTGACCGAGCGGAGCGAGCGGCCGATGAGCCGCTGAATCTCCTGCGTCCGGCCGCCGACCTTGCCCGCCGACGCCTCGCGCGTCGTGCGCGTGGAGGTGGAGCGGGGCAGCATGCCGTATTCGGCCGTGACCCAGCCCTTGCCCGTACCGCGCAGGAACGAGGGCACGCGCTCCTCGACGCTCGCCGCGCAGATGACGCGGGTGCGGCCCACCTCGATGAGCGCCGACCCCTCGGCGTGCAGCAGATAGTTGGGCGTGATCCGCGTCTCGCGGATGTCGGACGGGGAGCGCTGGTCGGAACGCATGATGAGGACTCCGCTGAAGTCGCGCCGGCGCGAGGCCGTCGCCCTACCGGTTCTGGACTGCCGGCGCGGCGGCCGCGTCGGTCCCGGCCGGCGTCACGGGGGCGGGGGACGCCGCCGGCGGCTCGACCCACAGCATGCTGCGGGCGAGCGGCTGGCGCAGGTCGACGTGCCCTGCCATCGTATCAACTTCCTTGCCCTCGATGAGAATCTGCACGCGCTTGATGGCCGGCAGGTTCACCGTCACGGCGTTGACGATGGCGTAGACCGAGAACAGCTCGTCGAGCGATCCGCCGGGATGGCGGGAGCGCAGCTCCCCGGTGAAGTCCGCGTAGGCATCGCCGCCCTCGGTGAGGAAGAGCGCGCGGAGCGTCGTCCCCTCGGGGATGGCCTGGGCGTAGGGCTCGGGCGCGGCGAGCAACTGCGCCTCGAGCAGACGGCGCGCCTGCTCGGCGGTGTCGGCCCCGAACGGCACGTCGCGCTCGACGGCGACCAGCCGCAGGCCGTCCTCGGAGACGTAGTAGAGGTTCGCGCGGATCTTGCGCGCGTCGGGCTCGCCGGCGGCCGTCGCGGCCGTCGCCGGCGCCGCGTCGTCGGCGCCGTTCTCGAGCAGCACGCGCGCGACGAACCATCCGATGCCCAGCGCCACGAGCACGCCGAGCAGGCCGGTCAGGAAGAGCCGCTTCATCAGCGCGCTCCCTGTGGCACCGGGGAGCGTGGCGCCTCCGCGCCGGACGCCTGACCTCCGCGATCGAGATACGCGCGGAACTCGACGATGCTCGCGTAGATGGCCTGGACCAGGCGCTGCTGGTGCGCGTGCGAGCCGAGGAGCTTCTCCTCGTCGGGGTTCGTGATGAAGCCCATCTCGACGAGCACCGCGGGCATGTTGGCGCCGACCAGCACGCGGAAGGGCGCCTGCTGGATGGCGCGCGGGCTCATGGGCACGCGCTCGCGCAGGCCGCGCTCGATGAGCGTCGCCAGGTGCGCTGAGGCGTCGATGTGCTGCATCTGCGCCATGTCCCAGAGGATCAGGTCGATGTCGCGCGCGCCGCCGCCGAGCGTGGAGATGGCCGAGCCCTCGGCCTCGGCCACGCGACGGCCCTCGGGGCCGTACTCGTCGAGACTGAGGTAGAAGACCTCGGCGCCCGACACCGCAGCCCGCACCGAGGCGTTGGCGTGCAGGCTCACGAAGAGGTCGGCCTTGTTGTTGTTCGCGAACGCCGCGCGCTCGTCGAGCGGCACCGTCTCGTCGCCGTCGCGCGTGAGGAGCACGCGCACGCCGAGGCGCTGCTCGAGCGTCGCCTTGAGCTGCCGCGCCACGGCCAGCGCCACGTCCTTCTCGAGCGTGCCGCCCGGCCCCTTGGCGCCCTCCTCGGTGCCGCCGTGCCCGGGATCGAGCACGATGGTGCGGAGCCGCGCCTGCGGCGTCTCGAAGATCACCGGGGGCGGTTCGACCGTCGGCATCGCACCCGGCGTGACGCCGGGCACCGTCGTCGCGCCCTGGGCGACCAGATCGATGGTGATGCGGAGCGGGCGGGCCGGCGCCGCCGCCTCCTCCGAGGTCCGGTAGCTCGCGAACCGCGGGCCGAGGTCGAGCCCGACGGCCGTGAGCGGCTCGACGACCTGCACCGACGTGAGGAGATCCGGCACGGGCGAGGCCGAGAGCAGCGGGTCGAGCGCGTCGGCCTCGAAGCGCACGAGGAGGCGCGATCCCTGCTGCTCGACCTCGTAGCCCACGCGGGGCGTGACGTCGACGGTGACGCGCGCGCCGGACGCGGCCTCCTCGTTGCGCACGATGACGCGCGGGACGCGAAGGTCGCCGACGACGAGCAGGCGCGAGCCGCGGCGCAGGTCGAGACGGGTCGGGTGGATCAGCGAGAGGGCGCGTGCGATGAAGTCGACCGGCACGAACCAGGTCGTGCCGCGCTTCACGGGGGCGGCGGGCAGCGTCACGACCCGGCCCCCGACCGACGCGAGCCCCTGCGTCATCGAGAGCACGAGGCTGCGTTCGCCGCTGGTCACGATGAGGCCGCCGGCGGCGGTGTCCTCGCGGACGCCCAGCGAGAACATCGCCGAGAGGTCGGCGAGCGAGACCATCTCCTGGCCGTTGACGGACGCCGTGACGAGCGGGCGCCGGCCCTCGCGCGAGAGCACCGTCAGCTCGCCGAGGCGCGCGTCGGCGGCCGGCTGGGGCTGGCCCTGCGCCGTGGCCAGGACGACGCCGAGGACGAAGACCAAGGCGGCGGAAGCGACGAGCGGGAGTGGTGAACGAAGGCGCGCCACAGACCTTCGATCATACCGCCATCCCGCTCCCCGGCCGGCGCGCCCGGCCTCAGCGGGCTCGACGCTACACCCCGCCCGCGCCCGCGAGGGCGTGACAGCCCTTGTAGGTGACCTTCGACTCGAGCTTTTCGCCCGGGATCGTGTGCTCCTCGCGCATCTCGGCTGGCAGCCAGACGCCGAGCGACGCGTCGCGCTTGAAGAAGGCGTCCACACGCGTCCGCAGCGTGCGCGGGCCGAGCTCGACGCGCGTCCGAAGCACGGCGCCCGTGGCGGGATCGATCCAGAGGCGCCCCTTCATCGGCGCCTCCTGCCCGCGATCGCCCTGCATCAGCGTCGGCCGCGCCGTTTCCTCGAACTCGACGATGCGGGTCTCGACCCCCTCGACACGCTCGCGGCCTCCGAGCTTGAAGGCGAAGCGGTCGCGCATGGGCGGTGCCGTCAACGTGAGGCCAAAGGTGGGCACGTTCACGGCGTGCACCGGGTTGCCCACGCGGTGCTGCGTGTGCTCAGCGCGGATCGACTCGGCGCGCGGCTGGAACTCCGCGCGCGTCGTGAGCCGCCCGAGGGCGCTCACGCGATCCGCGCGCTCGCGCACGCCGTGCCCGTCGGTCGAGAACACGTCGCGCACCATCTCCCAGCCCTGGCCGTCGGGCGTGAGCCAGAGCAGGTAGTCGGAGTTGAACGAGCGCTTCCGGCGGGCGATGTCCGGCGCGGTGCCGCCGCCGCCCGACATGCGAGCCGCGATCTGCTGCGACTCGATGAGCATCGTCTGGTCGTAGTGCTCCTCGCAGACGAGCGAGCCGACCGTCTGTTGAAACGCGGCGAGTGCCTCGGCGGCCTTGCCGAGCAGCGCCGT
>JAHDVQ010000155.1:0-1374 GCA_023384595.1 Vicinamibacteraceae bacterium | reverse complement strand
CTACTGCACTGCCTTGCCCGCGTTCACGAAGCCCTTGCCGTAGTACGGGTCGTTGCCCTTCTTGCCCTCGTCGTCCGCGCTCTGCGCGATTTTCGCCTTGAGCGCGCCGAGCGAAATGCCGGGGTGGCGCTGCTTGATGAGCGCCGCCACGCCCGACACGGCGGGGGCGGCCATGCTCGTGCCGGCGGCCCAGGAATAGCTGCCGTTGCTCGTGCCGCGCACGGTGCTCATCACCATGTCGAGCGCCCAGCAGTACTGCACGATCGAGCCCGACGGCTGTCGCGGCAGGACGCAGATGTCGTTCCCCGGGAGCATGTAGTCGCCGCCCGGCGCCGCCACGTGCACGAGCGAGTTGCCGTAGTTCGTGTACGAGGCCGGCCGCGTGAAGTTCGTCGCGCCGAGCCCGAACCCGAGCGGACCCGTGGCCGACACGGCAATCGCGCTGCCCGACTGCGCGGGCACCCAGACGTAATTCCAGGTGTGGTCCACGTCGGCGGCTTCGTTGCCGGCCGACGTCACCACCAGCACGCCGTAGCGGTTGGCGTAGTTGACGGCCTTGTTGAGCGCGGCGACGAGCGGCCCGCCTCCCGTGGCGTTCTTCGGGAAGTACGCGCCGAGGCTCATGTTGATGATGTCCGCGCCGGCGCCGCCCTCGGCCTCGGGCGTTGCGGCGTACAGGATGCCGGCGATGACGCCGCCAAAGCCGCCGCTGCCATCGTGCAGCACCTTGACGCCGATGAGGGTCGCCTCGGGCGCGATGCCGATCGTGCCAAGCGAGTTGTCCGCCGCGGCGACGATGCCGGCGACGTGCGTGCCGTGCCAGAACGTGCCGACGTCCTGGTTGAAGGTCGTGCCCGGCACGAACGAACGCGACGCGCCGACATCGAGATTGGCCACGAGATCGATGTGCGCGGAGTGGATGCCGCCGTCGAGAATCGCGACGCGCACGCCCTTGCCCGTGTAGCCCATGTTCCAGGCCTCGGGCGCGTGGATGGCGGCCGGCGCCCACTGCGCCGCGATGAAGGTCTCGTCGCCAGGCGTGACCGCCGCCTCGAAGGCGACCTCACGCACGGGCGGCTGCCACTTCACGACCACATCCTCGTCAACCGAGAGGAACGCGCCGCTCGCGCGGAGCCGCTCGGCGAACTCGGGAACCTCGGAGGTCACCACGCCGAGTCCCGCATCGGCGTGCGCGAAGACCACCGTGCCGCCAGCGGCCTCGACAGCCTGTTGCTGCTTCTGGCCCCACTTGCTGGCGTCGACGACGAAGTCCTTGGCGGCCGCGTCGATGGCCGTGGCCGCGACGATCGCCATGACCAGTGTGAGAAGGGATGTGCGCATAGGGGGGAGCTCCTGGGGAGGAATTGTTGAGGT
>JAHDVQ010000154.1:3028-8487 GCA_023384595.1 Vicinamibacteraceae bacterium | reverse complement strand
CTGCTTTCAAAGTGATATCACTCTGCCATCTTCACGGAGGGCACCCATGGTGCGTGAGCAGGTCAGGTCGGCAGTCCCGGGCATTCCCGTCGCGCTTCTCGGCGTCGCGGCCTTGTTCTTCTTCGGCTGGGCGCTCGTCCACGCCATCCGCCTCGAGCACGTCGGGTGGCTCGTCACGGCCATCGTCGGACTGGTGCTCACCATCTTCGTCCTGATTGGCCTGTTCGTCGTCAATCCGAACGAGGCCAAGGTGCTCCAGCTCTTCGGCCGCTACGTCGGCAGCGTCAAGGTGGCCGGCCTGCGGTGGGCCAACCCCTTCTACAGCAAGCGGCGCATCTCGCTGCGCGTGCGCAACTTCGAGAGCAGCCGCCTGAAGGTGAACGACAACGAGGGCAACCCCATCGAGATTGCCGCCGTCGTCGTCTGGCGCGTGGTCGAGACCGCGGAGGCGTGCTTCGAGGTGGACGACTACGAGAACTACGTCCACGTGCAGAGCGAGGCGGCCGTGCGCAACCTGGCCACGAGCTACCCGTACGACGCGCACGACGACCACACCATGTCGCTGCGCGGACACACGTCGGACGTCGCCGAGCACCTGAAGCGCGAGATCCAGGATCGGCTCGCGAAGGCCGGCGTCGAGGTGCTCGAGGCCCGCATCAGCCACCTCGCCTACGCGCCGGAAATTGCGGCCGCGATGCTGCAGCGGCAGCAGGCGGGCGCCATCATCGCCGCCCGTCAGCGGATCGTGGAAGGCGCCGTCGGCATGGTCGAGATGGCGCTCGAAATGCTCTCGCGCAAGGAGATCATCGAACTCGACGAGGAGCGCAAGGCCGCCATGGTCAGCAACCTCCTGGTCGTCCTGTGTGGCGAGCGCTCGACACAGCCCATCATCAACACGGGGACGATCTACCAGTAGGGCGGCATGACCGAACGGAGGGCATTCCTGCTGCGTATCGATCCGGCCGTGCTCGAGGCCGTTCAGCGCTGGGCCGACGACGACCTGCGCAGCCTCAACGGCCAGATCGAGTTCCTGCTGCGGAGGGTGCTGCAGCAGGAGCAGCGGTACAGCGAAACGCCCCGGGGCCGTGGGCGGTCCCGGGGCGCAAAGGACGTCTCACCGTGACGTGCCGGCTGGAAGCCGGCGCCGCAAGGCTCGTCTACCCTTCCTCTTCGTACTCGCCCTCTTCGGGCGGACCGAGCCGTGTCGGCGGGCGCAGCGCCTCGCGGAAGTCGTAGACCGGGAGGTCGCGCACGTGCCTGGGCGACGAGCAACCGGCCGCCTTCTCGACGACCACCACGGTGACGGGACTACCCTCGACGCCCTGTCGAAACGCCAGACGGCACCCGCAGGCGAGGCGAGCGTCGGTGAACCCCTTGAGCAATGGCACTCCTACCGCAAGAACGAGTGTCCTCGCGTCTCTGCATCATACTACGCCGTGACCCGCCGGCGTTCCGCCCTCACAGCAGCGACTGGATCTCCTTCTCGAACTGCTCGAGCTTGCCCTCGCCGAGGTGGCGCTTGCAGATCTTCCCGTCGCGGCTGATGAACACCGTCACCGGGACGCCCCACATGGGCCCGTAGGCATCCTGGACATCGTCGCGCCCGTCGCCGACGAGGACCGGGTAGTTCATCTTGTATTCGGCGGCGAAGGGCAGCAGCTGGTCGACCGGGTCGTCGACCGAGAAGCCCAGGAACACGACCCCCTGGTCGCGGTACTTGTCCTGAAGCTTGACGAAGGCCGGAATCTCCGACTTGCACGGCGCGCACCACGTCGCCCAGAAGTTCAGCAGCACGACCTTGCCCTTGTAATCCGCAAAGCGGACGTCGTTGCCGTGCATGTCCTTCAGGACGAAGTCCATGTTGGCCGGGCGGGCCTTCGGGTCGCACGCCGGGTTCGCGGCGGCCGACGCGGCGGGCTCGGACGTGCTGCAGCCCGCTACGGGCAGGGTCACCGACGCCAGCGCGACCGCCAGGCCGGCCGCGAGTATCCATCGCATCGTCATGTGGTCGGACCTCACAGGTGGCCTCGAACGGCCACGGGTTGCTCTTCCCATTATCGCAGGAGTGTCGGCTCGGCGCCGAAGCCGGGGAGGCACACGGTGTCCCCCGAAAGAGAACGTGTCATCCTCTAAGGGGGACAGTTGATGTCCGTGTCCCCCCACGCCCGGCGTCGTTGACGCCGATTCGGCCCTGAATTCGCCGGGCGCGAACGGGTACTCGACTTGCAGGACCGCCGGTTCAAAGCAGTGATGTGGCCCGGAACCCGGCAATTGCGAGCCCGTACGGGCTACGGTAACATGGCGGTACTGCGCTTGAACCAGACCCTTCCTCTCTCTTTTCCTCACGAGGAGCCCGCTATGCGCACGCGGATGCGGCGCGTCGTTCGCACGCTGGCCGTTGCCCTGATCGTGGCCGTGTCGGCCACCACGGCGGCCGCCCAGACGCCTTTCGTTCCGTATTTCGGGAAGAACCGGATCAAGTACGACCGGTTCGACTGGAAGATCTACACGACCGATCACTTCGAAATCTACTACTACCCCGAGATGGAGCAGCATCTCGAGCGCATCGCGGGGTACGCCGAGAGCGCCTATCAGCAGATCAGCTCCGACCTGAAGCACGACCTGGCGTTCAAGGTGCCGCTCATCCTGTTCAAGACGTGGTCGGAGTTCGCGCAGCAGAACGTCATCCCCGGTGAGATCCCGGAGGGCGTGGCCGCGTTTGCCGAGCCGCAGCGCGACCGGATGGTGCTCCCCATCGACGAGCCGCCCGACATGCTCTACCGGCTCATCGTCCACGAGCTGACGCACATCTTCGAGTTCGACATCATCCCCCGCTCACTCATCCGGCGCGGCGTGCCGCTCTGGGTCGACGAGGGGCTGGCCGACTACCTCGCCGGCGTCTGGCGCCCGCTCGATCTCATGACGGTGCGCGATGCGGCGGTGGCCGACATCCTGCCGAAGATGAGCAAGTTCGAGGGCTACGGCGAGTTCAGCAATCCGCGCCTGGTCTACAACCTCGGGCACATGGCCTTCGAGTTCATCGAGTCGAGGTGGGGCAAGGAGGGCATCCGCCAGTTCCTGTTCGCGCTCCGCAAGAGCGTCATCGGGGGGGCCGACAGCGCGTACGAGGAGGCGCTGCGCGTCACGCCCGAAGAGTTCGACGAGCAGTTCGACAAGTACGTCAAGGACCGGTTCAAGCCGTTCCGCGACAAGGAGCGGCCGGCCGACTACGGGCGCGACCTCGCGCCCAATCGCGACAAGTCGCCCTTCACGGTGGTGCTCTCGCTCGAGCCGTCGCCCTCGGGCGACGTGCTCGCCGCCTTCGCCGGCAACCGCAAGGACCGCGAGATCGACATCATCCTCGTCTCGACCAAGGACGGCGAGGTGATCCGCAACCTCACCCCCGGTTTCGATCAGGATCTCGGCTTCGAGTACATCGTCACGCCGGGCGCCCGGTTCAACACCGTGCCGTGGATGTCGTGGTCGCCCAAGGGCGACCGGCTCGCCTACTTCGTGCGCACCGAGAAGCAGCGCAGCCTGGTCCTGCAGAACGTGCTCACGCGCAAGATCGAGGAGAAGATCCTGCTGCGCGACATCGACGCGCCGGAATCGCCCGACTTCTCGCCCGACGGCCGCTACGTGGCGTTCTCGGGCCTGCGCGGCGCCACGGGCGACGTCTTCGTGATGGATCTCACGACCGCCGAGATCACCAACGTCACCAACGACGAGTTCCACGACTACGCGCCGACCTACTCTCCCGACGGCAAGTACCTGGTCTACCTGTCGCGCATCAGCGGCGCCGACAAGCTGTTCCGCCTCGATCTCGACACGAAGAAGAAGACGCAGATCACCTTCGGCACGCACGACGACGCGGCCGCGCAGTTCCTCGACGAGACGACGATCGTGTTCCCCTCGACGGCGACCGATCCCACCAAGCCCATCGAGGCCGACGTCGCACGCAACGGCAACATCTACAACCTGTGGACGCTGAACCTGCAGACCGGTGAGCTGCGCCAGTGGACCGACACGCTCACCGGCATCATGTCGCCGGTCATCGTCAGGGAAGGCGACACGAAGCGGATCACCTTCGTCACCTACTTCAAGAACCAGTACGGGGTCCACAGCCTCGTGCCGAAGGAGCCGGTGACGACGGCGGCCAGCGCCGACTTCGGCGCGCCGGGTCCCGTGATCGACTTCCAGGCGCCGCTCTCGCACACGCTCATCGAGGGCAACAAGCGGAGGAAGGGCGCGTGGGAGAAGCTGTTCCTCGAGGGACGGCCGCCCGTCAACGTCGGCGTCACCAGCGGTGGTGACGTCTTCGGCGGCACCGCCATCTCGTTCACGGACGTCCTCGGCGACAAGCAGTTCAACTTCTACGCGGCGTCGGTGTCGCAGTACCGCTCGTTCGCAGGCTCCTACATCAACCTGGAGCGGCGCTTCCAGTACGCCCTGCAGGGCTACTACACCACGCAGTTCTACTACGGGCTCCAGCCGGGCGTGCTCTACGACCCCGGCTTCGGCTTCCTCGACCGCGATCAGGCCATCGCCACGCGCACCTCGCGCGGCTTCACCGCCTTCGGGATCTGGCCGATGGACCGCTATCGCCGGTTCGAGCTGTACGGCGGCTTCGTGAACTACAAGGAGGAGTACGACGACCCGCTCCTGCAGGAACTGGCCGACCAGTATCAGCTCGACCAGTTCGGCACGACCATCTTCCGCGACGGGTCGTCGGTGCCGCTCGGCGTGGCCTTCGTGCAGGAGACCACGGTGTTCCGCGAGTTCGGGCCCCTCTCGGGCAACACCATGCGCGTCGCCTACGAGGTGTCGCCGAAGTTCGGCGACACGCTCTCGCGGCAGACGGTGGACGCCGACCTGCGCTACTACCAGCGGCTGGCCGGGTCGGGACTGCTCGCCCTGCGCGCCCGCGGCTTCAAGAGCTGGGGCGACTTCCCCGACTTCTTCTTCTTCGGAGGCAACTCCGAGATGCGCGGCTACGAGTACCTCGAGTTCGTCGGCAACGAAGGCTTCTTCGCCAACGCCGAACTGCGGTTCCCGCTCATCGAGGCCATGCTCACGCCGATTGGCGTGCTCGGCGGCGTGCGCGGCACGTTCTTCTTCAACATCGGCGGCACCCGCTTCGAGGGCCAGGACGGCTGGAAGGCGTGGACGAGCAGCGACGAGGTCTACACCCCCATCGTCAACTTCGCGTTCGACCCGGTGAACGGCTTCACGCCCGTCTTCGGCGACCCGGTGGCCATCAGCGGGTTCCGCCTGCGCGACGCCCGCGCCTCGTACGGCGTCGGCCTCCAGACCTTCGCGCTCGGCTTCCCGATCCACTTCGACTGGTCGTGGAGGACGCTCTTCAACAAGGAGTGGGAAGACGCGCTGTTTGCGCTGAGCGGCGGCAGCAGCGCCTTCCGCAAGGCTCGCTTCGACGTCTGGATCGGGTTCGATTTCTA
>JAHDVQ010000154.1:0-2928 GCA_023384595.1 Vicinamibacteraceae bacterium | reverse complement strand
GCAGCAGCGCCTTCCGCAAGGCTCGCTTCGACGTCTGGATCGGGTTCGATTTCTAGCCGGCGTCCGGCGCGGCGTCCGGCGTCCGGCCGGCGTCCGGCGTCCGGCCTGAACGTCGAGGGCCGCGGATCCCATCAGGGATTCGCGGCCCTTTTCTTTCGTTGCCCACGGCAGGGGCCGGCCTGTAACCCGTAGGGGCCGGCTTAAGCCGGCCCCTACAGGCCTACCGCTTGTACGGCTCGATGGGCACCCCGTCGTACATCTCGTCGATGCGCAGCAGCTGCGACTCGCGGGAGTACGACCCGAGCTCGTAGTCCTCGCTCATGATGAGCGCCTTGATCGGCTTGGTGGGGCACACCTCCGAGCACAACCCGCAGAAGCTGCAGCGCGACAGGTTGAAGTCGAAGTAGTCGAGCACCTTGATCTTCTGCCCCGGCTCGCGGTGGCCGCCGAGCGAGATGAGGTCGTCGGGGCACGCCTTCGCGCACTGATCGCACACGATGCAGGTCTGTGCCCCATTGGCGGGATCGACCTGGAGGCGGAGCACGCCACGGAAGCGCGGCGCCACGGGGCGCCGCTCCTTCGGATACTGGAACGTGAACGCGGGCTTGGGGGTATACCAGAGCGTCAGGCCGAGCCCCTTGATGAGGTCCACCAGGAAGACGCTGCGGACCAGCCGCCGGAACGACACCATGATCAGCCTCGATCCTCGACGATGACAGCCTCGGACTGCCCGAGGGGCACGACGCGCGGCTTCCGCAGCACGGCGGTTTCCTTCCTGATCCGGTCCTGCAGCCGCATGAGGCCGTAGAGCAGCGCCTCGGGTCGCGGCGGACACCCCGAGACGTAGACGTCGACGGGCACGATCTTGTCGACCCCCTGGAGCACGCTGTAGGTCGGGAACGGGCCGCCCGCGTTCGAGCAGCTCCCCATCGAGATCACCCACTTCGGCTCGGGCATCTGGTCGTAGAGCCGCCGCAGCACCGGCGCCATCTTCTTGGTGACGGTGCCGGCCACGATCATCAGGTCGGCCTGCCTGGGCGAGGCCCGGAACACCTCGGACCCGAACCGCGCGATGTCGAACCGCGGTCCCCCGGCCGCCATCATCTCGATGGCACAGCACGCCAGGCCGAAGCTCATCGGCCAGAGCGAGTTCTTCCTGGCCCAGGACAGCACGTCGTCGAGCTTCGTCGTGATGACGTTGTCCTCGAACCGGTGGTCGATGAATCCCATGCGAATACCTCACCGCGCGAGCGCGGCGTCAGGCCCCGCTGCCGGAACTTCGGCAGCCGCAGGTGACGAAACGGCCTGAAAGCCGCGCCTCCAGGCCCGGATCGTCTCGAAGGCTCAACAAATGCGAAGGCGGTGCCAACAGAGCCTGGAGCCTGGAGCCCGGAGCCCGGACAAGGCCCAGAGCCGGAGCCTGGAGCCTGGAGCCCGGAGCCCGGACAAGGCCCAGAGCCGGAGCCTGGAGCCTGGAGCCCAGAGCCCGGAGCCTATTTCTGGTAATACTCCGCGTTCTTCGGGATGAACCCGTTCCACTTCTCCGGCACCTCGTCGAGCGCGAAGATGGCCTCGACCGGGCAGGCCGGGACGCACGCGCCGCAGTCGATGCACTCGTCCGGGTGGATGTAGAGCATCTCGGCCGTCTCGAACTCCGGCTCATCCTTCCGCGGGTGGATGCAGTCGACCGGGCACACGTCGACACAGGCCGTGTCCTTCGTGCCGATGCAGGGTTCCGTGATGATGTAGGCCACGTCGTCTCCTCGCTGCGGACCGGGCCGTCAGGCCACGCCCGCCGAATGCGCGGTGGGCAGATGCCCGAGCCGCAGTGAAATCCTCTCCGCAACCTCCCAGGCGGCCCTGTGGTCGGCCGTGAGCAGCGATGCTTCGTCGCCGGCGTGGGCGAAGACGCCCACCCGTGCCACCTCGCGGCTCGTGTAGTCGAACACGGGCGCGCAGGTGCAGTTCAGCCGCTCCCGGGCGGCCGCCCCGCCAGATTCGAGCCGCGCGACGACCTCCTCGCTGCGCACGAGATCGGCCTTCCGCGCGAGCCTCAGGCACGACAGTCGCCGGGGCGCCGTGCCCTCGCTGAAGAAGAGCGCGCAGTGTCCGGGCATGACCCGCCCATACTGGGTGTGCATGGCCGCTTCGTCCGGTCCGGCCGGCCACACGTAGGTGACCTCGCCCGCGTCGGGCACCGCGATGAAGGCGCGCGACCCCGTTCGCAGGACGTATTCCCGGACGACCGGGTAGGCGTGGAGGCGCAGCTCGGACCGGCCGAGCAGGCGGAAGCTCAGGTCGAGCATCTTGAGCGACAGACTGTAGCGGCTCGTCTGTTCGTCCTGACGCACGTAGCCCCGCCGCTTCAGCACGGCCAGCAGGCGATGCACGGTCGGAGCGGGCTGCCCGAGGGCTCGTGCCAGCTCCGTGACGGAAAGCCCCCGCGGCGCGGCGGCGAGCGTCTCGCACACCTCGAGCGCCTTCTCGAGCGAGGACAGGCGGGCCTCGGGCCTTGGGCCTTGGGCCTCGGCGGCCGGGGAACTCTCATCCGTAGCCGGTGCAACGTCGCGTTGGTTCCACATGGCGGAATGCTATTCCATCCGACAAAAGACTACACCCCGAGAACTGCCGATGCAAGGTACGCTTGTAGGGGCCGGCTTAAGCCGGCCCCCAACAGCTGAGTGCCCAGTGCCAAGCGCCCAGTGCCGAATGCCCAGTGCCCAGTGCCCAGTGCCGAGTGCCCAGTGCCCAGTGCCCAGTGCCCAGTGCCGAATGCCCAGTGCCCAGTGCCGAGTGCCGAGTGCCGAGTGCCGGCACGCGTCTAGTACTCGTACACGCCCTTCCCCGCCTTCCGGCCCAGCCGGCCGGCCTCCACGTACTCGACCAGCAGCGGGCAGGGGCGGTACTTCTCGCCCAGGCGCTCGTGGA
>JAHDVQ010000456.1 GCA_023384595.1 Vicinamibacteraceae bacterium | reverse complement strand
CAGGCGGAAGGCATCTTTGAAGTATAGACGGTTGGCGTAAACGGCCGGGGTGACGGGGCGAAGCCGGCGCGCCCGACACACCGGCGCGTACACCGGAAGTCAGCGGCGCCCCGGAGCCGAACCGGGCGCTGGGGCTAATGCGCCCCGGAGCCGAACCGGGCGCTGGGGCTAAAGTGGCCGCCGGGTCGAGCCGACACCTTACAGGAGAGGTGTCTTCGTGCTCAACATCCGCAGGAACGCGTGGCTCCCGGTGGGGCTGGGGTTGGTGGTGTCGGCGTCGGTGGCCGATCCCGCATTCGCGCAGTATCGCAGCCGGTTCGGGTCGGATCCCGCGACGGGCGAGAAGTACCACGTCGAGATCTCGGTCGGCTACTGGAATCCCGAGCCGGAGATGGTGATCTCGTCCGAACAGCTCGGCATCCCCGGCTCGGACATCGACTTCGTGACGGACCTCGGCATCGAGAAGGAGCGCTTCGGCGACTTCCGTCTGATTCTGCGGCCCGCGCGCAAGCACAAGTTCCGCGTGTCGTACCTGCCGATGAAGTACGAGGCCGAATCGGTGCTCTCGCGGACCCTCGTCTTCAACGGCATCGCCTATCAGGTGGGCCTGCCCGTGCAGTCGACCTTCGAGTGGAAGGCCTGGCGCTTCGGCTACGAGTGGGACTTCATCTACCGCGACCGGGGATTCGTGGGCTTGCTGCTCGAGGCGAAGTACACCGACGTGCGGGCCGATCTGGTGAGCGCGGTGGCGTCGGAGTTCGTCGAGGCGAAGGCGCCGATTCCGGCCATCGGGGGCATCGCGCGCGGCTACCTGCTGTCGAACCTCGCCATCACCGGCGAGGTCACCGGCTTCAAGCTGCCGGGCAGCGTCGTCGAGCGCGACAACGACTCGGGCAGCTACCTGGACTTCGACATCTACGCCACGCTGAACTTCACCCACAACCTGGGCGTGCAGGGCGGATACCGCCGCATCGACGTCGACTACGTGATCGACGAGGACTTCGGCGACTTCAACCTCGAAGGCTGGTATTTCAGCGGGGTGCTGCGGTTCTGAGGGGATATGGGGTCAGGTCTGCGATAGCACATGGGATGGGGAAAATGGGGTCAGGTCTGCGATAGCACATGTGCTATCGCAGACCTGACCCCATCCTCACCGCACAGTGCAGCGCACGCCGAGCGCACGGCGGTCGCCGCTCGCGGGATCGACCTCGGCGGGGACGAAGCCGCGTG
>JAHDVQ010000455.1 GCA_023384595.1 Vicinamibacteraceae bacterium | reverse complement strand
CCCACGACCGACATGGAGGCGCGCTACCAGTCGTGGGGACTCAGCCCGGGGAAGCGCGTCGTCATCTACGACCAGGGCGGGACGTTCATGGCGACGCGGCTCTTCTTCGCGCTCTACTACCACGGCTTCCCCGCCGAGAACCTGTCGGTGCTCGACGGCGGGCTGGCGAAGTGGGAGGAACGCGGACTCCCGGTCACCAAGGAGGCGACGCCCGCGCCGGCGAAGGGCACCTTCACAATCGCCCGCATCCGCGAGGAGGCGAGGGTCAGGCTTCCCGAGTTTCTGGCCGCGTCCGGCGACCCGGCCAACAACGCCCTGATCTCGGCGCTCGAGCCCGACTGGCACTTCGGCGACGTCGTCTTCTTCGGCCGGCCGGGCCACGTCCCCAACGGCAAGATGTTCCCGAGCCCCGACTTCTTCAACCCGGACAAGACCTTCAAGTCAGCGGACGAGCTCAGGAAGATGGCCACCTACCTGGGAGTAAGGCCCGACCAGCGGATTCACACCTACTGCGGCGGTGGGATCGCCGCGAGCGTGCCCTTCTTCGCGTTCAAGTTCCTGCTCGGCTACGACAGGGTCGCCCTGTACCAGGAATCGCTCATGGGATGGCTGTCGGACGAACGGCAGCTGCCGACCTGGACGTACGACGCCCCGAACATGATGAGGGACGCGGGCTGGCTGCAGTCGTGGGGCGGTCAGCGGCTGCGCGCCTTCGGTGTCACGCATGTCGCCATCGTCGACGTGCGGCCACCCGCCGCGTTCGACGAGGGGCACGTGCCGTTTGCCGTGAACATCCCGGGAGCGGTGTTCAGGTCGCACCTCGCCGCCCCGGCGATGCTCGCGAGCGTGCTCGGGCCGGCGGGCATCGCGAGGTCACAGGAATCGGTCGTCGTGTCGGGCAACGGACTGACGCCCGACGCCGCCCTCGCGTTCCTGCTCCTGCACACGCTCGGGCAGTCGAAGGTCTCGCTCCTCGCCGACTCGATGGAGCGCTGGACGCAACACGGCTTCCCCGTCACGAAGGACCCCACGGTGCTGGGCCCGAAGACGCCGAAGACCCCGCTGTCGATTCCGCCCGCCACCTACGCGCCCGAGATTCGCGACGATGTGATCGTCGCCGATGCCAGTGCCACGCGCGGCATGTTCCCGAAGGTATTCGTGGCGTCCGGCGACGTCGTGCCGGCCCGCGTGCCTGAGGGCACGGTCGTCCACGTCCCTTACCGCACGCTCCT
>JAHDVQ010000454.1 GCA_023384595.1 Vicinamibacteraceae bacterium | reverse complement strand
CAGGGGAATCGAGTGAATGGTTTACGCGGCACCGCGGATGAGGGCGTTGAGGTAGTCGGTGCTCCAACCGGCGAGCTTTCGGCGGTTTTTGAGGCTTGTGGTGGGTTTGGCCTGTTGGAGGAGGTTGAGTGCCATGTGCTTGACGACGGCCATGTTGGCGGGTCCGTGGCCGGAGCGCAGGCGGGCGAGATCGTCGCGGAAGACGACGTCGAGCACCCAGTGGAGGCGGTTCTCGATGCCCCAGTGGGCGCGGACGGCGCGGGCGAAGGTCTGCGCGTCGAGCTTGGCCGAGCAGAGGTAGTAGCGCCGCTCGCGGTCGGTTCTGCCGTCGGGGTGTTCGGTCTGGCTCTCGACCATGCCGATGCTGGCAAGGCCAGGAAAGCGCGGCTCGTCAGGATAGCGGCGGTCGGAGAACAGCCAGTCCAGCTGGTGGCACACCGCGTGCCGGCGGGTCTCGATCCGGCCGTGATCGCCGTCGACGGTCTGGTGGGTCTCGATCGCCATCTCCGGCGGTGGCGCGGCGAACAAGGTCTCGACCTCGGCCAGCAGGAGCGGGCGGTTGGCCTTAAGCGCCAGCAGGTAGTCGCCGCCGCGCGCCCGGATGGTCTCGGCGACGGCGATCTGGGTGCCGATGGCGTCGATGGTGACCAGCGCGCCGGCCAGTTCGAGCCGCTCCAGCAAGACCGGAATGGCGGTGATCTCGTTCGACTTGTCGTCCACCGCCTGCTGGCCGAGCACCAGGCGCTGCCGGCAGGCCCAGGCCGAGAGCAGATGCAGCGGTTCGCGGCCCTTGCGCCGCGCATGGGTGCGCCGCGCCGTCTTGCCGTCGAGCGCGATCACCTCCCGCTCCTCCGGATCGGCCGGTGCCGCCTCCCGCAGTCCGGCGACCCAGGTGGCGAAACAGTCCCGGAACAGACCAGCATCGAGAGCGGCGACCACCTCGCCCAGCGTGTCGTGGCTCGGGATGCCGTGCTGGTAGGGCAGCAGGCGGCGCAGGAACGCCAGGTGCCGCCGCCCCCAGAGCTCGATCTCAACGAAATCGTCCGCGCCGGCCAGCGTCGCACATAGCAGCAGCAACATGATCTCCGGCAGGGGATACAGCACCTTGCTCGCCTGCCGCGGGTCCGGCAGCGCCGCAAACACCGCCACCAGCGACCGATCCGCGTCCTCGACCATCTCCGCGCCTCCCAACTCAGGAGACGCCTATGAATCACCTCTACCCCACAACCGGAATCCCC
>JAHDVQ010000153.1 GCA_023384595.1 Vicinamibacteraceae bacterium | reverse complement strand
GTCCGGCGTCCGGCCTCCGCCTGCCCCTCATCCGCGAGCGCGGGCCAGGTAGAGCTATGCACCGTCCCGCCCTCGGCAAACCGCGCCGAGAGCGCCAGCAGCAGACTGCGTGTAGCCTATGTTTTCAGACAGCGATTCAGCCAGTGGAGGCGGTGCCATGCGGAAGGTGATCTACGGTGGCGCGTGCAGTCTGGACGGGTTCCTGGCGGGGCCAGACGGAGCTCTGGATTGGCTCCACTTCAGCCAGGACGTCGAGGCGGTGATCGCCAGGTCGTTCGCGCGCGCCGACACGCTGCTCTTCGGCAGGAAGACCTGGGCGGCCGCCGGGGGCGCCGCGACAGGGGCCGGAGCCGGCGGCGGGGCATCAGGGTCCCGTCTCAAGAGCTACCTGTTCTCGCGCACGCTCGCGGACGCCCCGCCAGGCGTCGAGCTCGTGCGCCGGGATGCCGGCGAGTTCGTCGCCGAACTGAAGACCCGCCCCGGCAAGGACATGATCGTGATGAGCGGTGGCGATCTCGCCCGGTCGCTCTTCAAGGCCGGGGTCGTCGACGAGGTCGGCCTCAACGTCCATCCGGTCCTGCTCGGCTCCGGGGTCCCCGCGTTCCTCGACGCCGGGAAGCGCGTCGCGCTCGAACTCCAGGAGTGCCGGACGCTCGACGGTGGCTGCGTGCTCGTGACCTACAGGGTCCGGCGCTGAGGACCACGCCCTCGTCGCCTTCAGGCGTCGCGCCTGAGCGCCGTCAGCGCGCCGGCCAGCGACGCCACGGTGAACCCGGCGAAGCCCGCGAACTCCAGGGGCAGCCAAGATGGGTCCCCCAGGCTGGTGGTGGCGTATCGCAGGACGTCGACCTGCCAGGTGATCGGGTTGGCATAGGCCGCCGCACGCAGCGGCGCGGGCAACGGCTCGAGCGGGTAGAACATCGAACTGGCGAAGAGCAGCACGAAGTAGAAGACCGACGTCACGGTGTTGAACGCGTCGTTTCGCCGGATGAGGACCGCGAAGATGGCGTAGAAGAAGAACCAGCCCGCCGTTCCCACCACCACCATCAGCACGACGAGCGGCGACATCGCCCACCACACGCTCACGCCCAGCAGCGCATCGGCCAGGCCGATCGTGATCGCGGCCTGCACGAGCGCGATGAGGATGTTGAAGAGCACCTTGCCGACGAGATACTGCGCCCGGCTGATCGGATAGGTCAGCATCTCGTAGTAGATGCCGTTGTCGCGGTCGAGGAAGAACGACCACGCCGTGTTGGAGGCGATGCCGAAACTGGCCATGCCGAGCACGCCCGCCAGGAAGAACGCGTTGTAGTCGACGGCGGCGGGTCCCGTCGTGAAGCGGACCGCGCTGTTCAGCCCGACCCCGAAGACGAGCAGGTACCCGATCGGATAGACGACGTCCCAGAAGATGAAGAGCAGGTTGGTCGCGCGGATGCGCGCCTCGCGGTACATGACGGCCCGAAGCTCGTGCATCATCGCGTGTCCTCGCCGCCCGACATCAGCTCCACGAAGACGTCCTCGAGGCTCGCGCCGCCCACCTCGACGCGGCGCACGTGGCCGCGGGCGGCCAGCCGGTTGACCAGCGCCAGCACGTCGCGCTCGTCGGCCTTGATCGAGAACTGCAGCGTGCTGCCCGTCGTCCTCACGCGGAGTGGCCCAAGCGCCGCCACCTCGGCCTCGACCTCGGGCGGCAGCGCGTCGAAGGTCAGCGACACCTCGTAGACGCCCTCCGAGAGCAGCTTCAGCGCGTGGAGGTCGCCGCGCGCCACCTGGCGCCCGCGGTTGATGATGAGGATGTCGTCACAGAGCTCCTCGGCCTCGGTCAGCACCTGCGTGGTGAGCACGATCGTGCGGCCCGCGCGGCTCGCTTCGCGCAGCAGGTCCATGACCGCGCGCTTCAGGAGCGGGTCCATGCCCGTCGAGAACTCATCGAGGAACACGAGGGGCGTGTCCACCATCAGGACCTTGGCGACCTGGACGCGGCGGCGGAAGCCCCCGCTGAGATCCTGCACCTTGCGGCCCGCGTGCTCGACCAGGCCGAACCGCTCCATCACCGACGCCGCCCGCGCACGCAGGACGTCACGGGCGAGGCCATGGAAGCGCCCGAACGACAGCAGGTTGTCGCGCACGGTGAGCAGCAGATCCGCGGCGTGCTCCTGGATGACGACGGCGATGCGGCGCCGGACGTCGAGAGCCGAGGCCACGACGTCGTAGCCGGCGACTCGAGCCCGGCCCCCGGTGGGGCGCGTCAGCGTCGTGAGCACGCGAAGCGTCGTGGTCTTCCCGGCGCCGTTCGGGCCCAGCAGGCCGAAGATCGATCCCTTCGCCACCGAGAACGAGAGCCCGTCAACCGCGCGGACAGGCGGCCGTCCCCGACGCTCGAAGACCTTGACGAGGTGCTCGACCTCTATGGCGGGCGAAGACATGCCGGACGCCGGCGTCACCGCGGTTCGCACCGCACCTCGGTTCTCACCGAACTCGCGATGAAGCACGCCTCGTGCGCCTCGTGGTGCAGGGCGTCGACCTCGTCGCGCGTCGGCAACCGGTCGCCCGAGAACGCCACCTCGGGCCTCAGCGTGACGAGGGTCATCGCCAGCCGCCCCTCGGCGTTCTTCTCGAGCACGCCCAGGGCCTCGTCGCGATAGCGGTCCACACGGAAGCCCTGCTTCGCCGCGATCGACAGGAACGACAGCATGTGGCAACTCGAGAGCGCCACGACGAAGGCCTCCTCCGGGTCGACCGCCGACGGATCGGAGAACGGCACGCGCACGACGTGCGGCGATGAGGACGCCGGCACCTCGACCCCGCCGTCGAAACGCCAGAGGTGCCTGCGACCATACCTGTTGTCGGTGAACACCTGGTCGTCGCGCTGCCAGATGACCTCTGCCGTGTAATGAGCCATGCCCGAGATTCTACAGGCGCGGCGGGCGCGAGCGCCTGGCGGCACCGGGCTTGCTCCCTTTCAATGCCGTCACCCGGAAAGGAGAGCCTGATGCCTCACGAGATGACAGAAGACATGCGCGAGTGTATCGATCGCTGCCAGGGCTGCCAGGAAGTGTGCCTCGAGACCATCAGCCACTGCCTCGAACTCGGCGGTGAGCACGCCGAGCCGGGCCACATCCGCCTGCTGATGTCGTGCGCCGAGATCTGCGACACCAGCGCGCGCTTCATGCTGATGGGCTCCGAGCACCACGCCCTGACGTGCGGCGTCTGCGTCGAGATCTGCGACGCGTGCGCCGCCGACTGCGAGCGGTTCGACGACGATGAGCTGATGGAGCAGTGCGCGGAGGAGTGCCGGCGCTGCGCCGAGTCGTGCCGCGCGATGGCCGGCACGCACGCGAGGTAGGGGGGAGATGGAAGGGCCGGCTGAAGCCGGCCCCTACGTCAGGCCAGAACCCAAGGGATGCACGCCCAGAGGACGTAGGGTCCGGCTTCAGCCGGACCAGGCCCGAGGCCCAAGGCCCCAAGGCCCCAAGGCCCGAGGTCCAAGGCCCCAAGGCCCCAAGGCCCGAGGCCCAAGGCCCATTCACCATCCCACCCGCGCCGGCTGCCAGCGCTGCTGCTCGTGCGCGCGCACGCGATCCGGGCGCTCGAAGAACTTCACGAGCACCACGCCGGCCACGAACCCGCCGACGTGTGCCCAGAACGCCACGCCGCCCTCATCGCCGGCGCCAATGCGCGTGAAACCGCCGACCAACTGAATCACCATCCAGTAGATGAGCATGCCCCATGCCGGCAGCGCCACCGACGTCATGATGATGCCCAGCGGCAGGAACGTCCAGACGCGCACGCGCGGGTAGAGCACGAGGTAGGCGCCCATCACGCCGCTGATCGCGCCCGAGGCGCCCACCATCGGCACAATCGAGGACGGCTCGATCGCCACCTGCAGCAGCGCCGCAGCCACCCCGCACAGCAGGTAGAACAGGAGGAAGCGCGGCCGCGTCATCGAGTCCTCGATGTTGTTCCCGAACAGCCACAGGAACCACATGTTGCCAATGAGGTGCATCCACGACCCGTGCAGGAACATCGACGTGAGCACGTTGTTCCACTGCCGTCCCGGATCGGTGACGCAGACCAGCCCCTCGCCCATGGGAAAACCCGAACCGGCGGCGGCCGCGAGCGTCAACTCGCCGGGGATGAGGCCGTGGTTGCACACCGACGCGGCAAGCGCCATCGGCGAGCCGGCCCCCTGCACGAAGATCCACGCCGCCACGTTCACGACGACAAGCCCCATCGTGACGACGGCCGTGCGCAGCGTCTTGTTCTCGTCGTGGTAGGGAATCACGGAGGTCTCCTGTGCCCTCTACGGTATCAGCGGACGGCGTCCGGCGAAATCCGTCACCTCGACGGCCCTTCGTGCATCCTTCTCGCGAGAGTCGTCCACGCGTCCCGCCCCCGGGTCCGACGGAACACCGCCCATGTCCCTCCCCAGTACGCCCGCCCCGCTCATCGTTGGCGAGCGGGTGACCAGGATCTATCGCAAGGCGGAGGTCGAGGTGCACGCCCTGCGCGGCGTGGACTTCACGATCCCGCCCGCCTCGTTCGTCTCGTTCATCGGGCCCTCGGGCAGCGGCAAGACGACGCTGCTCAACCTGGTGGGCGCGCTCGACAAGCCCACGTCCGGGCGGCTCGAGGTCGGTGGCGTCGACATCGGCACGCTCGACCGCCGGCAGGCCGCCGTGTTCCGCGGGCGGCACATCGGCTTCATCTTCCAGGACTTCAACCTGCTGCCCATCCTGACGGTCTTCGAGAACGTGGAGTACCCGCTGCGGCTCGTGCACCCGACGCCGGCCGCCGAACGCCGCGAGCGCGCCATGGCGCTCCTCGACGCGGTGGGCATGGCCGACCAGCGCGACAAGTACCCCGACGAGATCTCCGGCGGCCAGAAGCAGCGCGTGGCCGTGGCGCGCGCCCTCGTCACGCAACCGAAGGTGGTCCTGGCCGACGAGCCGACCGCGAACCTCGATCACGAGACAGCCGGGCTGGTCATGAAGACGATGTGGCGGATGACCGACCAGTTCGGGACGACGTTCGTCTTCTCGACGCACGACCCGAAGGTGGTGCGCGAAGCCGACATCATCTACCAGCTCGAAGACGGGCGCCTGGTGGACGGGCCGCGCCAGGGGAGCATGCCGTCGTGACGGACCTGTGGACCATCGCCATCCGCAATCTCCTGCGCTACCGGCGCCGCACGCTCCTCACGGGCTCGCTCATCGCCCTCGGCGTGGTCTTCGTCATCGTCTTCGGGGCGAGCGCGTCGGCGTTCAAGGGCATGATGATCGGCCAGATGACCGACTCCGTGCTGGCCCACATCCAGGTGCATCGCCGCGGGTACGTGGCCTCGCTCGAGAACCTGCCGCTGACGCTGACGCTCGACGCCGGACAGGTCGCCGCCGTCGAGCGCGCGCTCGAACAGACGTCGGGCGTCGAGGCCTGGTCGGGGCGCCTGAAGTTCGCCGGCATGTTCAGCAACTACGCCGAGACGACGGGCATCCGCGTGAACGGCGTGGACCCGGTGCGTGAGTTCGCCACGGTGCCTCTGCTCCCTTCGAGGATCCTGAAGGGCGAGGCCCGGTTGGACCGCGGCGGGATTCTGGTGCCCGAGCTCATCGCGGCCGGCATGAACGTGAAGGTCGGCGACACCGTCGTCCTGATTGCCACGAACAAGGACGGATCGGTGAACGCCGGCCAGTACGTCGTCCTCGGCCTGCTCGAGAGCGTGACCGGCCCCGGCGGCCGCGACGCCTACATTCACCTGGACGACGCCATCGAGCTGTTGCGACTCGAACAGCAAGAGGTGAGCGAGATCGCGATCAGGCTCGAGCGCTTCGGCGATCTCGATCGCGTCGCGCGCGACCTGAACGCGGCGCTCGGGAGCGGCGGCCCGAAGGGCGGGGGGAAGAAGGGGGGGTCGCCATTCGAGGTGCACACGTGGGAGGCGTTGTCGCCCTTCTACAACGTGGCGATGATGGTGGACCTGTTGACGATGTCGATCCGCGTGGCGCTCATCGCCATCGTCCTCATCAGCGTGATGAACGTGATGCTGATGGCCGTGTTCGAGCGGGTGAAGGAGATCGGCACCATCGCCGCGATGGGCACGCTGCCCGGCCGCATCATGTCGATGTTCGTGCTCGAGGGCTTTTCGCTCGGCCTCTTCGGCGCCGCGGCCGGGGTCGTGCTCGGCGTGGCCGTCATCTCGGGGCTGCGGCTGGCGCGGCCCACGTTCGACTTCGGCCGCCAGACCGGCCTCGTGTTGTCGCCGTCGGTGAACATCGGCGAGATCCTGCTCGTGACGGGCATCGTCGTGGCCGTCGCCGTCGTCGCGAGCTTCCAGCCGGCGTTCAAGGCCGCGCGGCTCGAGCCGGTCGACGCGCTGAGGCACACCTGATCGGGCCCGCGGACCACCGACACGGAGCACACGATGCGCACCCTGCACCCCGTCTCCTTCGTCGCCGCGCTCGGCGCCGCCGCCTTGCTCGCCGCCGCCCCCCTGGCGGGACAGGCGCCCGGCGGCCGCGAGCTGCTGCTGAAGATCGACAGGAACCTGAACCCCGAGTCGTACGAGTCGTACCGGAAGATCATCAACATCGAGCCGAACGGCCGGAAGCGCGAGTACACGCTCTTCACGGTGAAGGACGGCCGCGACAAGGTGGCGGCGCTCTTCCTCGAGCCCGCCGCCGACAAGGGGCGGAGCACGTTGCGCCTCGGCGACAACATGTGGCTGTACGTGCCGAACGCGGGCAAGCCCGTGCGCATCACCAGCCTCCAGTCGGTGGTGGGGGGCATCTTCAACAACGCCGACATCCTCAGCCTCGACTACGCGTCGGAGTACGACGTCGCGAACGTCGAGGAGCAGGGCGCCGAGGTCCTGCTGTCGTTGAAGGCCAAGTCGAAGAACGTGGCCTACGACCAGCTGCGCATTCGGGCCGACAGGAAGCGGCTGCTGCCCACGACCATCGAGGCGCTGACGGCGACGTCGATGCTGGTGAAGACCCTGCACTTCAAGGACGTCAAGGACTACGGCCAGGGCATCGTCCGTCCCGCGGTGGTCGAGACCGACAGCCCGCTGTACAAGGGGCACACGTCGATCATGATGTTTGCGCGCATCAAGGGCAGGAAGTTCCCGCAGGAAGTCTTCACGCTGTCCTTCATGCCGAACCTCGAGACGATCCGCCAGTAGACCGGTCGCGCCGATGCGCAGTGGGAGCCTGCTGGCCGCGCTCACGATGGCCCTGATGCTGGGCGCGGCGGGCGCCTCGGGGCAGACGCCGTCCGACGCGGCGCAGCCCGATCCGTTCGACCTTCCCGACCTTCGGCCGCCGCGCTTCACGCTGGGCGGACACGTCGAGGTGCGCCCGGTCGCCGTGCGGCTCGATCCGGCGTCGGTGTTCTACCGGCTGCGAGGCGGCGATGCCGGCGAGCGATGGCAGACGGTGGGCAACGGCCAGCTGCTCGTCGACACCGGATACCGGCAGGGGCCGGTGCAGGCCTTTGCGCGCACGGTGTTCGACGGCGCAGGCGGTGAAGGCGGGTGGGACGGCGAGGTGAGCCTCTACGAGGCGTGGGTGTCGCTGAAACCGACTCCGTCGGTGTCGCTCGACGTCGGCAAGCGCACCATGAAGTGGGGCAAGGGCTACGCGTGGAACCCGGCGGCGTTTCTCGATCGACCGAAGGACCCCGAGGATCCCGCGCTCGCCCTCGAGGGCGTCGTCGTCGTGTCGGCCGACCTGATTCGCAGCTTCACCGGGCCTCTGCAGACGGTGGCGGTGACGCCGGTGCTCGTGCCGGTGTACGACGGCGTGAACGAGTCGCTCGGGCGGACGGGACACCTCAACGCGGGCGGCAAGCTGTATCTGCTGCTGTGGGACACCGATCTCGACGTCATGTTCCTCAGCGGCGGCAGCCGGGCGGCGCGCTGGGGTCTGGACTTCGCGCGCAATCTCCGGCCCGAGATCGAGGTGCACGGCGAGCTGGCGGTCGCGGGCGACGAAGAGGTCCGCGTGATCGCCGCCGACGGGCGGGTCGTCGCGCGCCGCCGCGGCGGCGCGTCGTGGCTCCTCGGCGCCCGCTACCTCGCCCGCACGAACACGACCGTCATCGTCGAGTACTTCCGGCGCGACTTCGGCTTCACGGCAGACGAGATGCGGCAGTACTTCGACGCGGCCGGCCAGACCCTGGGCCCACCGATGCCGGGCGTCACGCCGCTTCCGTTGCCCACGCTGGCTGGTCTGGCGCGATCCGGCTATGCCGACCGGCAGCCCATGCGCAACTACGTGTTCGCGCGCGCCAGCCAGCCCGACGCGTTCGGCCAGCTCTATCTGAACGCAGCGCTCACCACCATCTACAACGTCGACGATCGCAGCCTGCTCGTGATGCAGGAGATGCAGTACCGGCTGGCCGGCAACCTGGAGCTGCGCACGCAGATTGCCGGGAACATCGGCGCGCGCGGGACGGACTTCGGGGAGCGGCCGGGAGACGCGCGCGTCGAGGTGAGGGTGCGGTATTCGTTCTGAGCCCGGAGCGCCGGGTCTGAGTGGCGCGGGTCCTGCCCTCAGCGGGTGCCGCTCGGCACGGCGTCCCGGCGCGCGGCCTCGAGCACCTCGAGGACGGCGTCGCGCACGACCACGGGCCGGTC
>JAHDVQ010000152.1:5440-8672 GCA_023384595.1 Vicinamibacteraceae bacterium | reverse complement strand
TCTGCGTGCGACTCCGCCTCGCGCTGGGCAGCCTCTTCGGCGGCCAGCCGGGCGAGCGTCTCCTCGAGCGCGCGGATCTCCTCGGCCTCTTCGTCGAGCAGGGCCCGGGGGGCCCGCGGCGCGCGCGACGACCGAGGCGGGGCCGCCTCCGCTTGGGTTCCACCGGCCTCCGCCTCGGGCTCCTGCTCGTCACCCTCCGCGGCGGGGTGCTCGGCCAGCCACTGCGCGTAGCGCTCGTAGAGCCCCCTGAGCGCGGCCGCTCCGGGTGCGTAGAGGCGCTCCTTCTTGATCGCGTCCTCCAGGGCGACCTGCGCTTCGAGCGCGGTCGCGAACGGCCGGCGGGCTTCCACCGGAAGCGCCCGCTCGAACCAGGCCCGGAGCGACGCCGACACCTCGCGTGCCGTGCCGTTGACGAGCCGCTCCCGCGCCTCGTCCACAAGTTGACGCAGCCTGTTGGGAAAGTCGTTGAGCGCCAGCGGCCGCCCGAGGAGCAGTTCGAGCACAACGACGCCGACCTGGGCGACGTCCGCCCGCTGATCGAACTGGGGCAGCCCGGCCGACGGCGGCATGGGGATGCGGAAGTCCTTCCACAGCCGCGACCGCGGGTAACGCAGCTTCTCGAGCGCGAGTCCGAAGCCGTGATCGACAATCACGCAGCGCCCCTGCGGCGCGAGGACGATGCGCTCGGGACCGATGGCGCCGTGGGTGACGTTTCTCGAGTCGTGCAGCAGCGCGAGTCCCGGCAGGATGTCGCGCACCACCTGCAGCGCGGCGTTCACGTCGATGAGGAACCCCGCGGCCACCGAGGCCTGCAGCAGCGTCCACAGCCGCACCCCTTCGACCGGATCGGACAGGACGTAGACGCCCGGCGACGATTTCTTCCCCTCGGTCTCGACCGACCGGAGCCGCGCGAACTTCGCGTGCCGGAAGTTGGCCAGGCGGCCAATACGATCCCGGAGCGAGTGTTCCGCCCTGCCGAGTTCCGGCGGGACGTATGTCCGCTCGGTGCCGTCGGCGTCGAGAACGCGGCGGCCGAGCCCGTCCTCGAAGGGCAGATACGGCAGCGGAGCCGGGGCGGGGGGCGTGGTTCGGCGGACCATCGTCGTGGCTGTCCTGGCCGGGCAATCGGCCGGGACCGGCACTGCTGCACCGTGCAATCCACGATCCCCCCGCGCCCCGGGCGCGATCGATCACAACTGGCGTGCATTCAACGCGTTGAGACGCGCGACGCCGTCCCGCGCCGCCCAGCTCGACCGGACAGCGGTTACAGTTCTGTCGACCCCCGCCCGAATGTGTCTCATCGCCCGGCGGCCGGGACCGCACGCGCCGGTACTGCTATAAATGTCGCCCATGCCGTATCGCGCCGTGTTCCGCTGCATTGCCGGGTGCCCCGGCGACCACCCTCTCGACCAGCCGCTCTACCGCTGTCCCACGTGCCACGACCTCCTCGAGGTGGTGCACGACCTCGACGCGCTACGTCACCGCTCGGCCGCCGCCTGGATGCGGCTCTTCGACGACCGCTACAAGCGGACCACCTGGCCGTACGGCTCGTCGGTCTGGGGCAAGAAGGAGTGGGTCTGTCCCGACGTCGACGACGAGGCGATCGTGTCGATGGACGAAGGAGGCACGAACCTGCTGTGGGCCGAACGGTTCGGCAAGGAGCTGGGCCTCGACGACCTCTGGGTCAAGCAGTGCGGCAACTCGCACACCGGGTCGTTCAAGGACCTGGGGATGACGGTGCTCGTCTCGGTCGTGCGGCACATGATCCGGAAGGGCCGGCCCGTGCGGGCGGTCGTCTGCGCCTCGACGGGCGACACGTCGGCCTCGCTCGCGGCGTACGCGGCGGCCGCGGGTATCCCGTCGGTGGTCGTGCTGCCCCGGGGCCGCGTCTCGACCGCGCAACTGCTGCAGCCGCTCGCCAACGGGTCGCACGTGCTGTCGATCGACACGGACTTCGACGGCTGCATGCGCCTCGTGCAGCGGCTGGTCGAAGAAGAGGGTTTCTACCTCGCCAACTCGATGAACAGCCTGCGCATCGAGGGCCAGAAGACCGTGGCCATCGAGCTCGTGCAGCAGTGGGACTGGGAAGTGCCCGACGTGGTCATCATCCCCGGCGGGAACCTCGGCAACGTGAGCGCCCTCGGCGCCGGCTTCGACATGATGGAGGCGCTCGGCGTCACCTCGAAGCGCCCGCGGATTGTGGTGGCGCAATCGGCGCAGGCCAACCCGCTCTACCTGGCCTACCAGCGCGGATGGGCGTTCGAGCCCGTCGAAGCGCGGCCCACGCTCGCCACCGCGATCCAGATCGGGAACCCCGTCTCCGTCGCGAAGGCCATCCGCACGCTCCAGCGCTACGACGGGATCGTCGAGCAGGCCACCGAGGCGGAGCTGGCCAACGCCGCGGCGCAGGCCGATCGTTCAGGGATGTTCAACTGCCCGCACACAGGGGTGGCGCTCGCCGTCCTGAAGAAGCTCGTCGCGCGCGGTGAGATTGGCGCACGGGATCGCGTGATCGTCATCTCCACGGCGAGCGGGTTGAAGTTCCCGGAGTTCAAGCAGCGGTACCACGAGCAGACGCTGCCGCTGCCGTCCGAGTTCGCCAATCGCCCGGTGGGCCTCCCGGCCGATTTCGACGAGGTCAGGCGTGCCGTCGATCGTCTGATTCCTGCCTGAGCCGTATCGCCCTCGCGTCGTGAGGGACGCGCTGCCGCGCCACGAGGCGTCCGCGAGTGTGTAGACTGGATCGGCACGTCCGCCGAGAACGCCCTGCTGTCTCTGTCTGGAGCATCATGTCCGAGCGTCAGTTCCCCCGTCAGTACTCCACCCCCGGCGTCGGCGCCGGCGGGTATCCGACCGTGTTCGCCTCGACCGAGAAGGCCCTGCGGCCCACGTCGCTCGGCAAGGGGATTGCCGTGACCGGCGAAGTGTCGGCCGAGCAGGATTTCGTGCTCGCCGGACATCTCGACGGTTACCTCGACGTGCCGAATCACGCGCTGACGATCGAAGAGACCGCACAGATGAAGGGCGACGCCTTCGCCAAGAGCATCATCGTGAGCGGGGTGGTCACGGGGAGCCTGACCGCGATCGAACGCATCGAGGTGCTCGCAACCGGACGCGTGGAAGGCGACCTGACGGCGCCGCAGATCGGGATCGAGCTCGGCGCGAGGGTGAGCGGGAAGCTCGACATGCGGCGCACCGACGCCGCCATCCGCGTGGCGCGGTACCGCAGGGA
>JAHDVQ010000152.1:2072-5340 GCA_023384595.1 Vicinamibacteraceae bacterium | reverse complement strand
CGCCAGGCCTGCATGCCGCCGGTGACGTTCGCCAGATCCGTGCGGCCCGTTCGCGCGACGAGGCTGGCGGCGACGGTCGAGCGGTGGCCGCTCGCGCACAGGAAGGCAATCGGGCCAGGCCCCTCGGCGACCTCCCGGGCCTCGGGCGCGCTGGTCGAAAAGAGGTACGCCGGCACGTGCCGCGCGCCCGGCACGTAGCCCTCCTTCAACTCGGTGGCATCGCGCACGTCGATGAGCGTGATCGTGCCGTCGGCCACACGCGAGGCCGCCTCGCTCGCCGACATCTGATCGAGCCGCTCGAACGGCCTGCCCGACCGCACCCACGACTCGAACCCGCCCGAGAGGCATCCTTCGATGCGATCGAGCCCCACACGCACCAGCGACCGGACGACGTCGCTGCCGTTTCCCGACGTGGGCAGCACGAGCAGGATCGGGCGGTCGTAGGGCACGCTCCACGCCGCCCAGGTCGAGAGCCCCGATCCCGCGCCGATGCCCAGCGACCCCGGTACGTGCCCCGCGCCAAACGGGCCCTGATCCCGCACGTCCACGACGACGGCGCCTGATTCGACGAGGCGGGCGAAGTCGGCCACCGCCAGCGGCCCTGGCGTGAGCGTCGACGCGACCGGCGGCGGCCCGTCCGCGTTGAGCTGTTTCATCCGCCGGTAGTAGTCGGGAAACGGCGGCACGTTCGCGAGGATGCGATCGACGAACGTCTCCTCGTCGAGATCGGACTGGAGATAGGGATTGGCGACGCGCTCGAACCCCAGCGTCGAGACGGCGCGGCCGCTCATGCCGGCCCCGCACATGGAGCCGGCGCCGTGCCCCGGGGCGATCTCGAGGCCGTCGGGCAGGCCGGCGAGCACGGTGCGCACGCTCCGGAACAGCCTGCGGGCGAGATCGCGCTTGGCCTCCTCGCCGAGCAGGTCGGGGCGGCCGAGGGAGCCGACAAAGAGGAAGTCGCCCGAGAGCATCACCATGGGGACGTCGGCCGAGCGGGCGCCGTCGTACACGAGGAAGGCCAGGTGTTCCGGCGTGTGACCCGGCGTGTGCCTGGCCTCGAGACGCACGCGCCCGAGCTCGATCGCGTCGCCGTCGCGCAGCTCCCGGTGCGCGAAGCGCACGTCGTACAGCTCGCCCGCGTCGTACGCCGAGAGGCACAGCTCCGCGCCCGTCGCGGCGGCCAGCTCGCGGGCGCCCGACGCGAAGTCGGCGTGAATGTGCGTCTCGGCGACGAAGGCGATTCGGAGCTGTCGCTCGTCGGCGAACTGCAGGTAGACGTCGATGTCGCGGCGGGGATCGACGACGGCCGCGATGCCGGCGCGCTCGCACGCGACGAGGTAGGAATACTGCGACAACCCGCTGTCGTTGAACCGCTCGAACAGCATGCGTGTTCTGCCCCGGGTTCAGCCGACCGGCTGATCGGCCACGCCCACGAACTTCTGGAGCCCGCCCCAGGTTTCCTCGTCCTGCAGGAGCAGCGTCTCGAAATACAGCCGCACGTCGGCGGCGGCGTGCCCCTCGCGAATGCGCTCGACCGCCGCGGCGAGCGCCTCGTCCGACGGCTTCTGCACCTGCTCGTCGCTGATGAGGCCATCCTCGTGTCCGATGCCCAGCGCATCGAGGAACGCCCCCATCATCGGCCGCTGATGCGCCAGGTGGTAGCTCACGAGCAGCCGCGCCGCGACCAGATCCGACAGCTTGGCCATGCGCGCGAGGTGTTGCGCCTTGCGCTCGAGCGGCATCGCGAGCACCGACTTCGGACGGAAGTTGATCTTGCGCGCGATGAGGCCCACGACCTCGGCCTGCTCGGCGAGCGACTGCTCGTCGCTCCAGAAGGCGGTCGCGGCGGCCAGGCGTTGCTCCTGGCTCATGGTCTTCCAGAGGTGGGCTGGTGCGGTCTCGATCATGACGGAATTGGCTCCCGGCGTAGCGTCGGCTTGCGTGCTGGCCCGAAACCGTTAGTCTACGACATCGTGCCCCCCGCGTCCGCCCATACCGGTATCGACGCGCCTGCCGACATCGCCATCGTCGGCGCCGGCGCCGCAGGCCTCGCGGCCGCGTTCTGGGCGGCGCGCACCGCGCCGGCGGCGCGCGTGACGCTGCTCGACGGCGCGCGCACGCTCGGCGCGAAGATCCTCGTCAGCGGCGGCGGACGCTGCAACGTCACCAACCGCGAGGTGACCGAGCGCGACTTTCATGGCGGCTCACCGCGCCTCGTCAAGCGCGTGCTCCAGGCCTTCCCGGTCGCCGCCACGCGGGCGTGGTTCGGCGAGATGGGCGTTCCCCTGCACGAGGAGGCGCTGGGAAAGCTCTTCCCGGCGACCAACCGCGCGCGGACCGTGCTCGACGCCCTCGTCACCGCGTGCCGCGACGCGGGTGTCCGCATTCAGCCGTCGTCGCGCGTCTCCGCGGTCGACGCGCTCGATGGCGCGACGGCCCTCGGCGCCCGGTTCGCGCTCGTCACTCCCGGGGGCCTCCTGCACGCGCGCCGGCTCGTGCTGGCCACGGGCGGGCTCGCCCTTCCCAGAAGCGGAAGCGACGGGGCCGGCTATGCGATGGCCACCGCCTTCGGCCACCGCCTCGTGCCCACCACGCCCGCGCTCGTGCCGCTCGTGCTCGGCGGGCACGTGCATGGAGCGCTCGCGGGCGTCTCGCTCCCCTGCCGCCTGCGCCTCGAAACGTCGCGGCCGCCAGGCGCGCGGCCGACGATCGTCGACGGGGCGTTTCTGTGGACGCACACCGGCGCGAGCGGGCCCGCGGTGCTGGACGTCTCGCGTCACTGGCTGCGCGCCGATCTGGAGGGGCGCGACCCGGCCCTTCAGGCCAGCTGGCTGGCGGGCGAGCCTCCCGGCCGCGTCGAGGAGTGGCTCGTCGCGGCGGCGCGCGAGCACCCGCGCGCCGCGCTGCGCACGGTGCTCTCGCATCGGCTGCCGGCATCGATGGCCGACCTCGTCGCCAACGGCCCGGCCGCCGCGCCCATGGCCGTCCTGCGCCGTGACGAACGGCGCTCCATCCTCTCGCGGCTCACGGCGTGGCCGCTCGAGGTGACGGGCAGCCGCGGGTACACCCACGCCGAGGTCACGGCCGGCGGCATCGCCCTCGACGAGATCGACACGGCGACCATGGCGTCGCGGCTCGAGCCGGCGCTCTACCTCGTGGGCGAGCTGCTCGACGTCGACGGCCGCCTGGGCGGCTTCAACTTCCAGTGGGCCTGGTCGAGCGGCGCGGTCGCGGGCCGTGCCGCGGCGCGGTCGCTGGGCCGCTGAGC
>JAHDVQ010000152.1:0-1972 GCA_023384595.1 Vicinamibacteraceae bacterium | reverse complement strand
GGTCGAGCGGCGCGGTCGCGGGCCGTGCCGCGGCGCGGTCGCTGGGCCGCTGAGCGGGGCCGGGGCCCGCGGATGAGTGGGGCCGGCTCGCCGTGCGCCTGCGGGAGCTCCCCTTGCTCCGGCGCCGTCAGGATGGCGGACCGTCGAGAGACGCGGGCGGTCGGTCCGCCGCAGCGCCAGGGCACGCACGTGGCACGAACTGCCCCGCGCCAGGCCGGCCGACGAACTCGCCCTCGTCGACGATCAACTCGCCGCGCAGGAACACGGCCTCCGGCGCCCCCGTGACCTCGAGCCCCTCGTAGATGTCGTAGTCCACGCGCATGTGATGCGAGGCCGCACCAATGGTCCGGCGTGTGCGCGGGTCCCAGATGACCACGTCGGCGTCGGCACATGGAGCGATCCGCCCCTTGCGGGGCTGGAGCCCGAAGATGCGCGCCGGCGCCGTAGACGTCACCTCGACCCACTGGTTCACCGACAGCCGGCCCTCGCGCACGCCCGCGCCGAAGAGGAGCGACATCCGGTGCTCGATGCCCGGCGCCCCGTTGGGAATTCGGGTGAAGTCGTCGCGCCCGCGTTCCTTGTCCTTCCACCAGAACGGGCAGTGGTCGGTGCCGACGGTGCTGAGCGCGTCCTGAGCGAGCGCGTCCCAGAGACGCGCGCCGTGCGCGGCCGCGCGCAGGGGCGGGCTCATCACGTATTTCGCCCCGCCGAAGCCTGGCTCCTCGTAGCGCTCCTCGGCAAGCAACAGATACTGCGGGCACGTCTCGCCGTGGACGCGCACCCCCCGCCGCCGGGCCTCCCCGATGGCGCGGGCCGACTCGGCGGCCGACACGTGCACCACGAGCAGACGCGCCCCGGTCTGCTCGGCCAGGGCGATCGCGCGTTCGACGGCGACCGTCTCGAGGTGAGGCGGGCGCGTGCGCGCGTGGGCCCGCGGCGCCAGATCGCCGCGAGCGCGCGCCTCGGCGACGAGCGTCTCGATGGCGTGCCCGTCCTCGGCGTGCATGCACACCAGCGCGCCGAGGTCCGCGGCCCGCCGCATGACGCGAGCCAAGTCCGCGTCCTCGAGCATCAGCCGGCCGGGGTACGCCATGAACACCTTGAACGAGGTCACGCCGCGCTCGACCATGGCCGCCATCTCGCGTTCGGCGTCTCCCGAGAGATCGCAGATGCTCATGTGGAAGCCGTAGTCGATGGCGGCACGTCCCCCGGCGCGCGCGTGCCAGTCGTCGAGGGCCGCGGCGAGCGTGCCACCGTGCGCCTGGGTCGCGTAATCGATGACGCAGGTGGTGCCGCCGATGGCGGCGGCAACGGTGCCCGTCGCGAAGTCGTCCGAGGTCCGGACTTCTTCGGACAGCCGCAGGTCGAGGTGGGTGTGCGCGTCGATGCCGCCCGGAATGACGAGCCGGCCCGAGGCGTCGAACGCGCGGTCGCAGGGAACGTCGAGGTGCGGAGCGACCTCGACAATGCGCGAGCCCTCGATGAGCACGTCGGCGTAGAGACTCCCGTCGGCGTTGACGACCTGGCCGTGCCGGATGATCGTGCGCACCGCGATATTATCCGGCATCCGGCATCCGGCGTCCGGCGTCCGGCGTCCGGACAGGCAACCGGCATCCGGCGTCCGGCGTCCGGCGTGCGGACAGGCAACCGGCATCCGGCGTCCGGCGTCCGGACAGGCATCCGGCATCCGGCGTCCGGCGGCGTCCGGCGTGCGGACAGGCAACCGGCATCCGGCGTCCGGCGTCCGGACAGGCATCCGGCATCCGGCAGTGTCCATCAGGCATCGGGCGGGACGGGCATGTCTCCATCCGGCATCCGGCATCCGGCGTCCGGCATCCGGGCGTGCACGGGGCGCCGAGGGATGTTTGAGCACCGGGGGGAGATGTGCCCGGCCCGCCCGGCAACCGGCATCCGGGCGGGACGGGCACGTCTCCGCCCCGGCGACGACCCGACCGCGCCCACCGCGCGCACC
>JAHDVQ010000453.1 GCA_023384595.1 Vicinamibacteraceae bacterium | reverse complement strand
CCGGTGCGTTCAGCACCGGCACCGCCGCGGCCTCGAGCGCCTCGACCCACGCCAGGAACTCGTGGAGCCGGAGATGGTAGTCCCAGCACGATCGGATGAGGACAAGGTCGAACCCGCGCCAGTCCACGTGCGGTGACGACCAGACGACGGGGGCCGCGTCCGCGCCGCGCCGGCGAAGTGCCGACAGCAGGGCCAGGTCGCCCGGCGGCAGCTCGACCAGGGATGTGGCGACGGCGACGGTGAGGGCTCGGGTGTCCGCGGGCTTCATCTCGCGCGCCTCATTTCGTAGACCTCATCAGCAGCACACAGGTCGGTTAGGCCGAGGAGTCGGCAGAGTCATGGCGGCAACGTCGTCATCGATCTTCCCGCCGGTGAGGAGTAGGATACGGGCACTCGACCAGGGCCAGAGTTCGAAATGTCCGCCACCGGTGGCGGCCGCGCCGTTCCGTTTCCGATCACCCCTATCGGAGGGCACCGCAATGACCAGGCGTGTCGCGATGGCGTTGATAGCACTGAGTCTTCTGGTCGGCTGTGCGGGGGAACCGCCACCACCCCCCACGACCACCGACACCACCACTACTCCCCCGCCGACACCTGCGCCCACTGAAGTGGTCATGGCCCCCGTGGCCGTGGGCACCAGGACGCCCGACTTCGAAGTCGTCTCGCCAACCGAACTGAAGCTCGCCCCGGGGGTGAGACTCGAAGTGCTCGAGGGGGTCGACGGGCAGGTCCAGGGGTTCGTGCTGCGGAGGAACGACGGCGGCCTCGGCGGCTTCATGGCCTGCGGGTGCGTCGGCGCCACCATCAGCTCGTGCAAGACCGAGAACGACAACCCCCAGCATCCCTCGTGCAGCGGGAGCTGCGTCGACAGCGAGGGGAACAGCCATCCGTGCCAGATCGAGGGGCCGATCATCGGGCCGCCGAAGGACCCGTACCGGATCAGGTTCGTCGCCCGGTAGCGTGGTGGCCGGGGCGGGCTCCGGGAAAGGCTCCCGGGGCGGGCTCACCGCAGCTTGACCAGCGCCGCGCGCACCACCTTTGCCGCGTCCTGCCCGGCGGGCGTCGGCTCGGCGTCGAGCGTCAGCGCCACGAACAGGCTGCGCATCACCTGCTTCGCGTTCTCGACGCGCGCGTAGCGGGCCGGCTCGACGTGTGGTCCGCCGGCCCACAGCCGCTCGTTGGCCGCGACCCAGTGAGCCGTCCACGACTCGAGCGCCGCGCGATCGGCATCGCCGCGCCGCACCGCCGCGT
>JAHDVQ010000452.1 GCA_023384595.1 Vicinamibacteraceae bacterium | reverse complement strand
CGGGCCGTCGCGGCGACCCGTTCGAGATCGGCGTCGACCATCATCTGCACGAGCCCCTTGAAGTCGACGCTGGACTCCCATCCGAGCCGCTCCCGCGCCTTGGCCGGGTTGCCGATCAGGTGATCGACCTCGGCGGGCCTGAGGAAGGCGGGATCGATCCTGACGTGCTGCTCCCAGTCGAGGCCCGCGTGCGAGAAGGCAATTTCCACCAGCTCGCGCACCGAGTGGTCGACGCCCATCGCCACCACGTAGTCGTCGGGCTCGTCCTGCTGCAGCATGAGCCACATCGCGCGCACGTAGTCGCCGGCAAAGCCCCAGTCGCGCCGCGCGTCGAGGTTGCCGAGACGCAGCTCGTCCTGCAGGCCCTGCTTGATGCGCGCCACCCCATCGGTGACCTTGCGGGTCACGAACTCGAGCCCACGGCGCGGCGACTCGTGGTTGAAGAGGATGCCGCTCACGGCAAACAGGTTGTAGCTCTCGCGGTAGTTCACCGTGATGTAGTGCCCGAAGACCTTCGAGACCCCGTACGGGCTCCGCGGATAGAACGGCGTCAGCTCGCTCTGCGGCACCTCGCGCACCTTGCCGAACATCTCGCTCGACGAGGCCTGGTAGAAGCGAATCGCCGGATCCACCTGGCGGATGGCCTCGAGGCAGCGCGTGACGCCCTGCGAGTTGAACTCGCCGGTCAGCATCGGCTGATCCCACGACGCCGGCACGAAGGACATCGCGGCCAGGTTGTAGAACTCGTGCGGGCGAACCTGGTCGACCGCCTTGATGAGCGAGAGCTGGTCGAGCAGGTCGGCCTGCAGCAGCGTGATGCGGTCGACGAGGTGCTGGATGCGCCAGTCGTTGGGCGCGCTGAGGCGCCGGACGATGCCCCAGACCTCGTAGCCCTCGGCCAGGAGAAGTTCGGCCAGGTAGGAGCCGTCCTGGCCGGTGATGCCGGTGATGAGCGCGCGCTTCTTCATGATTCCCGCGTGGATCCCGGCAGGGCCGGTCTCGAGGAAAAGGTCAACAAACGCAGAAGTTTAGCACGCCAGACGGCATCCGGCGTCCGGCCTCCGGACTCCGGCGGCGTCCAGGCCGGCGGCGTCAGGGCCGGCTGAAGCCGGCCGCTACGTCGTCGAGGCGTCGTCGCCTTAATCGTAGGGGCCGGCTTCAGCCGGCCCGCCCAACGCCCAACGCCCACCGCCCAACGCCCACCGCCCGAAGTACACTTGTCCCGCCCGTGTCCACCGAGATCCTCATCATCGTCCTG
>JAHDVQ010000451.1 GCA_023384595.1 Vicinamibacteraceae bacterium | reverse complement strand
TAGGGATCGTGGACGCGGAGCTCGGCGCCCATCTCGGCGAGCCGCCGCACGACCACTTCGGAACCGCTGTACCGCGTGTCGCCGACGTCCTGACGATAGCTGACGCCGCAGAGGAGCACGGCGGCGCCCGCGACGGTGCGGTCCATGTTGCGCAACGCGTCGCGCGTCAGCGTGGCGACGTGCAGCCCGCGCGTGTCGTTGATGTCGATGGCCGTGGTGCTCATCTTGAACACCTCGTCGCCGTCGTCGAAGCCCAGGATGTGGCGGTAGGCCCAGTAACCCAGGCCGCCGTCCTTGGGCAGGCAGTAGCCGCCGATGCCGGGGCCCGGGAAGATCATGTTGTTGTGCGTCGGTCGCACCTTGATGGCCTCGATGACCTTGATCAGATCGACGCCGTTGCGCTCGGCGAAGAGGCTCCACTCGTTGAGGAAGGCCAGCGTGGTGGCTCGGTAGGAGTTCTCGACGATCTTCGCGGTTTCCGACTCGATGGGCCGGTCCATGACCGTGAGCGGGAAGTCGCGCGTGTTCAACACCTCGCTCAGGAACCGCGTCACGCGCTCGCGCGCCTCGCCGGTGCAGCCGCTGCACACGCGCCAGAAGTCGCGGATGCTCTTCACGTACTCGCGGCCGGGCATGACGCGCTCGTAGCTGTGCGCGAGCAGCGGCACGGCGTCGAGTCCACGCTGGTGAAAGGCCTTCTTGAGGATGGGCCAGGCGACGAACTCCGTGGTGCCGGGGGCGACGGTCGTCTCGATCAGCGTGAGGCAGTGCGGCGGGATCTTCTCGCCAATGGTCCGCAACGTAGCCTCGAGCGCGGCCATCTCCACCTGGCCGGTCCGCATGTCGCCGAGGCTCCGCTTCGTGTAATCGCACTGCACGTCCACGACGACGACGTCCGCCAGCTGGAGGCAGTCGCTGTCGAAGCTAGCCGTCAGCGTCTTCTTCTCGAGCACGCATCGGCGGATCATGGGGTCGACTTCGGGATCTTCGGCCTTGACCGGCGAGATGCCCCGGTTGAGCAGCGGGATCTTCCAGTAACTGCGCGCGCTCGGCCGCTGGCAGCCGATCACGAACTTCGCCGGCCGGCCCTGGGCGTCCGTGGTGTCGGCGACGATGGCGGCCATGACGGCGCCGACAAAGCCCACCCCCATGACGACGACAATCTCCTGGCCGTTGGCGCGGGCGCGGTCGGTGAGCTGGCGCAGGCGCTCGAACTCGCCGCGGTAGTCTTCCCGGGTGGGCAGCGGAAACCGCTCGCCGC
>JAHDVQ010000450.1 GCA_023384595.1 Vicinamibacteraceae bacterium | reverse complement strand
ATTCCTACGGGTACATGCGATACAGCATCCGCGGATACGGGATCGCCTCGCGCAGGTGCTCGAGCCCGCAGATCCAGCTCACCGCGCGCTCGAGGCCCATGCCGAACCCGCCGTGCGGCACCGACCCGTAGCGGCGCAGGTCGAGGTACCACTCGAAGGCCTCCTGCGGCAGCTCGTGTTCCTTGATGCGCCGAAGCAGCAGGTCGAGGTCCGCGAGGCGCTCGCCGCCTCCGACGATTTCGCCATACCCCTCGGGCGCCAGGATGTCGACCCCGAGCACCGTGTCGGGCCGGACCGGGTCGGGCTTCATGTAGAAGGCCTTGATCGCCGACGGGTAGTGCGTGACGGCGACCGGGCGGTCGTACATCCCCGAGAGCACCGTCTCGTCGGGCGCGCCGAAGTCGCCGCCCCACTCGAAGGCCTGGCCCGCCTCGTTCAGCCGCTTCACCGCCTCGTCGTACGTGATGCGCGGGAACGGCGCGACGACCGACTCGAGCTTCGACGTGTCGCGCTCGAGCACCGCCAGCTCGCGCTGCCGCGTCTCGAGCACGCGCGCGACGACGCTCGCAATCATCTGCTCGGCGAGCTCGATGACATCGTCGAGCGTCGCGTAGGCCATCTCGGGCTCCACCATCCAGAACTCGGTGAGGTGGCGGCGCGTCTTCGACTTCTCGGCGCGGAATGTCGGGCCGAAGGCGTAGACGCGGCCGAGCGCCATCGCGTTGGCCTCGTTGTAGAGCTGTCCGCTCTGCGTGAGGTACGCCGTCTCGTCTTCGAAGTACTGCACCGGAAAGAGGGTGGTCGTGCCCTCGCAGGCGGCCGGCGTGAAGATGGGCGTGTCGGCCAGGATGAACCCGCGCCCGTTCAGGAAGTCGCGCACCGCGTTCACCACCTCGTGCCGCACGCGCAGGATGGCCATCTGACGCGGGCTGCGGATCCAGAGGTGGCGTCGATCGAGGAGGAAGTCGACGCCGTGCTCCTTGGGCGTGATGGGGTAGTCGGTGGCCTCGCTCACCACCTCGAGCCGCGCGACGTCGAGCTCGTAGCCGCCGGGCGCGCGCGCGTCGGCCCGCACGGCGCCCTCGACAATGACGGCGGACTCCTGGCCGAGGTGATCGGCGCGCGCGAAGGCCTCGTCGCCCACCGCCGCCTTCGACATCACCGCCTGCAGGAAGCCGGTCCCGTCGCGGACGATGAGGAAGTGGATCTTGCCGCTCGATCGCCGGTTGTGCAGCCACCCCTTGATGGTGACCGTCTCGCCGG
>JAHDVQ010000449.1 GCA_023384595.1 Vicinamibacteraceae bacterium | reverse complement strand
GCGTGGCGATCGGCCTCCTCGTCGACCCGTCCTCACCAATCCCCCTCTGGGCCCAGGTGCAGGATGGTCTCCGCCGGCTCGTCGCCTGCGGTTCGCTCCGACCCGGCGACCCCGTCCCCTCCGTCCGCGATGCCGCCCGCGAACTCGGCCTCAACCCGGCCACCATCGCCAAGGCCTACCAGGCTCTCGCCGATGCGGGCGTCCTCGTCGTGCGTCGCGGTGACGGCACCTATGTCGCCGAGAACCCCGCCACGCTCACCACGCACGACCGCCGCCAGGTCCTTGCCCGCGATGCCGGCCAGTTCATCGCCAACGTCGTCGCCCTCGGGGTGACCGAAGACGAGGTCGCCGCCGCCGTCCGCCGCGCCTGGAGGCTCGCCGCCGCATCGATGAAGAAGGGCAGCCAGCCATGACCGACAACGCCCAGCATCCACGGCCCGTTCCCGCGTCGCCGCCGGCCACGTCAGCACCGCCCATCGTCGCCAACGCCCTCACCGTCGGCTACGGCGGCCGGCACGTGCTCGACGGCATCTCCTTCGTGGTCGGCTGCGGAGACGTCTTCGCCCTGCTCGGGCGAAACGGCGCGGGAAAGACGACGTTCGTCCGCGTGCTCGCCGGACTCCATCGTCCGGCCGGCGGACGCCTCGAGGTGTTCGGACGCGACGCGTGGCACGAGCGTGTGGCCATTGCACATCGCGTGGGCTACGTCGCCGAAGCACCGAATGTGCCGACCGACCGTTCGTCCTCGTCGCTGGCCGCCCTGTGCCGGCACCTCTATCCGCGCTGGGACGACCGGCTCGTGGACGACATCCTCGCGCGCTTCGACGTCCCCTCGCGCGCCCCGATCGCGCGACTCTCGCGCGGCCAACGGACCGCCGTGATGCTGGCGCTCGCCCTCGGCCACACGCCAGACCTGCTCGTCTTCGATGACCCGACGCTCGGCCTCGACATCGTCGCCCGGCGCGACGTCTTCGACGTCCTCATCGGCGAGTTGGCGGACCGGGGCTGCACGGTGTTCCTCACGAGTCACGACCTCAACCTCGTCGAGCGTCTCGCCACGCGCATCGCCATCCTGCACGACCACCGCCTCGTCGTCGAAGGGGCCCTGGACGATCTGAAGGCGACCGCCGGCGGGTCGCTCGAGTCCGTGTTCCGCGCGGCCATTGGCCGGGAGCGTGTGGCATGAAGAGCGGCCTCGCGATCTACGTCGACGATCTCAAGCGGCACTGGCCTGCGATTCTCGTGGGACCGCTCGTTGGCTGGG
>JAHDVQ010000151.1 GCA_023384595.1 Vicinamibacteraceae bacterium | reverse complement strand
CGGTGCTCGACACCTTCACCTTCGGCGACTGACGGCTGGGCCTTGGGCCTTGGGCGGCCGGAGGCCGGACGCCGGGCGCCGGATGCCAGACCGGAGGCCGGACGCCGGACGCCGGATGCCGGATCTGCCGAGATCCCGGCGTCGACGGCCGCACGCTCCCGGTGTCGCCCATAAACCCGCGTCTCTGTTGAACTTCTCCACACCCGTCGGCGTGGCAGTGGCCTTGCTTTACCAGGAGATGGAGCGCGTCGCCCCGCGGGCGTCGATGACCCGGTGCGCCCGCTCCGGAACGGGTGGAACGCGTGACCCAGCCCATCCGCTGGTGGAACCGGATTGGCGTGCGGCTCCTGACGACCGCCGCCCTGGTGATGCTCGCGGGCACGACCCTCATCATCGCGATCGTGCTTCGCATCCAGGAGCGCTCGGTGATCGACCAGATCATCGAGAGCACGGTGCTCCTCTCCGAGACGATCCGCCGCAGCACCTACCACGACATGCTCGAGGACCGCCGCGACGCGGTGTACCGGATGCTCGACGAGGTGGGGCGCGATCGGCACATCGGGCACGTGCGCATCTTCAACAAGGAAGGCCTCATCACCTTCTCGACGCGCATGTCCGAGCGAGGCACGCACGTCGACAAGCAGGCCGAGTCGTGCTACGCCTGCCACGCCGAGAACCAGCCGCTCGTCCGCCTGGCCGTGCCCTCGCGCGCGCGCATCTTCCCGCAGGACGGCCGGCGCGTGCTCGGCCTCGTGACGCCGATCTACAACGAGCCGAGCTGCTCGACGGCCTCGTGCCACGCGCACCCGCCGCAGCAGCAGGTCATCGGCGTGGTCGACATCGCCGTCGATCTCGCCCCGGTCGACGCGCGCCTCGCCCAGCTCCGCTGGCTCACGGCCGGTTCCACCTTCGTCACCATCCTCGCCCTGGCCGGCATCCTGGCGCTCTTCGCGCGCCGCTACGTCGTCGGCCCGGTGAGGCGGCTGCTCGAGGCCACGCGGCGCATGCGGGCGGGCGAACTCGAGACCTATGTCTCCATCACCGACGAGGATGAATTCGGGCAGCTCGGCTCGTCGTTCAACAAGCTGGCCGACTCGCTGGCCAAGGAGAAGGCCGACAGGCTCGCGCTGCTCGAGTCGCTCGAACGGCAGGTCGAGGCCCGCACGGCCGAGCTCAAGCGCGCGCAGGACCGCATGGTGCAGGCCGAGAAGCTGTCGTCGCTCGGACGCCTGGCTGCGTCGGTCGCGCACGAGATCAACAACCCGCTCGCCGGCATCCTCACCTACGCGAAGCTGATCATCCGGACGCTCCAGGCGGGCCCCGTGAAGGAACGTGACGTGGCCCTGGCCGTCAAGCACCTGCAGCTCGTGCAGCGCGAGAGCGAGCGCTGCACCGCCATCGTGCGCAACCTGCTCGACTTCGCCCGCGAGCGCCCCCTGTCGGTGAGCGACGCCGACATCAATCGCGCCATCGAGGAGGCGCTGACGCTGGTGGGTCACCAGGCCGACCTGCAGAACATCGAGGTGGTTCGCGATCTCGGCGAGGTGCCGCCGCTTCACGCCGACTTCGGCCAGCTCCGCCAGGCCATCGTGAACATCGTCATCAACGCCTGTGACGCGATGCCGAAGGGAGGCCGGCTGCACGTCGCGACGCGTTTCGAGGACGACCGCATCGTGCTGCGGGTGACGGACACGGGCGGAGGGATCCCGCCGCACATCCTGCCGCGCATCCTCGACCCCTTCTTCACGACCAAGGAGAAGGGCACCGGCCTCGGCCTCTCGGTCGTCTACGGCATCGTCGAGCGGCATCGCGGGACCATCGACTTCGACAGCCGCGAGGGCGACGGCACCACGGTCACCATCAAGCTGCCGCTCACGGGCCCTGGCGACGCCGGGGAGACCGCGCCGGCACCGGCGAGCGCGGCCCGATCGTCCGAGACCGTGCCCAACCTGCCCGCGAGCGATGCGCCACAGCCTGCCGCCACCGGACCGTTCCGCAGCCACGTGCCCCCCGAGCCGTCGGGACCATGACCGCCCATGCACGACATTCTCGTGTGGTGGATCGGCGCCCAGGCGGCCGACGAGGCCGCGATGGAGGTGTTGCGCCAGCGCGTGGAGGACGTCTTCGAGTGGCCGGCGACCTGCTGGCACGACGAGCGCCGTCCGACGGGCACCTACGATGCCGGGCGGGGTCAGCACCTGTCGACGGCCATGCTGCGCTGGCTCAACTCGCACCGGCCTCACGACGCCGCGCGCGTCGTGGGCGTGACCGATGTCGATCTGTTCATCCCGATCCTGACGTTCGTCTATGGCGAAGCGCAGCTCGGCGGCCACTGCGCGGTGGTCTCGTCGGCGCGGCTCGGTTCGCTCACCCTGCCCATGCAGCGTCAGCTCACGCTCGGCAGGCTCGTGAAGGAAGCCGTGCACGAGCTCGGACACACCTTCGGCCTGGTTCACTGCCGCGACGGCGAGTGCGTGATGTCGCGCTCGCCGTCGCTCGCCTCGGTCGACGCCAAACACGGCACGCTCTGCGGCGACTGTCGCCTGATCTACCTCGAGAAAGCCGCCTCACTGGGGACTCCCTATGAATAGAGAACGCGTTCGCATCCTCGTGGTCGACGATGAAGAGATCGTCAGGGAGTCGCTGTCGGGCTGGCTCGAACGGGATGGCTACACCGTCGCCACGGCCCAGGATGGCGCGTCGGCGCTGGCGCGGCTGCACGGCGAGCGCTGGTCGATCATGCTGGTCGACATGAAGATGCCCGGCATGGACGGGCTCCAGGTGCTCGAGGAGGCGCGGAAGATCCAGCCCGAAGTGACGGCCGTCATCATGACCGCCTACGCGACGGTCGACACGGCGGTCACGGCGATGAAGCTCGGCGCCTACGACTACCTCGTGAAGCCGTTCGACCCCGAAGAGCTGAGCCTGATGATCCAGAAGATCGTCTCGCAGCAGGCTCTGGTGCGCGAGAACGTGCTCCTGCGCAAGGTGCTGAAGCGCGAGTACCACTTCCGCGACCTGGTCTCGAAGAACGCCGCGATGCAGAAGGTCTTCGACCTGGCGCGCACGGCGGCGCGCAGCAACTCGACGATCCTCGTCCTGGGCGAGAGCGGCACCGGTAAGGAGGTCGTGGCGCGTGCGATTCACGCCGAGAGCCCGAGGGCGGTCGGCCCCTTCGTCGCGGTGTCGTGCGCGGCGCTCACCGAGACGCTGCTCGAGTCGGAGCTGTTCGGCCACGAGCGGGGCGCCTTCACGGGCGCCGTCGCGCGGCAGCGCGGCAAGTTCGAGGCCGCGCACAGGGGCACGCTCTTTCTCGACGAGATCGGCGACATCACGCCGAAGCTGCAGCTCGACCTGCTGCGCGTGCTCGAGGACCGGCGCTTCACGCGCGTGGGGGGCACCGAGGCCATCGAGGTCGACGTCCGCATCATCGCCGCCACCAATCGCGACCTCCAGCGCGCCGTCGCCGAGGGCGCCTTCCGCGAGGACCTCTTCTACCGGCTGAACGTGATCCCGATCCACCTCCCGCCGCTGCGCGACCGCAAGGAAGACGTCCCGTTGCTCATCGACGACCTGCTCGAGAAGCTCTCCGTCGAGATGGGGCGCCACATCGAGGGCGTCTCGCACGACGCGATGGCGGTGCTCATGGCGCACGACTGGCCGGGCAATGTGCGCGAGCTGCGCAACGCGCTCGAGCGCGCTGCCGTCGTCGCCGCCGGCACGATCATCCAGGCCGGCGATCTCGGACTGGTCAAGCCGTCCACTCCCACCGAGGCCGCGGCCGAGCAGCTCGGCACGCTCGAGAGCGTCGAGCGGCAGCACATCCAGACGGTGCTCGAGCACACGCGCGGCAACATTACGCAGGCGGCGCGCATCCTCGACATCGACCGCGTCACGCTCTACAACAAGATCAAGAAGTACCGGCTGAGAGAGATCGAGAGCGCGTAGGAGTATCAGTTTTCAGTTGTCAGTTGTCAGTTAGGCGATCAGGCGATCAGGCCTTCAAGGTCCCGAAGCCGGAAGCCAAACTGAAAACTGATAACTGATAACTGACCGTTGCGTTCCTCAACGCTCCGTTGAATCCTTCAACGGATCGCCGTCTTTCCCGCCAATCCTCGATTTCCGGCGAGAAATTCAACGTCGAGCGGCTGGACACGTGGCCGCGCACTGTTGAGTGTGTTGAAGACCTCAACACTCGACGTAAGACCGCGCGTGAAGTCGATCATCGCCGAAACCCATCAAAGTATTCATATCAAAAGACTTATAGCTGATGGTGTTCCTCCCCCACCCCTGGCATGGAAGATGCCCTGACAGGGGATGGAGGTTTGGACCCGACGCTCGTTGTCGGCCCTCCAAGGTCGGGAGACACGTTCATGAGCTGCCCACACCTGAAAGAGGTCGTCATGCTCTTCTGCGACGCCTACCCCGTCAAGAAGATGCTGCCTCTCGACCGCCTGGCCACGGCGCATCCGTGCCTGGGCCACGACTTTGCCAAGTGCCCGCTCTTTCTGGAGCTGGCCGCACGGCTCGCCGCCGCGGAGCGCGACGACCGTGAGGCCGCTGCCGTCGACCACGAGGAGGCCCGCCATGTTGCTCGCACTCGCTCTTACACCGCTGACGGTGGTCATGCTGGCCCTTCTCGCCGCTGAGCGGGCCACCCTGATCCCGCGGGTGGGACGTCACTGACGCCACGCCTGACCGCAACGCCGCTTGACGCGGGAGTCCGACGATGAAGCTGACGCGACGAACGTTTTTCAAGGTGACCGGGGCCGCCGGAGCGGCCAGCGTGGCCTCTGCGGCGGCCGCGCGGCCCGCCGGGGCCGCCGGCGTGGCGGCCACGCCCGGCGCCGACATGCGCGCGATGCTGATCGACACCACGAAGTGCATCGGCTGCCGCGCCTGCGAGGCGGCCTGCAGCGAGGCCAACGCGCTGCCCGAGCCGACGCAGGCCGGCGACACGGCGGTGTTCGACCGCCGCCGCCCGACCAGCGTGCAGGCGCTGACGGTGGTCAACAAGTACCCCGCCACGACGACGGCGCCCGAGCGCTACATCAAGACGCAGTGCATGCACTGCGTCGAACCGGCGTGCGCCTCGGCGTGCCTCGCCCGGGCGATCGAGAAGACACCGGCGGGGCCGGTGGTCTATCACGGCGACCGCTGCCTCGGCTGCCGGTATTGCCTGGTGTCGTGCCCGTTCGACGTGCCGAAGTTCGACTACGACAGCAACGCGCCGTTCGTGCACAAGTGCACGTTCTGCGGCGAGCGCCAGGCCAAGGGCCTCGAGCCGGCCTGCTCTTCGGTGTGCCCGACGGGCGCCATCACGTTCGGCACCCGCGCGGCGCTCATCGAGGAGGCCCGCCAGCGCATCTACGCGCCCGACAGCCAGTACGTCCGCCACGTCTACGGCGAGCGCGAGGCCGGCGGCACCAGCTTCCTCTACATCTCGGACCGGCCGCTCGAGCAACTGGGACTCCCCGGCCACGTGCCGGCCTACGCCTACAGCGCGCTCACGCAGGGAGCCCTGGGCGCCGTGCCGTTCATCATGACGCTCTGGCCGCCCCTGCTCATGGGGCTCTACACCTTCAGCCAGCGGCGCAACGCCGCGGCCCACGGCGACCACCACGCGGGCGATGCTCCGCGGCACGAGGAGGACCGTCATGCGTAGTCCGGCTGCCACCACGGCCCTCAGGCCCTTCATCACCGACAAGCTGTTCCTGGGGCTCTCGCTGCGCGACTACCTGCGCAGCCTGGCCACGCCCGGCTCGCTCACGGCGATCGGCATTCTTGCCATCGGGATCCCCGTCATCATCTACCGTTTCGTGTACGGGCTGGGCGCCGCGACGAACCTGACGCAGGCCAATCCCTGGGGCATCTGGATCGGCATCGACGTGCTGAGCGGGGTGGCCCTGGCCGCCGGCGGCTACACGCTGGCCACGACGGTCTACATCTTCGGGATGCGCGACTACCACTCGGTGGTGCGCCCGGCGCTGCTCACCGGCTTCCTCGGCTACTTCTTCGTCGTCGTCGGCCTGCTGGTCGATCTCGGCCGGCCGTGGAACCTGCCGGTGCCGATGCTGTTCTCGTTCGGCACGACGTCGGTGATGTTCGAGGTCGCGTGGTGCGTCGCGCTCTACACGCTGGTGCTCTTCCTGGAGTTCTCGCCCGCGCTGTTCGAGTGGCTCGGTCTCGAGAAGTGGCGAGAGCGGGCGATGAAGCTCCTGCTGCCGGCCACCATCCTGGGCGTGATTCTCTCGACGCTCCACCAGTCGTCGCTCGGCGCGCTCTTCCTGATGGTGCCGACCAAGCTGCACCCGCTCTGGTATTCGCCGTTCATCCCGATCTTCTTCTTCATCTCGAGCATCATCGCCGGGTTGAGCATGGTGATCGTGGAGAGCAACCTGGCGCACAAGTACTTCCCGTCGCGCATCGAGCCGGGGCACGCGGGCGACCTGGATCGCATCACGCTCGGCCTCTCGCGCGCGGCGTCGGTGGTGCTCTTCGCCTACTTCTTCCTGAAGCTGCAGGGCCTGGCCGACGCCGGGGCCTGGCACCTGATCGGGACCGCGTATGGCGCCTGGTACCTCGTCGAGATGCTGGGATTCGTGCTGGCGCCCTGCCTGCTCTTCGCCTGGGCCGCCCGCACCAGCAACCCGACGCTCGCGCGGTGGACCGCGGCCCTCACGGTGGCTGGCATCGTCGTCAACCGCCTGAACGTGTCGGTCATCGCGATGAACTGGAACGCGCCCGAGGTGTACGTGCCGAGCGTGATGGAGATCATCACCACGCTCACCATCATCACGATGGGCATCCTGGTGTATCGCTTCATCGTCAACCGCATGCCGATACTGCGGCTCCTGCCGCAGTACCCGGACACGCACTGAAGGAATCGGACGTCATGCCGCACGACATTCTCACGTTGTATTCGTCGAAGGCGCTGGAATACGGCATCGCCATCTCGTTCCTGGTGCTCTTCATCCCCTTCTGGCGCTTCGTCATGAAGCCCGCGCCGGCGCCGGCCGCCGCGCGCGTGGCCGAGCGGCCCCGGGTGCCCGTGGCCGAAGCGGTGGAGTGGTTCCAGTTCGCCCGCGACGTCGGCTTCCACCCCGGGCACGCCTGGGCGCGGTTCGGACAGGGCGCGCTCGCCACGGTGGGGATGGACGACTTCGCGCGGCAGCTGGTCGGCAGCCAGGCGAGCCTCGAGCTCCCGCCTCCCGGCACGACGCTGGTGCAGGGGGAACCGGCCTGGAGCCTCCGCAATGGCGACAGGCAGGTGGCGATGCTCTCGCCGGTGGACGGCGTGGTGACCGAGGTGAATCCCGCGGTCGGGAGCACGGTCGGGTCCCTCGGCGGCGACCCCTTCGGCACCGGCTGGCTGATGCAGGTCGAGGTGCGGCGGCCCGCCGCCAACGAGCGCACGCTGCTCTCGGGCGACGCCGCGCGTGCCTGGCTGCAGACCACGACCGACGCGCTCCGGATGCGCATCGCCCCCGACATGGGCCTCGTCATGCAGGACGGCGGCACGCTGGTCGACGGCCTGGCCCGCGCCATCGACGAGGACAACTGGGACGCGGTGGCCCGCGAGTTCCTGCGGTCGTGATGACCGACGAGACCACGGGCCGTCGAGGCCCGACGAGGAGCACAGACATGACACGCCAGTGGCGTTCACGATTCCCCGGTTTGATGGTGGTAGCGGCCCTCGTCCTGTGGGGGACGGCCGTGGCCGGCCAGTCGATGCCCAAGCTGCCCGATGGCCTGCTGCTCGCGAAGTCGGCCGACAGTCCGGGCCAGGTCACCTTCAACCACTTCACGCACGTGGACGAGGCGAATCCTGCGTGCACGCGCTGCCATCCTTCGCTCTTCCCCATCCTGAAGAGCAGCCCGAAGCCCACCTACACGCACGAGGTGATGGCGAAGGGCCGGCTGTGCGGCGCCTGTCACGACGGCAAGAAGGCGTTCTCGCTCGAGGACGACTGCTCGGGATGCCACGTGAGCGAGTGAACGGACGCGTCTGCGGGCTGACGCGCAGCGAGTGCTGGAACGAAAGGTCTGGAGGACGTCAATGGAACCCCTGATGGCTGCCGCTGAAACCATTGCCATCGTCGTCGCGGGCATCCTGCTGCGGTTTCTGATCGTGGCGGTGGGCCTCGCGGTCATCGCGCTGCCGCTGGCGGCCGTGTTCATGGCGTGGCGGGCGTTCAACCGCGCCACGGGGCGCGCCGAAGGGCTCGAGCGCGCTGGCGGCCCGCGCTGGCAGCACGGGCTCACCTACATGCCGGGCCACACGTGGCTCAAGGCCGAGGGCGAGCGCTGGCGCGTGGGGATCGACGACCTGCTCCAGCGCCTGGTGCCCGACGCCCGTCACCTGCGGCTCGTCCCGGTCGGGAGCCGCGTGCGGCGAGGCGACCTCATTGCCGAGATCGAGGCCAACGGCCACACCGCGCACGTTCGCGCGCCCATCTCGGGCACGGTGGCCGAGGTCAACGTGCACGCGGCGCAGGATCCGCACCTGCTGAACGACCAGCCGTACCGGAACGGGTGGCTCGCCCTCATCGTGCCGAGCGAACGCGCCCTGCCCGCCACGGCCCGGCGAGGCCGGGACGCGCGCGAGTGGCTGCGACACGAGGACTTCAGGCTGTCGGCCTTCCTCGAGCAGCGGCTGGGGATTGCCGCCGCCGACGGCGGCGAGTTCCTGCTGCCCCCGCACACGATGCTCTCGCCGGAGCACTGGGCGGAGATCGAGGCGGAGTTCATGCAATAGGCTACGGGCTCCGGGCTCCGGGCTCCGGGCTCCAGGCTCCAGGCTCCGGGCTCCGGCCTGCGTGTTGTGGGATACTGGTGGGATGCCCATGCACGAACGGGCGGCACCTGTGCCTGTCGCCAACCCGCTCCGCCGCAACATCGCCATCGTCGCCCACGTCGACCAC
>JAHDVQ010000150.1 GCA_023384595.1 Vicinamibacteraceae bacterium | reverse complement strand
TCACCGCCGACGAGGCAGCCATGCGGCGGCTGCTCGGCATGCCCCGGGCGCGTCCCGTTCCTTACGACGCGTGAGCCTGTGGGACCGGTCAGGCCGCAGATCCAGCGCGCGTGAGGCGGAATGCCTCGGCGATGACCCAGATCCCGCTCGCAAAGACCGCTCCGAGAAGCGACCAGGCGAACCACGCCTCGCCGAGCCAGCCGGGACGGGCCAGGAGCGGCGCGAGGAGCGATGGATCGATGGCCACGCCGTACGATCCGCGAAGGAAGAGGCCCGACCGCGCGTAGGACGACGGGACCTCGGCGTAGTAGTGGGGGAGGAGCGTCCAGGCGAGCGTCACCCACGCGACCGACACGCCGAGGACGGCGGAGAGCGGCAGGACGCGCCCCGGCCGCACGAGCGTGCACAGGCCCATCGTCAGCCACAGTACCGCGGGCAGGATGATCGGGAAGAGCCACCGTCCCTGGATGGCCGTGTGGACACCCGTGGCGACGTTGCGTGCCGGAGGCTGCAGCAGCGTGAAGGCGACCGCCACGCCGAAGAACACGGTGAGGATCCGGAACGTGCGCGGGCTCACGGCCAGCCACGACGGAGGGCGCCGCCACATCACGACGAGGCCGGCGAGCCCGAGCGCGATGAACGCGAGCGAGAGGAGCGCAATCGACCCCGGCAGGCGCACGCTCATTCCGCCGAAGTTGCCGATCTCGAGCGCCATCGTCTCGTGGTAGCGGGGAAGAGCGCGCCAGAGGGTGCGGCCGACCTCAGGCAGCGCGTCCGCCTCGAGGCGCACGTCCGCCATCTGGTAACGCCACAGGCCTTCGACCCCCGCCGTTGACACGACCACCCAGGTACCGAGTGTGAGGAGCCCCAGCCAGGCGGAGGCCAATGCGGCCTGTCCCCACGCAATCCCGGTGCGGCGACCGCCGGTCTTCCACGTGAAGAGGGTCACGAAGGGACCGGCAGCCAACACGACGAGGGCCATGCCGAGCGCCGTGTCCTTGGCCATGGCGGCTGCCAGGGCGCCGGCCATCGCGACGGCGAGCCAGGCCAGACGACCGGCGCCACGTGCGGCAGAAGATCCGATGAGGGCGGCGGCCGAAGCGGCCGCCAGGGGGTTGGCCAGCGCGTCGGGCGTGATGGCGGCCTGGTAGGTCGTCAGGACCGGATGCGCGGCGATGATGAGCGCGACGCACGCGGCCAGGGCCGCAGGAGCACCGAGCCAGGCGGCTGCACGCCATGCGGCGGCGGCCATGATCACCATTCCAATGCCCAGCATCGCCCGGGCGAACAGGAGTCCCGCTGCCGTCGAGCTGAAGAGCGCGCAGCCGCGGTCGAGGAGTGGGGCTACGGCCCACGCAAACAGCGGGCGTCCCGGGTTGGAGTAGGTGATGTTCGCTCCGAGCGCCGCGCACACGGGGGTCGTCGGCCAGCGAGTTCGTCCATCCTGCGCGTCGAGCGCCATCCGGGCCCGGATGCTCGCGAGGTAGTTCACCTCATCCGACACCTGAAATGCCGGCCTGAGCAGCGCCATCGTCGTCGCCGACGTCAGGGCGAAGAGCAAGACCGCCACGTGCAGGCGGCGGGCGGCAGTGAAGCGTTCTGGCATGCGCAGGTGAACGCCGGCTGACTCATGTGGAGGTCGGCGTGCGTGATAGAGTTTACTGTCTCGCCGACTGCGTTTGCGGCACTTCGTGACCCGCCCTTCTCTGGCCTCGAGTCTTCACCGCGCCTCGATCCCGTGTGTTGTCCACGCTGCACGTCAACGCGCCCGGCGAAGGTGACATGAGAGCTCGAGTGTCTGGGTACGCGCTGCTGGCGCGCAACACCGCGGCCAACCTCGGTGGGCGATTGGCCTCCATCGCCCTCGCGCTTCTCGTGTCGACGGTGCTCTTCCGGCGTCTCGGGGCGGTCGACTACGGGATCTGGTCGCTGCTGGTGGCCGTCGCCGGCTACTCGATGCTGTTCGACTTCGGATTGGGTGCCGCCGTCGAGCGCCGCGTGGCAGCCCAGGCGGTCGATGCCGATACGCGGGGCATTTCGACGACCCTTTCCACGGCCCTGACAAGCGTGCTGTCGTTGCTGGCGATCGTCCAGATGGGCGTGACGGCCTGGTTGCTGTGGCGGAACGACGGCCGCTGGCCAGCCGAGCCGCTGGAACAGGGCCTGCTGCTGCTGCCCGCGGGGATGGCGATGACCGCCTCGGGGCTCGTCGTCGGCTCGGGCCTGTCGGGAATCCAGAGAATGGCGGTGCTCCATGTCTGGCGGGTGCTCGGACTCACGCTCGGTTCGGTCCTCGCGCTGATCGTGGTGTTCACCGGCGTCGAGCGCATGGACGCGCTGTTGCTCGCGTATTGCAGCGGCGGCGCCGCGACGGCCCTGCTACAGTGGAGAGCTCTTCGCGTGCTGACCCCGGGCCTGCGATTTCGCCCGCGGATCGATCGGATTGCCGCTATTGAGTTGTTCCGGTTCGGCGGAGTGCTGCAGATCGCGACGATGGTGCCCCCGTTGGCCGAGTACGGGTTTCGCGTGCTGCTCGGTGCCCGGTTCGGCCTCGAGTTCTCCGGGATCTACGATCTGGCCGCGCGTGCCGCCATCGTCCTGCGGAGTCTCGCCGGCGCCCTGTTCACGGCCATGGTGCCCTTCGGTGTGCAGGTCTTCGCCAAACAGGGGAGCGAAGGCCTCACGCAGCTCGTGCGTGTGGCGGTGAAGCAGACTGCGCTGTTCGTGCTTCCCGCGAGTGCCCTTCTGTGGTCGCAGAGCGATGCCCTCGTATCCCTCTGGTTGGGAGAGGGCGTGGCGGCGGAGCACGTGGGGGTCGGCTTCCGAATCCTGCTCGTCGCGCACGCGCTGGGCGCGTTGAGTGTGCCAATGGCCATGCTCGGTCGCGCGATGGGCCGTCCCGCGTTCGAGGCCGTGGTCACGGCGGCGTCGTTTCTCGCTGCCCTCGTGGCCAGCTATCTCGCGGCAGGCTGGCCTGTCGCCTTCGGGCTCCTGTGGGGAGTGCCCGCGGCCGGCGGATTCGTCCTGTGGCGGCAACTCGGTCGCGCGCTCGACGTACGCTTCCGCAGTGGCCGCGATCTCGCCCTCATCGGCCTCCTGACGGCCGTCTCCTTCGCCGGCGCAGAGGTTGGCGGTTACCTGAGCGGGGCTCGGGGCCTGTCCTCTTCCCTGGTGGCAATCGGTGCTTCTGGCGCGGCCTGGTTCGTCGCGCTTGCCGTGGCGGCCTTCTTGCTCGGCATCGTGGACCCGGCCGACTGGCGCGCCTTGCGACGCGGGACCGGGCCTGCGACCGGTTAAGCTGTTCGGGGGGGACCATGCTGTCGATCGCGCTGTTGGCGCTGGCGCTCGCTGCGGTGCCTCTGAGCCGGCGCTTGTCGGATGACTACTTCAGCCCCGCGGCGCTCGTCGTCGCGGCGTGGTTCGGGTCACTCGGACTCTACGCGCTGCACCTGCTGCCGTACCCCGGCATGCGGCCATCGACCTGGGCCTACATCCTGGTGACCGTGACGCTGCTCGTCGCGGGCGCCCTCGTGGGCGAACGCTTCATGCCGCCGGCCGCTGGCCCGCGGCGACGGCGCGTTCCAAGGGGCGCCGCCCTGTGGGTCTCCGCCTTCGCCTTGCTCGGCATCCTCGGCACCATTTGGTACGTTCAGGAGGTGAGGGCCCACCTGGGCCCTGACGCGTTCGCCAACCCGAACGCGGTCAGAATTGCCCTCGGCCAGTACGAAATCCCCAGCCGATTCCTCTTCCTCCAGTTGTTCTGCCTGGCGGGTCCCCTCCTGGCCATCGCGCTGCACCTCGGCGGCGTGCGGCTCCCCTGGCCTGCGTGGACTCTCGTCATCGTCTGTGCGCTCTGCACCTGGATCACGACGGACAGGACTCAGTTCTTCCTCCTGACGCTCACGGCGTTCTTCATGTACGTGGTCAACCGCGGTCCCCGACTCGGATGGACGCGCCTCGTTGCGGCCGTCGCCCTGTGCGCCGTGCTTCTGCTCGCCAACTTCACGCTCGTCGGCATCTGGGTCGGGAAGACGTCGAAGAACCTGGGGCTCACCATGCGCCTGCCGGCTCCGTCCACCGCGGATTCGGTCCCGGGCAGCGGCTCGAAGGAGGCACAGGGTGCCGCGCCAGCGCTCGCCGAGACCCCACCGGCGGGCGAGGCCGCGTCGCCGGAGCACGCGCCGTCAGTCCTGCAAGCACGTCTCGAGTCGCTTCTCCAGCGGACCTCGCCCATTTACCTCTACATCACGGGGTCGTACCCCGCCCTGGACGTGCTCATGACGGCCGAACTCGGCCGGACCAACGGGCTTCACGTCGCCTATCCCATCGTCCGTCTCCTTCAGCGCGCTGGCGTCATCGCCGCGGAATTACCGCCGGCGATTCCGGAGTTCCGCCCCCTCGGGATGACGTCGGGGAGCGAACTACGCTTCAACGCCTACACGTTTCTCTACTACCCGCTCATGGATTTCGGTCCGATCGGGGCCCTGGGCTATGTATTGGCCATCGGCCTATTGTCGGGTGTCGTGTACGGGTGGGTCAGACGCGTGCGCCAGGCACCGCTTCGCCTGCTGATGATGGGGCACGTCGCGACGGCCCTGGCCCTCTCCATCTTCGTCAACAAGTTCAACAACACGGCGGCGTGGTATATCGCCGTGATGACGGCCCTGCCGTTCATTGCCGGGAGTCTTCAGGACTCGCCGGACAACCAGGCATGACCCGCCGCACCGCCACGAGCGCCCGCCGGCTGCTCTTCCTGACCAGGTATGGCCGCCGGGCCGCGAGCACCCGGTTCCGCTTCCTGCAGTTCTTTCCGTATCTCGAGGCCGAGGGATTCACGTGCGAGGTCTCGCCCCTGCTCGACGACGGGTACCTCGACGCGAGGCTCGATCGGGGCCGCGTGGACATCTCCGCCGTCGCCCGGGGTTACGCGCGCCGGCTCCGCGCGCTGCGCCGCATCGCCGAGTACGACGCAGTCGTGCTGTACATGGAGGCGCTGCCTTTCCTGCCGGCCTTCCTCGAGCGCTCGCTGGCGCGCCGCGACGTTCCGGTCATCTACGACTTCGACGACGCCTGTTTCCACAAGTACGACCGCCATGGCAGCCGGCTCGTGCGTGTGACGCTCGGCTCGAAAATCGGTCGCGTCATCGGCGGCGCGTCGCTCGTCCTGGCGGGTAACGACTATCTCGCGCAGTACGCGCGCCGGTTCACCTCGAGTGTCGAAATCGTTCCGACCGTCGTCGACACGGATCGCTTCGCCCCCGCGCGGCCGGCGCGCGAGTCCGGTGAGGTCGTCGTCGGCTGGATTGGCTCTCCGTCCACCTCGGCGTACCTCCACGACTTGTGCGAGGTGTGGCCCCGAGTCCTCGAACGCGGCCGTGCCCGGCTCGTGCTCGTCGGTTCGGGCCCCATCGACCTCGGCTCGCAGGTCCCGGTCACCGTCCTGCCGTGGCGCGAAGACGAGGAGATCTCTGCGATCCAGTCGTTCGACATCGGGATCATGCCGTTGCGCGACGATCCGTGGTCGCGTGGCAAGTGCGGCTTCAAGCTGATCGAGTACATGGCCTGCGGCTTGCCCGTGGTCGCCTCGCCCGTGGGCGTCAACACCCGGATTGTCGAGCCCGGCGGGACCGGATTCCTGTGCGAGAACGTCGACGACTGGGTCGGCCGCCTGCGGGCGCTCATCGACGATCGCCGACTGCGCACGCAGCTGGGCGGCCGCGCGCGGGCGGTCGCCGAGGAGCATTGGTCCCTGCAGCGATGGGCGCCAGAGGTCGTCCGTCTGGTGAAGGAGGTGGTGGCGCGTCGCGCCGCCCGTTAGCCATGTGCGGATTCGCGGGACTGCTCTACCCCGGAGCCTCGACGTCGGACGACCTCGCCGCGGAGGCGGGACGGATGGCCGGCACGCTCACCCATCGTGGGCCGGACGATGCCGGGGTCTGGACTGATGCAGGCGCCGGGGTGGCGCTGGGCTTCCGGCGCCTGGCCATCATCGACCTCACCCCGTCGGGTCACCAGCCGATGCTGTCGCACGACGGGCGCTTCGCCATCGTCTTCAACGGGGAGATCTATAACTTCCGGGAGCTGCGGCGCGAACTCGAGTCGCTCGGCGTCGGCTTCCGCGGCTCCTCGGACACCGAGGTCATCGTGGAAGCCGCGTCGGTGTGGGGCCCGGGAGAGGCCGTGGCGCGCCTGTGGGGAATGTTCGCCCTGGCGATCTGGGATCGCCAGGCGCGCACGCTCACGCTCGGTCGCGACCGTCTCGGCAAGAAGCCGCTCTACGTCAGCCGGCAGGGAAGCGGTCCCCTACTGTTTGCGTCGGAGCTGAAGGCGCTGCGCGCGCACCCCGCGTTCAGCCCCGAGATCGACCGCGACGCGCTGGCCTCGTTCTTCCGCTTCGGCTACGTGCCCGCCCCGCAGGCGATTTACCGCGGGGTCATGAAGCTCGAGCCCGGCTGTCTGGCCGTCGCAGGCGGCGACGGCAGCCTGCGCCTGGAGCGGTACTGGGATCCGCTGGCGGTGGTCACCCGGGGTGTCGCGTCGCGCCGCACCATTGCCGACGAGGAGGCCGTCGAGCAACTCGACGCCCTCCTCGGGGACGCGGTCGAGCGCCGAATGGTGGCCGACGTCCCGCTCGGGGCCTTCCTGTCCGGCGGCGTCGACTCCTCGACCGTCGTCGCGCTCATGCAGGCACGGGGATCGCGGTCCGCGCGGACCTTCACGATCGGGTTCGACGAGGCGGCCTACGACGAGTCCGATCACGCCCGCGCCATCGCGCAGCACCTCGGCACCGATCACACCGCGTTGAAGGTCACCGCCGCCGAGACACGCGAGGTCGTTCCGAGGCTGCCCGATCTCTACGACGAGCCGTTTGCCGACTCGTCGCAGATTCCGACGCTTCTCGTCGCCGCACTCGCGCGGCGCTCGGTGACGGTGGCGCTGTCGGGCGACGGCGGAGACGAGCTGTTCGGTGGATACACGCGCCATCTGTGGGCTCGCCGTGTTGCCGAGGCGTCGGGCCGGTGGCCGTCCGGCCTCCGGAGCGCTGGCCGGCGGCTGCTGGAGCTGCCGTCGGAGGCCGCGTGGGATCGCCTTTACGCCCTGGCGCGGCCGCTGCTGCCTCGACGCCTCGAGCAGAGCCACCCCGGCGAGAAGATCCGCAAGCTGGCGTCGGTGGTCGACGCGCCGTCGGCCGACGAGGTCTACCGGCGGCTCGTCGCCCAGTGGCCCGAGGCCGAGCGCGTCGTCATCGGCGGCCGCCTCGTCACGACGGCCATCGACGACGACGCGATCGCGACGCGGCTGCCGGACGCCGTGGATCGCATGATGTACTACGATCTCGTGGGCTACCTGCCCGGCGACATCCTCGCCAAGGTCGATCGCGCCACCATGGGCGTGAGCCTCGAGGCCAGGGGACCGCTCCTGGACCATCGGCTGGTCGAGTGGGCGTGGTCGCTGCCGCTGTCGCTGAAGATCCGGGATGGCGAGGGCAAGTGGATCCTGAGGCGCGTCCTCGATCGCTACGTGCCGCGCGAGCTGGTGGAGCGGCCGAAGATCGGGTTCGGCATTCCCGTAGGGGAGTGGCTGCGCGGACCGCTGCGGTCGTGGGCCGAAGCCTTGCTCGACGACGCGCGACTCCGGCGCGAGGGCTATCTCAGACCCGAGCCGATCCGGCGCGTGTGGCGCGATCACCTCGCCGGCCGGCGTGACGGGCAGCACCGGCTCTGGGTCGCGCTGATGTTCCAGGCGTGGCTCGAGCGATGGGCGCGGTGATTCGATGACGCGCGTCCTGCGGATGATCGCGCGCCTCAACATCGGGGGGCCGGCCATTCACGCCACGCTCCTCACCGAGCGGCTCGATCCGTCGCGTTACACGTCGTTCCTGCTGGCCGGCACCGAGGAGCCCGGCGAAGGCAACTACCTCGCCCTGCACGGCCGGTCGCTGGCCCGGCTCGAAATCGTTCCGAGCCTCGGACGTGAGATTCGTGGTCCCCGCGATCTCGGAGCACTCGGCGCCATCGTCCGTGCCGTCCGGCACATCCGCCCTCACGTCGTGCACACGCACACGGCCAAGGCTGGCGCGCTCGGCCGGCTGGCGGCGTGGCTCTGCCGTGTGCCCGTCGTGGTCCACACCTATCACGGCCACGTGCTGGACGGGTACTTCTCGCCCGCCAAGACGCGGCTCTTCGTGTCGATCGAGCGCGGACTGGCCCGGGTGAGCACGCGCCTGGTGGCCGTGACCCCGCAGGTTCGCGACGCGCTGCTCGCGCACGGCATCGGCGCGCGCGATCGCTTCGAGGTCGTGCCTCTCGGCTTCGACCTCGAGCCGTTCGCGAGCGCGCCCCGGGGGACGCGCGTCCTGCATCGCGAGCTGGGCGTTCCCGTGGAGTCGCGTCTGGTGACGATCGTGGCGCGTCTGGTGCCCATCAAGGCGCACGAAGTCTTCCTCGCCGCGGCGGCATTGGTGGCGCCGTCGCGGCCCGACGTGCGCTTCCTCGTCGTTGGCGACGGAGAGCGACGCGCGGAGCTCGAGCGGATGGCGGGCGATCTCGGTCTTGCCGGGCGCGTGAGGTTCCTGGGCTGGCGTGCCGACCTCGCGGGCATCTACGCCGACTCGGACGTCGTCGGCCTCTCATCGCGGAACGAGGGCTCGCCGGTCGCACTCATCGAGGCCATGGCGACCGGGTGTCCGGTCGTATCGACCCGGGTGGGTGGCGTCAGCGATGTCGTGTCCGACGGCGAGACCGGCCTGCTCGTGCCGCCAGGCGACGACGCGGCCCTGGCCGAGAGCATCGGCCGTGTCCTGGACGACTCCGATCTGGCGCGGCGGCTGGGTGTCAGCGCCCGCACGGCCAGCGTCTCGCGCTACGGCGCCGAGCGGCTGCTCGGCGACATCGACGCGCTCTACACGCACCTCCTGTCGCCGGCTCCCGAGGCGAGGTAGAGCGTCACCGCGACCATCGCCAGGTGCCCCGCGACGA